>JAJRSS010000079.1 GCA_024278615.1 Alphaproteobacteria bacterium
CGCTGCCGGCGCTTGGCCAAGGACTACGAAAACCTCAACCGGACGGCTCTCGCATTCATCCGCCTGGCCAGTATCAGGCTCATGCTGAGGAGAATAACGAGATACTGTTATCCCTCATGAATTTCTCGGACGGACTCTTAGGTTTCGAGGCAGCGCATGCTGATGACGCCCGAGGCATCGACCAGGCAGGCGCCCTGGCTCATCATGTTGTTGATGAAGTGGGCGGCGCGGTCGCCGTGCCACGTGACATCGGTTTTTACGTTCTTGCCGATGGCGTGGCCGATGGCCGTCCGGTGATACCAGTAACAAAAGCGCACGTTGCTTCCGTCCTTGGTCAGCGACGAATGGGGAATCCACAGGGTCCCCAGCCAGCGCTTGGCCTGGGTGCCTTTCCACGGCAACTCATCGTCGCCGATGTAGTCGGCGTTGGCGAACTCCTGGATGCCCAGCAGGTCCGACCACTGCTTCCAGCCGACCGCGGCGTAACGCTCGCCGTCGTCGGGAACGTCGGCCCCGCCCAGCATCTCGAACGCCGCCAGCACCTTGGCCTTGGTCAGGCCGTCGGCGCCGGTGCCGGCATAGTTGGTGGAAGTATCCAGTTGGGCGATGATCAGCTCGTCGGTCTTGCGGCCGAGCGCATAGGCTCCGGCCCGGGCGACCACCTGCTGCTCCTGGATGTTGGTCTTCAGCTCGTCAAGTTCATCGACCCAATCGCCGGCGTAATAGTCCGAAACCGGACATTCCACCGGCGTGTGGTCGACGTTCATCACCGGCACCTTGCCGTGGCGCGCCTTGGTGCTGGCCGTGCCCTTGCCCACCTTCTGGAAGGTGGTCGAGGACCCGATAATGCCGTCCTTGGTGCGCACGGTGTTGCGAAGCTTCGATCCCATCTGCTGGTATTGCATATGGACGTCGGCCTGGAAGTGCTTGACGAACGACTGATCGACGGTAATCGACATGCGTCATTCTCCTTGGTGCTTGTTTAGGGGGTTGGGGTGGAGGCGCGTTCCCTCCGCCGGTTGTGGCCGTTGGCGAACGGTCGCCGGAACGAAGGCGCGGGATTGCCAGCCGGGCCGCCGGTCGTGGCGCAAAGGCTATGCGCCGCGCCGGCGGTTATCCGGTGAGCGGAAAAGGAAAAGAGTAGAAGAGGGAAATGATGGGAGTTCTTTACCGGGGTTGACAAAAAAGGGCCGCCGGCTCCCGGGAACCGGCGGCCCCGCAACGGGGAAGCGGCGGGAAGGGGACCGCGCTCTACCCCGTATCCGCAACAATGGGCGACCATCCGGGGCCGCCGGTCCGGCGGCGTCAGTCGGGGTACAGGTTGCGAAAGCCTTCCCGCACCCGGGCCACCAGGGCCGGGTCCCCTTGCCGCCAGTACCGGGGATCGCGCATCAATTCCTTCAGGCTTCCCTCGCTGACGGCGCCGGCGGTGGCGTCGGCGGCTCCCGACAGGCCCGGTTCGCCCTTGGCCATCATGCGGTGCAGGGCAAGGACGCCGTCATAGGTGCTGGAAAGGGACTGGAAGACATCCGCCGGGAAATGGGATTTACCCCAATGGGCCAGTTGGCGGGAAACCTGCCCCCACTTTTCCTCGCCGCCGAAGTGCTGGACGAGGCGGCCGATCTGGTGGTCGGCCTCAAACTGGGTGGCCAGGTCGGTGATCATGGGCAGCATACGCTCGGCCGCCAGGTCATAGACCAGTTGCGCCTGGTCCTGGGTGAAGCCGGCGGCGTGCAGCTTGGCGTTGACCTCCGCGTCGGCGGTGAACAGTCCGTGATTGGCGGCAATGTCATAACCATCGGCGCCTTCCGGAACATCGGCGTCCGATTGGCCGCCCAGTTTCCGCTCCAACTGGTTGTAGGATTTCACCAGCGCCTCGGTGCGCAGGCTGTTGCTCTCTTCGTCCCAGAATTTTTCCGGCAGGCCATCGGGCCGGGCGGTTTCCAATGCATCCTCGGCGTCATCGCGGCCGGCGGCGAAATCGTCATTGCCGCCGGCCGGGGCCGGCGCGTGTTCAACGGCTTCCAACACGGTGTCGGTCATGGTCTTCTCCTTGGGTTGGGGGGTAAAAAGGGGAGCGGTCTCGGCCGCGCCCCCGCGCCACCAGGGCGGCCATGTAGGCGTAGAGCTGGCGCTGCCCTTCGGCGTGGCGCAGCATGGCGTCGGAGACGCCGGGGCCCATGGCCCGTTCCAGGGTGATGGCGCGGAGGTGGGCCAGCGCCCGCTCGCCGTCCCCGCCGCGGAAACAGCGGGCGAAGGCTTTTGCCAGGTCCGGGGCCAAGTCCGGAGCAAGTTCCGGAGCCGGATCCTGGCTCAATTGGTCCGCGCCCGGTGGGGCGGCCGGCGGGTCGAACCAGGCCCAACCGGCGGCCTCGTTCGATTTGTTGCCGGTCATTGGGCGCCCTCCCGTCCAGCCCGATCCGGTTCTACAAGCTCCGGTTCTACAAGCTCCGGTTCTACAAGCTCCGGTTCGGCGAGTTCCGGGATGGTGGCGGCCAGGGATTCCAGGGCCGAAAGGTCATCGTCGCTCAGGTCCGGGACGTCACCGTCCGGCGAGGCCGGCGCC
>JAJRSS010000080.1 GCA_024278615.1 Alphaproteobacteria bacterium
GGGCAGGATGGGGAAGGGCGGGCAAAAACACCATGAGCCGCTTCCTGGTCACCGGCGCCGGCGGCTTTGTCGGCCGCGCCCTGGTCCCGGAACTGGCCGCGGCCGGGCACCAGGTGGTCGCCGCCGTCCGCGGCCCGCAGACCCCGGTTCCCGAGGCATGGGCCGGGTTGGGGGTGGTGGTGCGGCCAATGGGCGACCTCATGGACGACCTGGGACCGGATACGGATTGGGGCAGGGCCCTTGAAGGCGTGGACGGGGTGGTCCATCTGGCGGCCCGGGTCCATGTGATGAAAGACCGGACCCACACGGACTCCATGGCCTCCTTCCGGCGGGTCAATACGCAAGCCACCCGGCATTTGGCCGCCGCCGCCGCCCGCGCCGGGGTCGGGCGGCTGGTGTTCATCAGTTCGGTCAAGGCCATGGGGGAAAACAGCGGCGCCCGGCCCCTGACCGAAGAAGACCCTCCCCGGCCCGTGGACGGGTACGGCATATCCAAATGGGAGGCGGAACAGGCCCTGGCCGGCGTCGCCGGGGAAACCGCACTGGAAACGGTGATCCTGCGCCCGCCCCTGGTCTACGGCCCCGGCGTGAAAGGCAATTTCGCCACCCTGCTGCGCCTTTGCCGCCTGGCGCCGCCCCTGCCCCTGGGCGGCCTGCACAACCGGCGCAGCCTGATCTATGTGGGCAACCTGACCCATGCCATCGCCCGCTGCCTGGAAAAACCTCGGGCCGCCGGGGCGACGTACCTGGTGCGGGACGGCGACGACCCGACCATGGCGGAACTGTTTCGCCTGACGACCCAGGCCCTTGGCCAAAAGCCCAAGCTGTTTCCCGTGCCGCCGGGGCTGTTGAGGCTGGGCCTGGGTTTGGCGGGAAAATCCGCCGCCGCCACCCGCCTGCTTGACTCCTTGCGGATAAATGACGGAAAAATCCGCCGTGATCTGGGATGGAACCCGCCCTTTACCATGCTACAAGGTCTTTCCGAGACCGCCCGCTGGTTCCTGGCCCGGCCGGAAAGGCCCCACGTCGGCGCCGGGGCGGGCCCCGGCACACAGACCCAAAAAACGGCCAAAAAAACGGCCAAAAAAACGGAAAGGCCGCCCAACCCTTGACCATGCTGAACAGACCTTGAACCTACTGCAACGGATCCCCCCCCGGGGGTATATCGCCTTTGGCCACGACATCGTCATGGCCGGCCTGTCTTTCGTCGTCTCCCTGTACCTCAGGTTCGGCGACGATTTCTCCTATTACACCACCGGGCTTCTGGTCCAGGGCACCCTTGCCTTCATGGTCATCGCCACCGCCGTGTTCTGGTACATGGACCTTTACCGGGGGGTATGGCGCTACGCCTCGATGAACGACCTGCTGGCGATCACCAAGTCGGCGACGCTGGTGATCCTGATTTTCCTGGTCGTCATGTTCCTGTGGACCCGGCTGGTCGAACTGCCCCGGTCCAGCCTGGTGATCAACTGGTTCGTGCTGATGGCCTTGCTGGGCGGACCCCGTTTTCTCTACCGGTGGCTCAAGGACCGGCGCATCGATTTTCACCTGGAGGACCCGGCCCGCCCCCGGATTCCGGTGCTTCTGGTCGGCGCCGGCGATGGCGCGGAATTGTTCATCCGCTCCCTGGCCCGGGACGGCGGCGGCTACCAGGTGGTCGGCATCGCGTCGGAAACCAGGGGCCGGGTGGGCCGCCGCATCCATGGCGTCGAGGTGCTGGGCACCACGGACGACCTTCCGGCCGTGGTTTCGAAGCTGGAAAAGCAGGGGCGGCGGCCGCAAAGGCTGATCCTGACCAAGGAACGCATGGATGGCGCCCGCATCGGGGCGCTCCTCGGCCGGGCGGCGGAACTGGGCATGACCCTGGCCCGGCTGCCCCGGCTCACCGATTTCAGGCAAGGCGCCGGCGACACCCTGGAGGTGCGCCCGGTGGCCGTCGAAGACCTGCTGGGCCGGCCGCAAAAACCCCTGGACCGGGAGGCCATGCGGGCCATGGTCAGGAACCACCGGGTCTTGATCACCGGCGCCGGCGGCAGCATCGGCAGCGAACTGGTGCGCCAGGTGAGCGATTTCGCGCCTTCGGCCATAACCCTGCTCGACCATTCCGAGGGCGCCCTTTACACCATCGACATGGAAACCCGGGACCGCCACCCGGAACTGCCCCGCCAATCCTTGATCGCCGACGTCCGCGACCGGGCCCGAATCCAGCGGATCATGAGCGACATCCGGCCCCAACTGGTGTTTCACGCCGCGGCGCTGAAGCATGTGCCCTTGGTGGAGGAGAACGTGTTCGAGGGCGCCACCACCAATGTCATCGGCACGGTCAACATGGTCGACGCCTGCCGGGCCTCGGGCGTCGCCACCATGGTGATGATTTCCACCGACAAGGCGGTCAATCCGACCAGCGTCATGGGCGCCACCAAGCGCGTGGCCGAACAGTATTGCCAGGTGCGGGACCTGGACGGGGGCGGCACCCGGTTGGTCACCGTGCGCTTCGGCAACGTGCTGGGGTCCAACGGTTCGGTGGTGCCCCTGTTCCAGCGGCAACTGGCGGCGGGGGGGCCGCTGACCGTCACCCACCCGGACATGATCCGTTATTTCATGACCATCCGCGAGGCGGTGGAACTGGTGTTGCAGGCCTCCGCCCTGCGTCAGGGCCGGCACCGCCAGGAGGGCAAGATCTTCGTCCTCGACATGGGCGAGCCGGTGGCCATCCAGGACCTGGCCCGCCAGATGATCCGCCTGGCCGGCCTGAAACCGGACGAGGACATAAAGATCGAATACATCGGCCTGCGGCCGGGGGAAAAGCTGTTCGAGGAAATGTTCCACGACCGGGAATCCATGCTGCCCACGGACCGGCCGGGCATCCTGCTGGCGGCGCCGCGCACCGCCGACCGGGACCAGCTTGACCAAGCGGTGGCGGATATCGCCGCCGCCGCCGCCGACGCCGACGCCCGGGGCGTGATCGGCGTGTTGCGCCGCCTGGTGCCCGAATACACCGCCCCGGCGGAGGACGCGGGCCGGCGCCAGGCGATTTAATCGATCGTTTTAACCATTTGTTTGAATTCATCGGCTTAAGGCGCCAGGTATTTTAAGACGCTTAGCCAGGCGGAAACGAAACCACCAGACCCTAAAAAAAAGGACCTCGTCAATGGCATCCAATTCCACCCCCAAAATTCGCCGCGCCCTGATTTCCGTTTTCGACAAGACCGGCCTTGAGGACCTGGGCCGGTTCCTGGAAAAGAACGGCGTCGAAATCCTTTCCACCGGCGGCTCGGCCAGGGCCCTTCGAAACGCCGGCGTTACCGTCACCGAGGTATCGGCCCATACCGGGTTCCCGGAAATCATGGACGGCCGGGTCAAGACCCTGCACCCCAAAATCCACGGCGGCCTGTTGGCGGTGCGCGGCAATGAAGACCACCAAACGGCCATGCGGGAAAACGGCATCGCCCCCATCGATCTGCTGGTGGTCAACCTCTATCCCTTCAGCGAAACCGTGGCCAGCGGCGCCCCCTTCGACGCCTGCATCGAAAACATCGACATCGGCGGCCCGGCGATGATCCGGGCGGCGGCCAAGAACCACGCCTTCGTCGCCGTGGTGGTGGAACCCGGCGACTATGCCCGGATCATGGACGGCATCGGCCGATACGGCGGCGCCGACGCCGAACTGCGGCGCGCCCTGGCGGCCAAGGCCTATCAACACACCGCCGCCTACGACACCGCCATCGGCGGCTGGTTTTCCGGCCAAATCGGCCAATCTGGGGAGACCTTCCCCCGCCACCTGACCTTTGGCGGGCAATTGCGCCAAACCATGCGCTACGGCGAGAACCCGCACCAGGCGGCGGCGTTTTACGTCGGCGGCGAGGCCCGCCCCGGCGTCGGCGGCGCCCGCCAGGTGCAGGGCAAGGAACTCAGCTTCAACAATCTCAACGACACCGACGCCGCCTTCGAACTGGTGGCCGAATTCGAGGACGGCGCCTGCGCCATCATCAAGCACGCCAATCCCTGCGGCGTCGCCACCGCCCCCACCCAGGCCGGCGCCTACCGCAAGGCCCTAGCCTGTGACACGGAAAGCGCCTTCGGCGGCATCGTCGCCTTCAACCGGCCCCTGGACGCCGCCACGGCGGAGGAAGTGGCCAAGCTGTTCGCCGAGGTGATCATCGCCCCCGGGGCGGACGGCAAGGCCCTGGAAATCCTGGCGGCGAAGAAGAACCTGAGGGTCCTGCTGACCGGCGCCATGCCCGACCCGGCGGCGCCGGGGATGACCGTGCGCACCCTGGCCGGAGGCTATCTGGTCCAGGGCCGGGACCGGGCGGTGCTGGAAGATTTGAAAGTGGTCACCAAGCGGGCCCCCAGCGAGGCCGAGCTGGCCGACCTGAAATTCGCCTTCACCGTCGCCAAGCACGTCAAGTCCAACGCCATCGTCTGCGCCAAGGATGGCGCCACGGTGGGTGTCGGCGCCGGGCAGATGAGCCGGGTCACGTCATCGCGCATCGCCGCCTGGAAGGCCGCCGACGCGGCGAAAGTGGCCGGCGGCGCGGAAAGCTGGGCCAAGGGCTCGGTGGTCGCCTCGGACGCCTTTTTCCCCTTCGCCGA
>JAJRSS010000081.1 GCA_024278615.1 Alphaproteobacteria bacterium
ATGAAGAAAAAATTCTTGTGCTCTTACGTGAAAAATTGAAGGAGCTTGGCTGCGCGGACTATGTAATTGATTTCCCGGTAAAACGTCCCCGTGAGAACCGTGTTCAATTCCGATTGTTGTTTGGAACCCGTAGCGCAGCGGGTGTAGGTGTGTTTCGTGCGGCTCAAAAAAAGGCGGAGGAATTTCAAGCAACACGACGGGAGGAAGTTAAGCAAGAGGAATCACAGGCTCTACTTGTGACTCCCGAAATGCATGCGGAAAGTTTTTTGGCCCGAGATGGAATTGATGGCACCAAAGCGCGCCAAGTGGCCCCAGAGCGCATCACTGCCTACCTGAATAGAAATGGCGCAAGACGATACCGTGAATTGCTTGCGCCAGTTTTAGAAACAGAGCGTCTTACGGAACCAAGGCTGAAAGATGTTCTTGTGAAGATGAGGAAAGACGGGTCGGTTGTTTTTGATCTCCCACCACGTAAGAAAAAACCTCAAAGCGAAACTATGATTTCCCTCGCAGGCTAATTTCCCGCAGCACGAACACCCTTATGGCGCTGGAGAGGTTGGTTCGGCGGCCGTGGTCGATTTCGGTGACCAACTGGTTCAGCGACTGCCCCCGGCGTGCCGCGATTTGTTTCAGCGCCTCCCAGAAGGCGCCTTCCAGGGTGACGCTGGTCGGGTGGCCGGCGATGTGCACGGAGCGCTTGCGGGGCCTGCCGTCGCCGTCTTCAGCCTCCGGCGTTTCCGGCAGGCGGGGCAGGGGGGTCATTTTTTGGCCCCCTTCTTCTTCGCTGCTTTCTTCTTCGCCGGCTTTTGCTTCCGGTTCCGTTTCGCCGCCTCCCAGGCGGAGCGGCCCCAATCGCACATTTCGTCGGCGTCCTCCATCACCTCCGGCGGCGCCCGGTGGTAAGGCATGGTCATGCGTCCGTCGGCGAAGGGGACGAAGGGCTCCATGCCGGCGTCCTCGAACCGGGCCCGGTTGCCGCCGTCGGTGCGAAAATACAGAACGTCCCCGCCGGTGAGCAGGGCGAACATCACCCCGTCCAGGTAAATGCCGGCGCCGCCGAACATGCGCCGGGCCGCCACCGGGCCCATGCCTTCCAGAAAATCCAGAACATGTTGGCGGAGTTCGGGGCTGGCGGCCATGGCGGTCGGGCTCCTGATCCTTGGTGCTACAACAAATGTTCGTAGATCATCAACGCGGCGAAGGCCAGCAGGATGCTTCCGGTGAGGCGCGAAATCGCCATTTGCCTGGCCGGGCGGTCCAGCCAGTGGCGCAGGCTGTCCGCCGCCCAGGCCATGGGCGTCTGCCAGCAGGTGTTGATGAAGATTAACACCCCGGCCAAAAACAAAAGCTGCGCCGTCACGTTGCCCCGGTCCGGTTCGATGAAATTGGGCAGCAGGGCCAGGAACAACAGGATCACCTTGGGGTTGAGAAGGTTGCACAACGCCGCGTCGCCGAGCGCCCGGCGCGGCGACACACGCCCGCCGCCGCCGCCCAGTCCCAGGGCGTCCCGGCGGCGGAACCCCTGTACGCCCAGCCAGCCCAGGTACAGCGCGCCCGCCACCGCCACGCTCTTGAACAACACGGGCGACGAGGCGATGATCAGGGAAATGCCGGCGACGGCCAGCGCCGTATGGCCCAACAGGCCCACCTGCACCCCGGCGACGGCGGCCAGCCCCGCCCGCCGGCCGGAAGTCATCGCGTAGCGCAGGATCAGCAAGGTGTCGGGCCCCGGCGAGACGATCAAGGCGCCGACGGCGAGGACATAGGCGCCCAAAACGGCGGGCTCGATGGGCATCAATCGACCGCCGTTTCGGGTTCAGGCCGGTTATAAATCGGAAAGCGCCGGCAGAGCGCCCGCACCTCTTCCCGCACCGCCGCTTCGACGGCGCCGTCGTCCTTGCCGGCCCGCCCATCCCGCGGCTCATCCAGGACCTCGTCCAGGACTCGGGCGATCATGCCGCCGATGGCGCCAAACTCCGCCGTGCCGAAGCCCCGGGTGGTGCCCGCCGAAACCCCCAGCCGCAGGCCCGAAGTCACCGTCGGCGGCTGGTCGTCAAAGGGCACCGCGTTCTTATTGCAGGTCAGCCCCGCCGCCTCCAGGTGATGGGAGGCCACGTCGCCGGTCAATCCCCGGGGTCGCAGGTCGACCAGCATCAGGGGGGTGTCGGTGCCGCCGGTGACGATTTCATATCCCGCCTCCATCAGGGCGGCGGCCAGCGCCCGGGCATTGTCGAGCACCGCCCTGGCGTAGATTTTGAATACGGGCTTCAACGCCCACCCCAGGCACACCGCCTTGGCGGCGACGGCGTTGAGGATGATGGAGCCCTGCATGCCGGGGAAGACGGCGGAATTGAACTTCCTGGCCAGGGCCTCGTCGTTGGTCAGGATCAGCCCGCCGCGGGCCCCCGGCAGGTTCTTGTAGGTGGTGGTGGTGACCACATGGGCGTGGGGGAAGGGGTTGGGGTGGACACCGGCGGCGACCAGGCCGGAAAAATGGGCGATGTCGGCCATTAGCACCGCCCCCACATCATCGGCGATTTTGCGGAAGCGGGCGAAATCAATGGCCCGGGGATAGGCGGAACCGCCGGCGACGATCAGCTTCGGCTGGTGGACGCGGGCCAGTTCCGCCACTTGGCCGTAATCGATCAACCCGTCTTCGCGCCGCACTCCGTACTGCACCGGGTTCAGCCACTTGCCCGAAAGGTTGGGCGCCGCCCCGTGGCTCAGGTGGCCGCCGGCGGCCAGCGACATGCTGAGCAGGGTATCGCCGGGCCTGAGCAGCGCCAGGTACACCGCCTGGTTGGCCTGGCTGCCCGAATGGGGCTGCACGTTGGCGTAAGCGCAGCCGAACAGGGCCTTGGCCCGGCCGATGGCCAGCCGTTCGATGGCGTCGGCGAATTCCGCTCCGCCGTAATAGCGCCGGCCCGGGTATCCCTCGACGGTCTTGTTGGTCATCACCGAACCCAACGCCTGAAGGCTGGCCAGGCTGACCAGGTTTTCAGAAGCGATCAGTTCGATCTGGTCTCCCTGGCGGGCCAACTCGCCCTGGATGGCCCGGTGCACTTCCGGATCGGCCTGCGCCAGGTTCTCGGAGAAATAACCGGCGAAGGGATCGGCGCTGTCCTTTTCAGGCATCATGGCGGTGTCACCGTCGTGCTCAGCTTTTTGCGGCTTTCGGCTGGTGGGAGCCGGCGGGCGGCGGCGGCGCCGATGCTTTCTAGTCGGTGTCGGGTATGGTGTCCC
The DNA here is from genome assembly GCA_024278615.1 of Alphaproteobacteria bacterium. GTDB lineage: Bacteria > Pseudomonadota > Alphaproteobacteria > Rhodospirillales > 2-02-FULL-58-16 > JAJRSS01. The sequence goes on from JAJRSS010000081.1 coordinate 3,244, forward strand.
GGCGCTGCTTCTCGTCCAACACCAGAATCATGCGCGACAGACTGGCGGCATCCAGGTTCGACCAGCCCGCCGTGATCCGGCCGTCCTTCCATAACACGGTGGCGGCGACGCCTACGATTTCGCTGACGTTTTCCAGGCCGCTTTCGAAAATCTCGGCCGGCGTCGTTCCATGAAGGCTCTCAATTCTGGCCACGGCCGTCTTCCTCCCAAATTTCAATCAAGCGGAACCGCATACTAACTCGGCCGCGTACCGGATTGACAGTCCGCAGCGTGAACAATCTTCACGAAGGAAGCACGCTTCAGCGGGACTTTCCACCCAGGGTGAAATCAGGCGTTTCCGGAATCCCGGGCGATGGGCAACGCCATGTCCTCGGCGATGTCCCCGGCTGCTTCCGCCGTGGTCTCCCCGGGGGCGCTGGGCTCGGGCGCGGCGAACTTCGCCTCGGTCTCTTCGACCAGCCTGGATATCTTGCCGATGATCTCGTCGAGGCCGTCGTTGGGACGTTCGGCGGCGATCTCCGGCACGATCTCCCCGGCTTCCGCCACCGGCTCTTCTTCAGCGATGGTTTCGGCGGCGTTCTCCGGCACGGGCTCCCCGGCTTCCGCCACGGGCTCTTCTTCGGCGGTGGTTTCGGCGGCGGTCTCCGGCACGGCCTCCCCGGATTCCCCGGTCACCGGCTCCCCGGCTTCCGCCACCGGCTCTTCGATTTCTTCGGTCTCTTCAATTTCTACATTTTGGGCCTCGGCGGCCGTTTCCATTGCAGCTTCGGGCGCCTCAATCCCAGACTCCGGTTTTGGCTCCGGCTCCGGCTCGGCTTCGCTTTCCTCGGCTGCCACCGTGCTCGCCAGCGCGCTTACCTTGCGGTACAGCGTCTGCAGGGTATCCGCCAGGCCATTGCCGCCGCCGGCCTCGATGGCCTGAAGCAGCGAGTGCAGCATGGCGCGCAGTTGTTCGTTCTCCTCATCCTTGCGGGCGGCGGCGGCTTTGAGTTTCTCGACTTCCCCGGCGTGTTGGGCGATCTCGGCGGCTTGGCCATCGATCCTGGACTGTTGGTCGGCGGCCTCGGACTCGTATTTTTCGATGATCGCGGCGTGCCGATCGATGGCGCCCTGCTGCTCATGGATTCGCCCCTCGATGGCGTCCATCAGTAGGATCAGGCGTTCGCTGTACTTGGCGCGCTGCTCGTCGATCAGGCCAAAGCGTTCCTCGGCGTCGACGACGCGTTGGCGCAGTTCCTCGATATCATTCATGGCAAGACCTTCCCTCGTGCTAAGTCGCTCTCATGCTATGCCGCTTCGGCGAAAAATCCAGCTAAATAGGGCCATGGAATGGTTTGTAAATTCCTAACGGTGGGTCCGAAAGCCGCCCGGACCGCGGGAAAACGATAAAAAGCGGCGCACGGCCGTAACCAGCCGGGAAGGGTGGGACACATGACGGCGGAACAAGGCCGAACGGTCCGGGGCCGTCATTTTTTCCGCTTTCTCTCTTTAAGGTCGCTGGGAATGATGAAGTCCGCCAACCGGGCGCATCCTGGTCCGGCCATGGACCACGCCCCTTTCCTGATTTCGATGCTGGCGAGGGCCAGGGTTGGATATTTCGCCCGCATGCGGGCGAGGTGCTTGGTTTCCGTACCACTGGTCAGCGCCAGCGCGAGGTGCTCGAGGCTGGTGTTGTGGCCGATCATCATGACGGAGGTTACCTTGCGGTCGACCCGGCGGAGCCGCTTCATCAACGCCTGACTGCTCGCCTCATAAAGTTCGTATTCGAACCTGACTTCCGTTTCCTTGGCGAAGGCGCCGGCGATGCGGGTAAAAGTTTCCCGTGCGCGCTGGGCCGGCGAACACAGGATCAGGTCCGGAGTGATCCGGGCCTTTCGAATATGCGCCTTCATCAACTTGCAGGCCTTGATTCCACGCGGCGTGAGCGGCCGCTCGAAATCATTCAGCCTGGGGTCGTCCCAACTCGATTTGGCGTGCCGTAACAGATAGAGGTTTCTCACTGGAATGGTCCGCGTTTTTGCATGTCGAAAGTTCAATTAATGTCATATACTGAAGATTGTTTCAGATAAAGCAGTTGCCGCCCCGGTCGAAATACCAATGTTTCCAATCGGCCTTTCGGGCATGGCTAAAGGAAGCGTTGTTATGGATACGGAAGAAAAAATTGCGCCAAACGAGCCAGCCAAAAGAAAGATTCCAAACCAGCAATATAACGAAGAGCTGGAGCGACTCCAGGTGGAATTGGTCAAGCTGCAAGGCTGGATCAAGGAAAAGGGCCTGAAAGTCGTCGTTTTGTTCGAGGGACGCGACGCCGCCGGAAAGGGCGGGGTCATCAAGCGGATCACCCAATGCCTCAATCCTCGTATTTGCCGTGTCGTGGCTTTGGGAACGCCGACCGAACGGGAAAAAACCCAGTGGTATTTCCAACGCTACGTCGCCCATTTACCGGCGGCGGGAGAGATGGTTCTGTTTGACCGAAGCTGGTACAATCGGGCCGGCGTCGAACGCGTAATGGGGTTCTGCACGGAAGAGGAGCATCAATACTTCCTGCACGCCTGCCCGCATTTCGAGCGCTTGCTCGTTCAATCGGGGCTAATCCTGATCAAATACTGGTTCTCGGTCAGCGACGAAGAACAGGAACGGCGGTTCCAGGGCCGGATCGACGACCCGACGAAACAGTGGAAGCTCAGCCCCATGGACCTGGAATCCCGCGACCGCTGGATCGAATATTCCAAGGCGAAGGATGAAATGTTCGCCCATACGGATGTAAAGCACGCCCCCTGGTATGTGGTCGAGGCTGATTCGAAAAAGCGGGCACGGCTGAATTGCATTAGCCATCTATTAAGTATGATCCCGTATAAGGACATAACGCCCGAGCCGATCCAGTTGCCGGAAAGAACCAGCAAAGGGGGCTATGTCCGCCCGCCCATGTCCGAACAAACGTTTGTTCCCGAATATTTCGATTGAAATCCCGATTGAAATCCTGATTGAAAACCTGGCCGCCTAAGAGACAGAGCCCATGGGAGAAACCAAAAGCGCGCAAGACAAAACCGCTGTCCGGCCTGTCCCAGGAGGAAAGGCGGAAACGGCGCTGAAACTCGTGGCGGGCAAGAAACCCGCCCGGAAAAGCGTTCAACGGCGAACGATCTCACCGGCTGCTTTGCGGAATGCGAAGTATTACCTGAACCGGGAGATCACGTGGCTGAATTTCAATTTCCGCGTTCTCGACGAAGCCCGCAATCCCAGCAATCCCCTGCTCGAACGACTCAAGTTCATCGCCATCGTCAGCTCCAACCTCGATGAATTTTTCATGAAACGGATCGGCGGCCTGAAGCAGCAGGTCGGCGCCGGCGTTCATGCGAAGACCGTCGATGGGCGGACGCCGGAGGAGCAGATCGATGAGTCCATCGCCGTCATCAAGGAACTCGTCGCGCAAAAGCGGGCCGTCTTTACGGAAGTCATCCGGGAACTGGGCAAGAAGGGCATCGTTCTCGCAAGTTACGATCAGCTTTCGCGAGAGGAACAGGCGGCCACCCGGAAGGATTACTGCGAAAATGTATTCCCCCTGGTGACGCCACTGGCCATGGATTCGGCCCATCCGTTTCCGTTCCTGTCGAACCTGTCCCTCAACCTGCTGACGACGCTGCACCTGCACGACGACGGCGAATTGGCCCAGGCGCGCGTCAAGGTTCCGATCGACGGCGACGTCCCCCGGTTCATCCGCGTCGGTGACAGCCTGACCTTCGTTCCGCTGGAACAGGTAATGGCCCATAACCTGGATCTTCTGTTCCCCGGCATGGAGGTCAAATCCTGCGAGTTTTTCCGGGTAACGCGAAACGCGAATACGGAGCGCGACGAGGAAAAAGCCGACGACCTGCTGGCCATGATCGAGACCGAGCTGCGGGACCGCAAGTTCGCGACAACGGTGCGCATGGAAGTCGAGGATGGAATCGACTCCGTCCATCAGGGAATGCTGGCCAACAAGCTTGGGCTCGATGAAAGCAAGGATGTCTACGCGGTCAAGGGCCTGCTGGGGATGGCCGATCTGATGGAAATCGCGACGCTTGATATCCACGAACTTCACGATCCCGACCATCACCCCATCAACAACACCAAGCTGACCGAAGACCGGAATATTTTTAACGCCATTCGGGATGTGGGCTCCATTCTTCTGCATCACCCCTACGAATCCTTCGCCACCTCCGTCGAGCGGTTCCTTCGGGAAGCCAGCAGCGATCCCAAGGTTCTGGCGATCAAGATGGCGCTTTACCGGACCTCGGCGCAAAGCGAGATCATCAAGCTGCTGATCAATGCGGCGAAAAATGGCAAGCAGGTCGCCGTGGTGGTGGAACTCAAGGCCCGCTTCGATGAAGCCGCCAACATCAAATGGGCGGCGCGGCTGGAGGAAGCGGGAATCCACGTCAATTACGGTGTTGTCGGCCTGAAAACCCATTCGAAAGTGATCCTGGTCGTTCGCAGGGACTATTCGGGGTTGCGGCGCTATGCCCATATCGGCACTGGAAATTACCATTCCGGAACGGCGCGCCTGTATTCCGATTTGGGACTGTTGACCTGCGACGACGTTACCGGCGCCGATTTGACCGAACTGTTCAATTACCTGACCACCGGCTACAAGCCTTCCAGGAATTACCGGAAAATCCTGGCCGCGCCGAAGTCAATGAAGAAAAAGCTCCTCGAGAAGATCGAACGGGAAATCGGGTTTCAGTCGAACGGTAATGAGGGACTGATCCGTTTCAAGTGCAACGCCCTCGAAGACCCCGACATCATCCACGCCCTGTACCGGGCGTCCCAGGCCGGGGTCAAGGTGCGGCTGGTTATCCGCGACACCTGCTGTTTGCGGCCCGGCCTCGCCGGCGTCAGTGAGAATATCGGCGTGATCAGCATCATCGGACGTTTTTTGGAGCACTCACGCATCTATCACTTCGCCAACGGCGGCGAGGACGAATACTTTATCGGTTCCGCCGACCTTATGACCCGGAACCTGAAAAGCCGCGTCGAGGTGTTGACGCCGGTCACGGATTCAAACTGGCAGGCCGAATTGGATTTCATCCTGGCCACGCAGGTCAACGACGTTGTTTCGGCCTGGGAAATGCTGCCGAACGGCGATTACGTCAAGCGCCGGCCGGCTGACGATGAAGAGGCCAGTGGCAGCCAACAGACGCTGATCATCACCGCCGAAAAACGGAACTGGGACGCCCACCGCCTGAAGAAAAGGAAACCACGCGGCGTGGCGCGGCGTAAATCCGTACGTTAAATTTCCGCCGACAGCCCCAGGCTGCCGGCGAGGGTGGCCAAACGGCGTTCGGCCGTTTCGCTCAGGAAGGGTTCCTCTTTTCCGCTGAATTTCAATTTCAGCGCGTCCTTCGTCACCGCCGGGCGCGTCTTGTTCAGCAAGCCGGGCGCGCCGCCTGAAAGCGTGTTGGCGAGGCGGAATGCCAGGCCCAGTTGCCTGGCCCGCCGGTAACCTGGGTCATCGAGCAGGCCGCGCACCGGGGCGACGATGATCGAATCGGCATCACCGCCGTAGCGAATGAAAATGGTCACCGCCAGGAACACCCTTTCGGGGTGGCAGAGGCCGGCGAACGGCAGGCGCAGCACCCGGTAGAACGCATGCTCGGCACGGTAGTCGGGATGTTCGGTCCAGCCGAGATCGCACAGCAGGCATGCGGCGTGGCGCAGTCTCTTCTGGTCCGCCGCTTCATCCGGGAACAGCGGCGCCGTCCATTCCATCAATTCATCGCCGCCGGCGGCAAAGCGCCCGGTTCGTTCGGCCAGCGACGTGCATCCGCTGATCAGCGGGTCGCGCTTTCGAATGTCGCCGGGCAGGTTGTCGAGCAGGCGCCCCTCGCGCAGGCCGAATCCGGAAAATACCAGCCTGCCGGGCTGGCCGTGCTCAAGCAAGGCGCCGAGAACGGCCGCCGCGAAGGGCAGGGTTCTGGCCTGCTTCGGGGTGATCTCGAAAAACCTGCGCAAGGCCCCGGGCCCGGCGTTGGCGATGCGCCGGGCCAGCCGCAGGGCGTCGGGGGTGCGAATTTCATAGTTGTCTATGACGTGCAGGCAATAACCGGTCTGTTCCATGAAGATACGGGCGATGGCGCGCATCGACCCGCCGACGGCGAAAAAAGTGCGCCCTTCCATGCCTTCGATCCACGGCAATGCGCCGAGCTGTCGGGCGGCGATGGACGACGCCTCGGCGGATGAACCCTTGGCGTCCTCCGCCAGCCGCAGGTGGCCGAGGGGAAGGGTGCAGCACCGCCCGAAGCCGCCTTGGTTCAGTTCCATGAGTTCAAGGCTGCCGCCGCCGAGGTCGCCCAGAATCCCGTCGGCGCGGGGAAAGCCGCAAAGCACGCCCATGGCCGCCGCCCTGGCCTCTTCGTCGGCGCTCAGGACCTTGACCGGATGCCCGGTCCGCTCCTCGATGAGGGCGGTAAAATCCCCGCCGTCCGCCGCCTCGCGCACGGCGGCCGTCGCCACCAGTTCGAGCCGTTCAACGCCCATGGCCGCCGCCAGCCGCGTATACCAGCCGATGCTTTCCAGCGCCAAACCGATGCCGTCTTGATTAAGCCGCCCACTGGCCGTCAGCCCGCGGCCAAGTTCGCACTGGACCTTGTCGTTGAACAGCGGAACGGGCGGGCCCATGGGGGCATCGTAAACAACCATGCGCACCGTGTTCGAGCCGATGTCGATGATGGCGATGCGGCCGGCGTCGGTATGCCGGCCTCGACCATCCCGGGCCCGTCGATTCTTGCCGCTCAAAACGTCCCCCTGTAATCCCGCTAAACTTTTCCGGCGACCGGATATTAGCACGGCATCCGCTACGCCCATGGCCGAAATTTCCGGTTGCCTGCCATATCCCTGAAAGAGTTACGGCTGCCATGCGGGCCGGTTTATGCTACGCTGGCGCCCTTGGGGTCCGGTATTGCCGGGGACGATGGAAGGGCATGGCGGATCCGGTCAAACCGGGTAGGCGCTGCCGGTCCTGCCCGAAGATTCTCCAGTGCCGGTGGGGCGCGGGGACCGTTCCCGCGGGCCGGGGCGCACGCGTACGAAGGGGTAGAGTCGTGATTGTCATTATCGGGGCCGGGATCTCCGGGCTGTCGGCGGCGTGGTTCCTTAACCGCAAGGGGGCCCAGGTCCGCGTCCTTGAAAGCCGCGGCCGCGTCGGCGGGGTCATCGAAAGCCGGGAAATAGACGGCTATCTCGTCGAACGGGGACCGAATTCGACCCTGCGCCGGCCCGGCGTCCCGGATGACGCCCTGGGCCGTCTGGCCGAACAAACGGGAGCAAAAGAACGCCTGAGAGTGGCCTCTCCGGAAGCCCAAAAGCGTTACGTCATGAAGGGCGGCCGATTGCGGCCCCTGCCGGCGTCGCCGCTGGAAATGATCACCGGCGGTTTTTTTTCGTGGGCGGCCAAGGCGCGCCTGCTGCGCGAGCCGTTCATCGGCAAGTCCGCCAACGAAGAAACCATCGCCCAGTTCGTCGACCGGCGTCTCGGCCGCGAGTACCTGGACTATGCCGTGGACCCCTTTGTCTCGGGGGTCTACGCCGGCGATCCTGGGCAGCTTTCCGCCTGGGCGGCGGTACCCAAGGTCCGTGCCCTGGAAAGCGATTACGGGTCCTTGGTATTGGGCGCCATCGCCAAGGGCAGCCGAAGCGGAGGGCCGGCGGGGCAGTTGGTCTCGTTCGACCGGGGGATGTCGGTGTTGCCCGCGGCCATCGCCGCCAGCCTGCCTTCGGGAAGCGTCGAGACCGGTTGCCGGGTCGAACGGATGGACCACGGCCCCGAAGGATGGCGCATCCAGGTCGCCGGTCCGAACGGCGCGGAAGAACTTCGCGCCCGGCGCCTGGTGCTGGCGGTGCCGGCCGGCGAGGCGGCGCGGCTGATCGAACCCCTGTCGCCCGAGGCCGCCGGGCTGCTGGCAAGCATCCCTTACGCGCCCATCGTTTCGGCCGGGCTGGGGTACGCCCGCGACCGGGTGCGCCATCCCCTGGACGGATTCGGCTTCCTGATCCCCCGCCGCGAGGGAATGCGAACCTTGGGCGGGCTCTTTTCCAGCACCCTGTTTTCCGGACGGGCGCCGTCCGGCAAGGCCTTGATCACCGCCTTCATGGGCGGGACGAGGGACCGCGAGGCGCTGGCCCTGGATGACGGCGAACTGGTGCGGCGGATCGGCGAGGACATGGCGGCGGCGTTGGGGGCCGGCGCGCCTCCCGCCATGGTCCACCTGTCCCGCCACCAACGCGCCATTCCCCAGTACACCGTCGGGCATCTCGAGCGGGTGGCCAAGGTCAAGAACCTGTTGGCGGCCTTTCCCGGGCTGCGCCTGCGGGCCAGTTGGAGCGAGGGAATATCGGTCTCCGACTGCATCCGCAACGGCGAAAAATTGGCCGACGACTTTCCCGATCCGGTGTGAAAGGGCCGCCGGCGACGGCTTCCAGCCGGAAAGAGGTATTCAGGCGGCCCTATGCGCGCCTCGATTTCCGCACCACCCATGAAACAAGGCAGGAAACACAATGACTGGCCACCTCGAAGACAAAACTCCGATTGAATCACGGTTGAAGGTCCTGACCTGGAACATTTGGTGGCGATTTGGACCGTGGGAGCAACGCCAGCCCGCCATCGCCACGACCCTCAAAAGGCTCGACGCGGATATCATCGCCCTTCAGGAAGTTTGGAGCGATGAAACGGCCAACCAGGCCGCTGAACTCGCCGCCGGACTTGGATACCATCATGTCTTCGCACGAAGCATGGATATCAAAGGGGTTGGCTTTGGCAACGCGTTGCTGTCCCGCTGGCCGATCGCCCGGCAGGATACGGTCGGGTTATATGGCCAAGAGGAGACCGATGAGGCCCGGCTCGCCCTGTTCGCCGAGGTTGACGGACCCCGAGGCCCGGTTCCGGTATTCTGCACTCACTTGAACTGGCGGTTCGAACACAGCCACATTCGGCAGCGCCAAGTGGAGGACCTTGCCCGGTTCGTCGATGGCATGAGGCCTTGGAGTTTCCCTCCCGTGGTGTGCGGTGATTTTAATGCCTCCCCCGAATCCGAAGAATTGCGGATGCTCAAGGGGCTGACAACCTGTCCGGTCGAAGGCCTTTTCTTTCATGACGCGTGGTGTGTCGCCGGTGGCGATGGGCCCGGTATGACCTGGGACAACGCGAACCCCTACGTTATGGAGGAATTGGAGCCCGACCGTCGAATTGACTACATCCTGGTCGGTTGGCCCGAGGCCCGTGGGGCGGGCCACGTCGTGGATTGCCGTGTAGCCGGCAACCAACCCATAGGCGGCGTGTGGCCCAGCGATCACCACGCGGTCCTGGCGGAACTCCGCTACTGACCACCGGCTCCCCCGCCGGGCGCCCTTTTTCACTGGCGTTCCCATCATCGCGCGCGGTGCGTATAACCGAAGCATGCAAACACCCGATCCTGACTTCATCGCCTTGCTGCGGCGGGCCGGCCTGTGCGGGCCGGCCGAATCGCCGGCGCTCACGCCCCTTGCCGGCGGGGTGTCGTCGGATATTTGGCTGGCCGAAACCGCGCGTGGCCGGTTCTGCCTGAAAAAGGCGCTGGGCAAGCTGAAGGTGGAAGCGGACTGGTTCGTGCCGGTGGAGCGAAATGCCTACGAGGTGGCCTGGATGGAAACCGCCAACCGGCTGGTTCCGGGCAGCGCGCCCGCCGTGCGCGCCCACGATCCGCAAGGCGGCCTGTTCGCCATGGACTACCTGGACCCGTCCACCCACACCCTGTGGAAAGAAGAGCTCCGCCAGGGCCGCGCCGGCCCCGCGTTCGCCGCCGCGGTGGGCCGCTCGCTCGCCGCCATCCACGCCGGTACCGCCGGCGATGCCGCCGTCGCCGCGCGGTTCACCACCGACGCCATCTTCCATGACATTCGCCTGGAACCCTACCTCGAGGCCACGGCGCGGGCTCACCCCGACCGGGCCGATGCCCTGCTTGCCCTCGCCGAGACCACCGCCAGCACCAAGCGATGTCTGGTGCATGGCGACGTCAGCCCGAAAAACATCCTGGTGGCGGGCCCCGCCGCGCCGGTTTTCCTGGACGCCGAATGCGCCTGGTACGGCGATCCGGCCTTCGATCTGGCCTTCTGCCTGAACCACCTGTTGCTGAAGTGCCTGTGGACGCCAAAGGCCAGGGACGGTTTCCTGGCCTGCTTCGCCGCCCTGGCCGAAGCCTATCTGGCCGCTGTCGCGTGGGAACCGGCGCCGGCCATGGAGGCGCGCGCGGCGGCCCTGCTGGCCGGGTTGTTCCTGGCCCGGGTGGACGGTAAGTCGCCGGTGGAATACGTGACGGCGAAAGCCGACAAGGACAAGGTCCGGCGCACGGCCAGGGCCCTGCTCGCCGCCCCGGCCGGTACCCTGGCCGCCGTCGCCGCCGCCTGGAAAGAGGAACTCGCCGCATGAGCGCCACCCGCATCGCGTCGGTCACCGGCCGCCGGCTCTGGGATTCCCGGGGCCGCCCCACGGTGGAGGTGGAGATGACCACGGAATCGGGCGCGTCGGGCCGCGCCATGGCGCCCGCCGGGGCCTCCACGGGCACCGGCGAGGCGGTGGACCGGCGCGACGGCGGCGGCGCCTTCGGCGGCTTCGACGTGACCGGCGCGGTGGCCTCGGTGAACGAGGAGATCGCCGCCACCCTGAGAGGCATGGACGCCGCCGACCAGGACGGATTGGATGCGCGGCTGATCGAACTGGACGGCACCGAAGACAAGCGCCGCCTCGGCGGCAACGCCCTGATCGCCGCGTCCATGGCGGCGGCCCACGCGGCGGCGGCGGCGCTGCGCATGCCTTTGTGGCGGTATCTGGGCGGGTCGGACGATTCCCTGCTGCCGCTTCCCGAAATCCAGATTTTCGGCGGCGGGGCGCACGCCGGGCGGCGCGTCGACATCCAGGACTTCATGTGCATCGCCGTCGGCGCCGAGACCTTCGCCCAGGCCCTGGACTGGACGGCGGAGGTTTACCGCGCCGCGGGCTCGTTGATGGCCGGCGCCGGCAAGCTGCGGGGCGTCGCCGACGAGGGCGGCTTCTGGCCCGCCTTCGACGGCAACGAAGAAGCGCTCGGCTACCTGACCCGCGCCATCGAGGCGGCGGGGCTGGAGCCGGGCGGACAGATGGCCATATCCCTCGATATCGCCGCCAGCGAGTTCGGCCGGGGCGGCGTCTACCGGCTGGCCCGCGACGGCCGCGACCTGGACTCGGGCGCCATGATCGACATGCTGAAAGGCTGGCTCGGCCGCTATCCCATCGTCTCCATCGAGGACCCCCTGGCGGAAGATGACCCAAAGGGGTTGAAGGCGTTCACCGACGCCGCCGGCGCCGCCGTCCAGGTGATCGGCGACGACTACCTGGTCACCAACGCCGAAAGGGTCCGGGCGGCGGCGGCCGGCGGCATTTGCAACGCGGTGCTGGTCAAGCCCAACCAGGCGGGCACGCTGAGCGAGACCCGGGCGGCGTTCGACGCGGCGCGGGCGGCGGGGTGGGGGGCCGTGGTTTCGGCGCGCTCGGGCGAGACCGAAGACGTCACCATCGTCCACCTCGCCGTCGGCTGGGGGGCGAAGCAGTTGAAAGTGGGCGCGTTCGCGCGGTCGGAGCGCATGGCCAAATGGAACGAGGGCCTGCGTATCGCCGACGCCCTGGACAACCGGGGCGCGTTGCCGCCGCGCACGGCGTTTCCCTGGGGACGCTGAGCGAGCCTTTGGCGGCCGCCGCATCGCGGACCATCGCCGGCGGGTGGAGCTGTTCCAGTGGTGGTGGAAATTTGCTATAATCAAGGGTCGATTTAGAGGCTGCCTGGGATAATGTCAGATAAATTGGCCAGCACGGCGGCGAAAAAACATTCCGGCATGAAGGTCCTTGTGGCTTTCGCCGGCATGGCGATGCTCTTCGCGCCCACCGGTTCCGCGGGCGCCCCGGCGGCGGAAACCGTCCATGGCCTGCGCCAGGCGGGGTGGGTCCTGGTCGAAAAGTCGGAACGCGACGAGTGGCGCATGGGCCTTTCGCCGTATGAAAACATGCGCCGCCTGGTGTACGTGGTCACCTACACCTTAAAAAAGGAAGGCAGGACCATGACCTGCACCCTGGCGCGGGACGTCATGTACGACACCTTCAAACAAACCTGCGCCCCAACCCGGTAATTTCAAGCACGGCGGCTGTGTCCTCGAAAACGCCTGGTTGACCGGCGCGGACCGGCGGATTCGAAACCGGCGTCATCGGCGGGCCCGTGCGACAGCCGCCCGGTCGTCGCGGCCTTGGTGTCCGTCCGAAAGAAAGTTTAGCAAAATTAAAGAACTATGAAATAGCCTCGCAAACGCTTGCGCCGCTCCCTGCTTTCGCGGGAAGGGCGGCCGGAGAAGGGGCAATGATTCGTCCTTGACACGCCGTGGGTCCTTGTGTCGCGCGACAGTGGGGGAGGAGGAGGGACTGATGAAAAAATGGATTCTGGCGGGGCTTGTCCTGGCCCTTGCGGTGACGGCCGGCATGTCGGAGGCCACCGCCAAGAAGCGCCAGCAAAAGGAGCGCGGTCGTCCCACGCCCGACCGGGTCGCGGGGGATTTTGCCCGCACCGACGCCAACGGCGACAACAGGCTCAGCCCGGAAGAATGGAACCGGCGGGGCAACTTCAGGAAATTGGATGCCGACAAGGACGGATACCTGAGCCTCGACGAAGTGCGCGCCATCTACCTGGGCCACGACGACAGGTCCTATTCGTGGTCGCCGGTGGGGCCGCGTGGCGCGGCGAACAAGCGCGACCCCGGCGCCGTCGCCGCCCGCGTTTCGGCTGACGCGCTGGACAGCGAAACCCGGTGCGCCATACGGCGTTCACGCAGGTGCGACATTCAACCCTCAATCACGCGGGGCTTCTTTGAAACAGGGCTGGGACCCCGCTTTCCAAACAACGCCCGGTGCCTCGGCATCGACGACTATTACGCCATGGACTATTCGTTCAAGCGCAACCGGGAGGCCTACCATGGCGGCATCGACATGCCGGCGCGATGGGGAACGCCAATGATCGCGGCGGCGGCGGGAACGGTCGTCGCCAAATACCGGGCGAGAATTCCGCCCGTGGAATTCAAATCGTGTTGCGCCACGGTCCTGAAGATACGGGGATCCCTCTTTGGACCTATACCCTGTACGCCCATTTGGACAAGATGCCGGAACAGGGTGTCGGCCAGCGTGTGCGCATGGGCGAGTTTCTCGGCCCAACGGGGAATTCGGGGGTCGGCGGTAAAAGGAAAAGCAAAACCACCAACCGCCGGCCGGCCATTCATTTCGCGGTGTTTTACAGCACCCGCGAGAACTACGCCGAGCTCCGCGACGTGATCATTCCGGTGGATGGGCATTGGATGGACCCCATCGCCCTGTACCGCAAGACCCCTCCTTACGACAGCGCCTCCATGAAGGCGTTGCCCGAGGCGGAAAAAGAGGTGGCGATCCCCATCATGTTCACGGATGGCGACGTGTTTCCCGCCGATACGAAATTGGTTTGGCCCTATATGTGCGAACGGGAGTAATACCAGATTGCGGTGATTGAGACTCATTTTGGCCCTTTTCATGGGGCGAGAAGTCTGAATCAATATCGGTGAATCGTTTCAGGGAGGTTCACCATGGGTGCAGCGATTGCTTTGCGTGAAGATTATGAGGCTGGGGG
>JAJRSS010000082.1 GCA_024278615.1 Alphaproteobacteria bacterium
CGTAACCCCAGGCGCGGATGCCGACCTGGTGGTTTGGGACGGGGAAAAGGAACGCACCATTTCCAAGGACACCCATCACCAGAATATCGACTTCAACATCTTCGAAGGCATGACGGTCAAGGGCGTCAACGTCGTCACCTTGAGCCAGGGCAACATCGTCTACCAGGACGGCGACGTTCGCACGGTCAAGGGGGCGGGCCGGTACATCAACCGGCCGACTTTCGCGCCCTACTATTCGGCGATGACGAAAAGCCGCGAACTCAACGCGCCAGGCGCCGTCGATCGTGGTTGAGGCAGGGTGAGAAAAGGGACGGGAAAAACGATCGCCGGGATATCTTGTGGGTGAGACACTAACGCACTTTCCGTTCAAATGGAATCGTCACCCCCGCGAAAGCGGCGGTCCAGGGCGTTGAAAAAGAACTGGATTCCCACTTTCGCGGGAATGACGGCGCGGATACAACTGATCGGAAAGCGGCCTAGAGCGCGCGCCGCTGGTCGGTGGAAACCGGCTCGGGAATTGCGGCCGCGGAAGGGGCCTTGCCATTATCCAGGACCCGTGCCTTCGGGAAGGTGACGGTTATGGACGTTCCCACGCCCGGCTTGCTTTCGATTTCCAGGGTCCCGCCGTGGACTTCGGTAAGACCCTTGGCCAGGGGCAGGCCCAGGCCGGTCCCCTTGCGGTAATTGGCGATGGCGCTTTCCGCTTGGCCGAACGACGTAAGGGCGGTGGCGATGCCTTTTTCGTCCATGCCAATTCCCGTATCGGTAATGGCTACCCGTAAACAGCCATTGTCGGCGATGTAAACGGCCATGGAAATCGTTCCACCTTCCGGCGTGAATTTTACCGCATTGGACAGCAGGTTGAGGAGGATCTGCCGTACTCCCCGGCGGTCGGCGAAGAGCTTTGGCAGCTTGGCGGGAATATCCACTTCAAGGCTGACGCCCCGGGCATCCGCCGAAAGCTGGATGGACCGGATGCCGGCATCGGCCTCTTCGGCCATATCAAGGACCTCCTCGCGAAGGACCAGCTTGCGGGCCTCGATTTTAGAGAGATCCAGGATGTCGTTGATCAACGACAGGAGGTGTTCGCCGGATTCATGGATGCAGTCCACGTACTCCTCGTATTTTTCGTTGCCCAGGGCGCCGAAAATCTGGTGTTGCATGGTTTCCGAAAAACCGATTACCGCGTTTAGGGGCGTGCGCAACTCATGGCTCATGTTGGCCAGGAAGGCCGACTTGGTGCGGCTGGCGCTTTCCGCCTTTTCCTTGGCCTCTCTCAATTCTATTTCGGCTTTCTTCAATTCGGTGACATCGGTTCCCGTTCCCCGGTAACCGATGAACTTGCCGTCCTGGTTGAAAATTGGTTTTCCGTTTATGGAAAGGTGGACAACCCGCCCGTCCGCGTTGGTGCGGGGATGGATGAAATTGCGAAACGGCCGTTTGGCGTTCAGGTCCGCCAGAAGGCGTTGCCAATCTTCCTCGTCCTGTCCGGGAATGGGAAGGTCCTGGCGGGTCTTGCCGATCAACTCTTGCCGATCGATGTCGACGATCTTGGAATAATTTTCCGAAATATATGAGTAGCGGAGATTCTCGTCCATCTCCCAGTACCAGTCGGAGCTGGCATCGGCGAAATCCCTGAAACGGTTTTCACTCTTGCGCAATGCTTCTTCCACCCGCCGCCGTTCGGTCACTTCCTGGGTCAGTTCCCGGGTGCGCGCCCGCACCCTGGATTCAAGGGTCTGCGACAGCCACCGTTCACGCCGGACGACGAAGACGGCGATGAACAGCCCGGCGGCGAAGATCAAGGCGCCGAATCCGACCAGCAACTCGAGGGCATCCCGTGTTTTGGTGCTGATTTCCTTCGCCCTTTGGTCGCCCAGTTCCGCCTGTTTTTCAACGATCTCGTCCAGGGTTTTCAATACGGCGCTGTTGGCGGCGAAAGCCCGGTCCATGGCGTCCCGGAGTTCCGGGCCTTTTGCTCCTCTTACCGCCGCTTGCATGGCTCCCTCAACGAGGGGACGCTTGGCCCGGACCCTTTGTTCAAGTTCCCTCAATAGGCCGGCTTCCTCTTCCCCCGTGCCGATGGCCAGCAATTGTTCACGCGCCACGAGGAATTCCCGGGCGTAGCCGTCGAAGCGATGCTGTTCCGCTTCCCGCTCCAGGATGCTGTCAAGGGTGGGGGTAAGCAACAGGCTGAAGGAGCGCTTGCGGATGGCCTCGCGCATGATCACGGCCAGGCGGGACTTTTCATAGGTGTTGCCCACCAGTTCCCGGGAAACCTGCATGGATTCCATATGGCCGATGCCGACCGAACCCAAACCGACCATCAACATAAAGAGGGCGCCGAATCCCAGGATTAGGACGGCCCAGGTTTTTCCACTGCTGGGCATGATGGGTAGTGATAGCGGGAAAAAGCTACTTAAGAATAAAGATGAAAACCTTATTTTTATTAAGGCCAATGCCCCATTTTTTGTATTTTTCCAATGCTCTGGCCGGTGCCAGGATGGGCCTGGGGTGTCCTCGGGAGGACTATAGTTTATGCGTTAATATTCAATGCGTTGCTCAATCGCCGCCAGCCCATTCGAACGACAAGCGGATGGCTCCGTTTGGCGCCCGCCTCCCCGAAGCATCCCAAGGTGGTTTGTTCAACCGCTGAAGACAACCGGTATCCTCGATTTTTTTCTGGAACAGGAGGAAAGTTTGCCCCAAATCGGGGTTTTGCTCATGTGACGGTGCTTTTTTTGAGATAATACCAGTTTGCATTGATCAGAACCCATGAGCCCATTCTCTGAGGCCGATTGACATTATTCTCCACGGCTGATCGATTAGCTTGTTCCAGGCTTCGGCTGAGATGGCGACGATCTCGTCGTATGATTTGAAG
>JAJRSS010000083.1 GCA_024278615.1 Alphaproteobacteria bacterium
CTAGCACCTTCACCGGGAAACCCCGGACCGTATCGAAAAAGGGGAAGCCGATGAGGGAATCGTCTGGACGACGGAGATCATCGAAGCAAAGAAACGCGGCCGCAAGGTCGAAAGTGTCGCCATTTCCGGTTTCTCACAACAAGGGTAAAGAGGTAGGATACGCCATTGGCATCCTCAAAACCGGACGCAATCAGAAAAACGCCTGGTACTACCCGACCTTTCTGGCCAAGCCAGAGGCGCAAAATATCTATTCCAATTATGGCTTCGTCAAAGCATCAGCCGCGGAAAACAAGCTGAAGCCCCTGCCATAAACAGAGCATGCTCCGGTATCGGGCTGGTTCCGAAGCCAATTCAGCCAACGCGGTGCTTCCTCCACTCGGAAGACGCCACGTTTTCCTTTTACTCGTATTGATTTATATGGGACCTATAGCCCCATCAAAAAGACCAGGACGGTAAAGGTGGCCATGGCGGCGATTGTGGAAGATAAAATCGCCATCGAGGTTCGGGCCGCATAGACCCGGTACCGTTGCCCCAACACGAAAACGGTTCCCGCCACCGGCAGCGCCGCCACCAGGATGGTCGCCCGGGCCCAAAATGGATCGACCGGGTAGATCAGGGTCATCGCCGCCCACACCGCGAAGGGGTGCACGATCAACTTAAAGCAGGTCATCTGGGTCACTTCCCCCAAGCCGCTGGATAGGGGCCGGCCCACCAGGGAGGCGCCGATGGCGAACAGGGCAGCCGGGCCGGCGGCGGCGCTGAGAAACCGGGTGAAGGTCTCGATGGGCGCCACCAATTCCATTCCCGCAGCGGAAACCGCAACGCCAGCGCCAATGGAAAGGACCAGTGGGTTGAAGATTACCGCCCGGGCGATGTTGCGCATGCCGTGCCCCGGTCCCCCGTCGCCTCCCCTATTTACTTCCAGGGCGGCGATGGCGATGGAAACCATCAGCACAAGATCCACGGCAAGGGCCAAGGCAATAGGCACCGCCGCACCTTCCCCCAGCATGGCAACCACCAAAGGCAATCCCAGATACCCGGAGTTGGAATAAACACCAGCTAGCCCTATCAGGGCGGCCCCACCCAGACCGGCGGCGAATAACAGACGGGCAATCAGGGCTCCGGCGGCGAAAACCACCAAGCTGGTGAGTGCGTAAACCCCTATGAACCCAGGGTCCACGATGTCGGCCAGGGGCCGGGTCGCCATAGTCCTGAACAACAGAGCTGGCAGGGCGAAATAGAAAACAAAGACATTGATTCCATCGATACCGCCTTCAGGCAGAATCTGGATACGCGCGGCCGCGTATCCGCAACCGATGAGGGCAAAAAACGGCAGGGTAATGGAGATCATGGTTTCCATGGATGCCCCTTCATTGCTTACCGGATAACGATCAATTCTGACTGCCGGACGAAATAACCGGCGTTGGACAGCGGTTCAGGCACGATCCCCGCCTAATCAACCACTACCGGAATTATCCAAGACCCTGGTTCCATGCAGAAAAATATCATTTTCCTTGAAAGGAGTATTAACATTGGGTAAGGCCGGGCGCGGGTGATTACTATGGTTATCGGGCGCCGCCGTCAACATTGCCGGCCCCTCGGGCGCAAAGGGTTCTTTTTGGAGCTGCTTCATTGGGCACGAATATTACCCTGATATTGATCGGCTTGCTGGCCCTGGCGACAGCCGGTGCGCTGCTGGTTCTGTACCGCCTATGGATGCGGCGAATCGCTTCCCTTGAAAAGTCTCTTCTTGAAAGCAAAAAACGATTCCTCGATGTCATGGAAACCATCAACGAGGCGTTTGCCTTGTTTGATTCCGACGACCGTCTCGTCATGTGCAATCAACGTTACCTGGATACCCATCCCGCTCTTCCCGCCCGCCAAGACCTGATCTGCATGACCTTCGAGGAAATTACCGCAAAGGAATTGGAGGCTGGCGAATTCGCCGACCCGCTGGCGAAGTCCGATCCGGAAGAGTGGCTGGCCGACCGGTTGCGCCGGCACAAAAATCCGACCCTGGAGCCGGTGGAGCAGGCCCTGAGCAATGGTCAATGGATGCGTATCAGCGAACGCCCCACCGATGACGGCGGCATAGTCAGCATCCAGTCCGATATCACCGCCATCAAGCGCCAGGAACGTCAGATTGTTCGCAGCAAGGAACAGTTCCAGTCTGTCGTCGATGAACAAAGCGAACTGATCTGCCGGTTCCAGCCGGACCGTACCCTGAACATGGTCAACCAGCCCTTCGCCGCCCTGTACGGCAAGACACCCAATGCCCTTATCGGCACCCGCATCCGGGGCCTGCTGGACGGTGACGGCGAAGCCCTGCTGTCCGATCTGATCGAACCCATCTCGCCGAGCAGAATGGTCACCGAGATAGAGCAGCATGTGCGTACCGCAGGCGGGGAGACCCGATGGTATCTCTGGCGGTGCCGGGGTTTTTTCAATCCTGCGGGAGACCTGACCGAATACCAGTGCGTGGGTAGCGATATAACCCCCCTCAAGGAACAGCAGGCCCAGCTCCAACAAAAGGAGGAAAGCCTGACCCGCCATATCCGGGACCTGGAATACTCCCGCCGCATGATGCAGGAACAGAGTGACCAGGTGGCTCAGCTTGCCGAATACTATTCCGTCGAAAAAGACCGGGCGGAAGCGGCCAACCGGGCCAAGTCCGACTTCCTGTCATCTATGAGCCACGAACTGCGCACCCCGCTGAACGCCATCCTGGGGTTCGGCCAGTTGCTGGAATCGGACCGCAAGTCCCCCCTGTCGCCGGGTCACCTGGACAGCGTTAAGCAGATCCTCAAAGGAGGTGACCATCTGCTCGGGTTGATCAACGAAGTCCTCGACCTGGCCAAGATCGAGGCCGGCAAGGTCGCCCTGACGGTCGATGACGTGCCCACCGGCGAGGTCATCGAACAGTGCCTGATCCTGACCGAACGGTTGGCGGCAAGAAAGGAAATCACCCTGGAAGACCGTACCGCCGAAGGCGGCCCCGTCCCCATGGTGTGGGCCGACTACACCCGGCTCAAGCAGATCCTGCTCAACTTGTTGTCCAACGCGGTCAAATACAACCGGGATGGTGGAAAGGTAGTACTGGAAGGGTACAAGACCGATGACGCCATGTTTTGCTTAAGCGTTTCGGATACGGGCGCCGGCATTCCCAATGACAAGCTGGACGAGTTGTTTCAGCCCTTCAGCCGCCTGGGCGCCGAGGCGACGGATATCGAAGGTACCGGAATTGGTTTGACTATTACCAAGAAGCTGGTCGAGCTGATGGGCGGAAGTATCGGCGTCGAAAGCAAGATTGGCAAGGGCAGCCGGTTCTGGTTCGAATTGCCGCTCAGCGGTGAAGGGGCGGCGCGTCAGGAG
>JAJRSS010000084.1 GCA_024278615.1 Alphaproteobacteria bacterium
CGGAACCCTTCACTCCCGCAGCCAACACCCAGACCGGGGTATTGTCCACTACCCGGTGGCTTGCCGGAACCCCCAATCCAAGATGGCCACTATGGCCGCTAAACCGTGTTTACAGCAAGGAGCGGCGATCATGCCCCCTAGGGATCGTCCATGCGGTCAACGCCATATACGAGGTTTTGTGCAAGCGATCCCCATCCTTCGGGACGGCGCTTGGCGCCTGTTTGGCATGAGGAACAATTTTCAACCTCATCCCAGGGAGCCACCCCATGGGGTGGCGTCTCGAAGCGCGGCGCCAACGCCCGCCCGGAGTCAGGTGCCGGCCGCTTCCCGGGCGGCGACGGAACCCTGGCGGCCGATCATGAACTGCTTGGCGGTCTCCACCGCCATGGACGCATCCCGGCAATAGGAATCGGCGCCGATGGAATCGGCGAAGGCGTCGTTCAGGGGGGCGCCGCCGACCAGGATGATGTAGTTGCTGCGGATGCCTTTTTCCACCAGCGCGTCGATGACCACCTTCATGTAGGGCATGGTGGTGGTCAGCAGGGCCGACATGCCGATGATGTCCGGGTTGTGCTCCTCGATGGCGGCCATGTAATCCTCCACCGAGTTGTTGATGCCGATATTGATGACCTCGAACCCGGCGCCTTCCATCATCATCGACACCAGGTTCTTGCCGATGTCGTGAATATCGCCCTTGACCGTGCCGATGACCATCGTGCCCACCGAGGGCGCGCCGGTTTCGGCCAGCAACGGCTTGAGGATGGCCATGCCCGACTTCATGGCGTTGGCCGACATCAGCACTTCGGGAACGAACAGGATGCCGTCGCGGAAATCGATACCGACGATGCGCATGCCTTCCACCAGGGCCTGGGTCAGGACATCATAGGGGGTCCAGTTGCGGCCGAGCAGGATGTTGACGCCTTCGACGATCTCGTCGTTGAGACCGTCATAAAGGTCGTCATGCATCTGCTTGACCAGTTCTTCGTCGTTCAGCGTCGACAGATCCAGATCGTCTTCTTCATCCATAACCCGAACTCCAATTTTTTCCGGAAACCCCGCAGTCCCCGGAAGCCTAGGCCATATGCTGAAATTTAGAAGCCCAAACCATAATCGGGGCTATCACACCAAAGACAGGAAATAACCGGATCGCGACATGCCCTTATCCAGTCTTTTCCAGTGCTTTCAATGGGTTGCGCCTAAAGGGCCTTGTCCAGCTCTTCCGCCAGGGCGGGCAGGGCGGTGAACAAGTCCTCCACCAGGCCGTAATCGGCGACCTGGAAGATGGGTGCTTCCTCGTCCTTGTTGATGGCGACGATCACCTTGCTATCCTTCATGCCGGCCAGGTGCTGGATGGCGCCCGAGATGCCGACGGCGATATACAGGTTGGGCGCCACTACCTTGCCGGTCTGGCCGATCTGGTAGTCGTTGGGCACGTAGCCCGCGTCCACCGCCGCCCGCGAAGCGCCAACCGCCGCCCCCAGCTTGTCGGCGATGGATTCCAGCAGGGCGAAGTTGTCGCTGCTTTGCATGCCGCGGCCGCCGGAAATGACGATATCGGCGGTGGTCAGTTCGGGCCGTTCCGACTTGGTCAGGTCCTGGCCCAGGAACGAGGACAACCCGGCGTCCACGGCGCCGTCCACGGCTTCCACCGTTGCGCCGCCGCCTTCCGCCGCCGCCGCGTCGAAAGTGGTGGTGCGCACGGTGATCACCTTGATGGCGTCCGACGACTGCACGGTGGCCAGCGCGTTGCCCGCGTAGATGGGGCGGACGAAGGTGTCGGCGGAGACCACGGCGGTGATCTCGGAAATCTGCGCCACGTCCAGCAATACCGCCACCCGGGGCATGACGTTCTTGGCCGTGGTGGTCGCCGGCGCCACCAGGTGAGAGTACCCGGACGCCAGCTTGACCAGCAGGGGCGTCAGGTTTTCCGCCAACTGGTTGGCTAGTTCGGGGGCATCGGCGAGCAGCACCCTGGAGACGCCCGCAATCTTGGCCGCCGCCTCGGCGACGCCGCCGCAGCCTTCCCCGGCGACCAGGATTTCCAGGTCGCCGCCAATCTCCTTGGCAATTTCCTGGGCCACGGTGACGGCGTTGAGGGTGGCGGGTTTCAGTTCCGAATTGTCGTGTTCGGCGATTACCAGAACAGCCATCATATCACCTTCGCTTCGTTTTTCAGCTTGTCGACCAATTGTGCGGCGTTTTCCACCTTTACCCCGGCTTGGCGCTTGGGCGGTTCTTCCACTTTCAGAATCTTCATGCGCGGCGCGACATCGACGCCCAGATCGTCGGGACTCATCTGGTCTATGGGCTTCTTCTTCGCCTTCATGATGTTGGGCAGCGACGCATAGCGGGGCTCGTTCAGGCGCAGGTCCACGGTCACCACCGCTGGTATCTTGATGCTGACTTTCTCCAGCCCGCCGTCCACCTCGCGGGTGACCTCGGCATTGCCGCCGGCAACCGCCAACTTGGAAATAAAGGCGCCTTGCGCCCAACCCAACAGCGCCGACAGCATCTGGCCGGTCTGGTTGCAGTCATCATCGATGGCCTGCTTGCCCAGGATGACCAGCCCCGGGTCTTCCTTTTCGACGATGGCCTTCAACAGCTTGGCCACGGCCAGGGGCTCGGTTTGCGTCTCGCAAAGCACATGGATGCCCCGGTCGGCGCCCATGGCCAGCGCCGTGCGGATGGTTTCCGCCGACTGGGCGGGGCCGATGGAAACGGCGACCACTTCTTCCGCCGTTCCCGCTTCGCGCATGCGGATGGCTTCCTCGACGGCGATTTCGTCGAAGGGGTTCATGGACATCTTGACGTTGTTGGTTTCAACACCCGATCCATCCCCGCGGACGCGGATATTGACATTGAAATCGACCACCCGCTTGATGGCGACGAGTACTTTCATGGCGCACCTAAATTTGTATGACGGTTGATTGGCCCTGGCTTGTGGTTCGGGTCTCGTGGTTCGGGTCTCGTAGTTCGGATCAGGCCCTGAGACGGGTATTCTCCGGGTCGTAAGGCGACTCCTCTATCACAGTTGCCTGCTTCCGATCACCTAAAATATCGATGTCGAAGGTATTTCCCGTTCCGGCCATGTCCACGGGCGCCATGGCCAGGGCCAGGGACTTGCCCACCCGAAAGCCGTAGTTGCCGCCGGTCACACGGCCAACCATGTTTCCGGCCCGGAAGAGGGGATTGCCGCCCAGGGGATCAACGTGGGAATCGGCGTCAGTGACGCCCTCGATTTCCAGGGTCACCATCTGGTTCCGGAAGCCCCGTTGCCGCCATGCCACCAGCGCGTCGCGGCCGATGAAGTCCCCCTTGCCGGGATGGACGAAGCGCTGCAGGCCGGATTCGAAGGCGGCATATTCAATCGACAACTCGGTGCCCACCATGCGGTAGGATTTCTCGATGCGCATGGAGTCCATGGCCCGGATGCCAAAAGGTTTCAGCCCCAAATCCTCCCCCGCCGCCATCAGGGCATCGAAAATATGGTTCTGGTATTCCATCGGGTGATGCAGCTCCCAGCCCAGCTCGCCGACGTAATTGACCCGCATGGCGTTGACCGGCGCCAGACCCACCAGGATGTCCTGGCCGGAAAGCCAGGGAAAGGCCTGGTTCGAAAAATCGGCTTTTGAAACCCGGCTCATCAGTTCGCGGGCCTTGGGACCGGCCACTACCAGCACGCCCGTCTGGTTGGTCAGGTCGTCGAAGCGCACGCCGCCGCCTTCCGGCAGCTGTTTTTTCAGGTAGTCGTGGTCGATGCGAGTGAAAGCCCCGGCGGAGACCAGATAGAAGCTGTCGTCGCCTTGACGCAGGATGGTGAATTCGGAATGTACGCCGCCGGCCTTGTTCAGGGCGTGGCCGAGGATGATGCGGCCGGTCTTTTGCGGCAGCCGGTTGGCGACGATGCGGTCCAGCCAGGCTTCGGCGCCGGGGCCGGAAATGCGGCACTTGGCAAACGCCGTCATGTCCAGAAGGCCGACATTCTCAGCCACGTTGCGGCATTCGCCGCCCACCGGACCGAACCACTTCGACCGCCGGAAGGACCAGTGGTCTTTCCGGGCCATTCCTTCCGGGGCGAACCAATTGGGCCGTTCCCAGCCGAATTTCTGACCGAACACGGCGCCCAGCGCCTTCATGCGCCCGTAACACGGCGCCGTGCGCAGGGGCCGGCCGGCGGGGCGTTCCTCGTCCGGGTAATGGATGACGAAGACGTTGGCGTAGGCTTCCTCGTTCTTGGCGATCAGGTATTCCTTGGTCGCGTAGTCGCCGAAGCGGCGGGGATCGACGCCCATCATATCGATGGTGGGGGCGCCGTCGATAATCCATTCGGCGATCTGCCAACCGGCGCCGCCGGCCGCCGTGATGCCGAAACTGTGGCCCTCGTTGATCCAGAAATTGGGCCGGTCCCAGGCCGGGCCGACCATGGGCGATCCGTCCGGCGTGTAGGCGATGGCGCCGTTGAAGACTTCTTTTACCCCAACCTCGCCGAAGGCGGGCACCCGGTTGATAGCAGCTTCGATATGGGGCTCCAACCGGTCCAGGTCGGCGTTGAACAGCTCGTTCTCGCAATCGTCCGGCGGGCCGTCCACGTAACAGCACGGCGCGCCGTGTTCATACGGTCCCAGCAACAGCCCGCCGGCTTCCTCGCGCATGTACCAGGATCCGTCCGGTTCCCTGAGCACACCCATTTCCGGCAGGCCCTGTTGGTGGCGCTTGACGACTTCCGGGTGGGGTTCGGTGACGATGAATTGATGCTCCACCGGGATGGAGGGAATGTCCAGGCCGACCATGGCCCCGGTTTGGCGGGCGAAGTTGCCGGTCGCCGAAACCACGTGTTCGCAGGTGATGTCGCCCTTGTCGGTGCGGACCAGCCATTCTCCGGCGGGCGTACGCTCGATGGCGGTGACCTTGGTGTGGCGGTAAATTTCGGCGCCCATGTCCCGGGCCCCCTTGGCCATGGCCATGGTCACGTCGGCGGATTGGATGTAGCCGTCTTGCGGATGGCGGATAGCGCCGATCAGTCCTTCCGTGTCGCACAGCGGCCAGAACGCCTTGACTTCACCGGGGGTAAGAAAGTCCACCTGCACGCCGATGGTCGCCGCCACGGCGGCATACTGGTGGTATTCGTCCATGCGGTCCCGGTTCATCGCCAGCCGGATATTGCCGACCTGGCTGAAGCCCACCTTGAGGCCCGTTTCGTCTTCCAGGGTGGGGTAAAAGTTGACCGCGTACTTGTGCAACTGGCCGACGCTGTAGCTCATGTTGAAGAGTGGCAGAAGGCCCGCCGCATGCCAGGTGGACCCCGATGTCAGCTCCTTGCGCTCGACCAGGACCACGTCGGTCCAGCCCTTTTTCGCCAGGTGATAAAGGGTGCTGACGCCGACCACCCCGCCGCCGATGACCACCGCGCGCGCCTGTGTTTTCATGGCAGATACTCCCTGTTGGGGCCTACCTTAGTAAATGAGGCCAAGGGTGAACACCCACAATCCCAGTAAGGGGAATACGCCCCTGGCCGGCCGTCAGCTACCGGCCCGGCGACACCTGCTGTTCACTTCCCGCCATGAATGGAACGGCCAAAAGGCGGTCAAAAGACGGCCAAAAGACGATAAGGGACCACAAAAAGGCGGCTGAGGGTTAGTCGCCGCCCGGTGGGGGCCTATATATGCAGGAAGAAGGCGCCGGAAGGAGGGCCGATCATGAGCGACCGAAAGGACGTACGCAGCCGCCGGGGGCGGGATGCCCGCCGAGCCGCCCGCCAGGAAAAATCGGTCCCCGCACCTGCCTATATCACCCGCGGGATCCCGCCGGCCGAGGTGCTGGACGACGAAGGCCTGGCCCTCATCGAGGCCAACGCCGAAACGGTGCTGGAAGAGATCGGCATCGATTTCCGCGGCGACGAAGAGGCCCTGGCCCTGTGGCGGGATGCCGGCGCCGAAGTCAGGGGCGACCGGGTGCGCATTCCCCGCGGCCTGGCCCGCAAGCTGATCGACCAGGCCCCGTCCCAGTTCATCCAGCACGCCCGTAATCCGGCCCGCAGCGTTCGCGTCGGCGGCGACGCCACCGTCTTCGCGCCGGTCTATGGGCCGCCCTTCGTCCACGACCTGGACAGGGGCCGCCGTTACGGAACCATCGAGGATTTCCGCAATTTCGTTAAACTGGCCTACATGTTTCCGGCCATCCACCATTCGGGCGGCACGGTATGCGAACCCGTCGACCTGCCGGTGAACAAGCGCCACCTGGACATGGTCTATGCCCACATCAAGTATTCGGACA
>JAJRSS010000085.1 GCA_024278615.1 Alphaproteobacteria bacterium
CATCCCGGGTACTGGGCCGGCAAGGCGGCGATCGACAAGCTGGTGTTCGCCATCACCCCGGACGCGGCGGTACGCTATGCCAAGATGAAGGCTGGCGAATGCCAGGTGATGCCCTATCCCAACCCGGCCGACATCGAAGCCATGAAGAAGGACCCCAGCATCAATGTGCTGGAACAGGAAGGCCTCAATGTCGGCTACCTGGCCTTCAACACGGAAAAGAAGCCCTTCACCGACAAGCGGGTGCGCCAAGCCCTGAACATGGCCATCAACAAAAAGGCGATCATCGACGGTGTCTTCCTGGGCGCCGGCAAGGCGGCCAAGAACCCCATCCCGCCGACCATTTGGTCCTACAACGATGACATTCAGGATTACCCCTATGATCCGGTGAAGGCCAAGGCCCTGCTGGCCGAGGCAGGTTACCCGAATGGTTTCGAAACGGACATCTGGGCGATGCCGGTGCAGCGGCCCTACAACCCCAACGCCCGGCGCATGGCCGAAATCATGCAGGCCGATTTCGCCAAGGTTGGCGTCAAGGCCAAGATCGTCACCTACGAATGGGGTGAATACCTGAAGCGCTCCAAGAAAGGCGAACACCAGACCATCCTTTTGGGCTGGACCGGTGACAACGGCGACCCCGACAACTTCATGTACGTGTTGCTGGGTTGCGCCGCCGCCAAGGGCGCCAACCGGGCCAGGTGGTGCTACAAGCCCTTCGATGACCTGCTGATCAAGGCCAAGCGGACCACCGATGTCGCGGAACGCACCGCGCTCTACAAGAAGGCTCAGGTTATCTTCAAGGAAGAAGCGCCTTGGTTCACCATCGCCCATTCGGTGGTATTCATGCCGGTGGCCAAGAACGTGGTCGATTACCGCATTGATCCCTTCGGCGGGCATATTTTCTACGGCGTCGACCTGAAGTAGGCGCTTGCCGTCGAAACGATGATCGACTGATGATACGG
This sequence comes from Alphaproteobacteria bacterium, assembly GCA_024278615.1. Lineage (GTDB taxonomy): Bacteria > Pseudomonadota > Alphaproteobacteria > Rhodospirillales > 2-02-FULL-58-16 > JAJRSS01. The sequence continues at coordinate 960 of JAJRSS010000085.1, forward strand.
GCGGGAAGGGTTTTCCCTTCCCGCCCTTCTTTATTGAATAGCCCTTCATGCTGAGCTTTTTCTTGAAACGGGTGAGCCTTATCATCCCCACTTTCGTCGGGGTGACGTTGCTGACTTTTGCCCTGATCCGGCTGGTGCCGGGCGACCCCATAGAATTGCTGGTCGGCGAACGGGGCATTGACCCCGCCCGGCACGCCATGCTCCGGGCGGAGCTTGGCCTGGACAAGCCTCTGTTGAGCCAATACGTCATCTATATATCCGACGTCTTGCAGGGAAACCTGGGCAAGTCCATCGTCACCAAAACCCCGGTGCTTGACGAGTTCCTCACTCTTTTTCCGGCCACCATCGAACTGTCCTTATTCGCTCTGCTGTTGGCCGTCCTGATCGGTCTGCCGGTCGGCATTCTGGCCGCCGTGCGCCGGGGCTCCATATTTGACTATTCCGCCATGGGGCTTGCCGTGACCGGGTATTCCATGCCCATCTTCTGGTGGGCGTTGCTGTTGATCCTGACCTTCTCGGTCCAACTGGGCTGGACGCCCGTGTCGGGCCGGTTGTCGGCCCTTTACTGGGTCGATCCGGTGACCGGCTTCATGCTTATCGACAGCCTGCTGTCGGATGAAAAGGGCTCGTTCCTGGACGCCGTCCGCCACCTGATCCTGCCCGCCATCGCCTTGGGCACCATTCCCCTGGCCATCATCGCCCGCATGACCCGGTCGTCCATGCTGGAAGTATTGGGCGAGGACTACATCCGCACCGCCCGGGCCAAGGGACTGCCGCCCCTTCGGGTGATCGGCCTGCACGCGCTCCGCAACGCCATGATTCCGGTAATCACGGTGATCGGCCTGGCCGTCGGCGTGCTGTTCGCCGGCGCCATTTTGACCGAGACCATTTTCGCCTGGCCGGGCGTCGGCAAGTGGCTGGTGGAATCGGTCCGGCGGCGGGACTACCCGGTGCTTCAAGGCGGTGTGCTGTTGGTGGCGACGGTGGTGATGTCGGTCAACCTGATCGTCGATGTGCTTTACGGCCTGATCAACCCCCGTATCCGGTACCGGCGCTGAACCATGACCGCGAAAACGCCCTCCACGGCCGGAACCGCCCAGGCGCCACCCCATCCGCTGGTGGAGTTCTGGCGGTATTTCAGCGCCAACCGTGGCGCCACCGTCGGCTTGGCCGTAATCGTGCTGATCTCCATCGTCGCGGCGAGCGCCGATGTCATTTCCCTTTACGCGCCGGAAGAGCAGTACAGGGACGCTTTCTTACGGCCCCCGGCGTGGACCGAAGGCGGGTCCATGCGGTTCATTCTTGGCACCGACGATATCGGCCGGGACATTCTTTCCAGGATCATTTATGGGGCGCGGGTATCCATGTCTATCGGCGCCCTGGTGGTGACCTTGTCCTTGGGCCTGGGAATTGCGTTGGGCCTGGCCGCCGGTTTCGCCCGTGGCGTGGTGGAAATCGCGATCATGCGGGTCATGGACATCATGCTCGCCTTGCCGGCGCTGCTGCTGGCTATTGTCATCGTCGCCATTCTGGGGCCCAGCCTGATCAACGCCGCCATGGCCATTGTGATTGTCGCCCTGCCCCATTACGTGCGCCTGACCCGGGCGGCGGTAATATCCGAGACCGCCAAGGATTACGTCACCGCCAGCCGGGTCTCGGGCGCCGGCGTGATACGGCTGATGCTGATCACCGTGCTGCCCAACTGCCTGGCGCCGCTGATCGTCCAGGCCACGCTGGGCTTTTCCACCGCCATCCTCGATCTGGCGGCGCTGGGATTTCTCGGCCTGGGCGCTCAGCCGCCGACCCCCGAATGGGGAACCATGCTGGCCAATGCCCTGCAATTCATCCAGCGGGCGTGGTGGGTGGTGACCTTTCCCGGCCTCGCCATCCTGATCACCGTGCTGGCCTTCAACCTTATGGGGGATGGGCTGCGTGATGCCCTCGACCCTAAACTTAAGCGCTGAACCGGCGAAACGATCATGGCCCTTCTGGAAATCGATAGTCTGACCGTTGAATTTGGCGCCGAGGACAGGGCCTTCCGGGCGGTGGACCAATTCAACCTGAACATCGAAGAAGGAGAGGTGGTGGGCGTGGTCGGCGAGTCCGGATCGGGCAAAAGCGTCTCCATGCTGGCCATCATGGGGCTGATCGGCTACCCGGGCCGGGTCGACGCCCGGAAAATGCTGTTCTGCGGCACCGACCTATTGACCCTGCCGCCCGCCGAGCGGCGGCGGATCACCGGCAATGACATGGCGATGATTTTCCAAGAACCCATGACCAGCCTCAATCCGTGTTTCACGGTCGGCTTTCAAATCATGGAGACCCTGAAGGTGCACGAGGGCGGCACGGCCAGGGAGCTTCAATCGCGCACCATCGAGCTTTTGGGCCAGGTGGGGATCCCGGCGCCGGAGAGCCGATTGGGTTCCTTTCCCCATCAGCTTTCCGGCGGAATGAACCAGCGGGTGATGATCGCCATGGCTATCGCCTGCAACCCCAAACTGCTGATCGCCGACGAGCCAACCACCGCTTTGGACGTGACCATCCAGGCGCAAATTCTCGACCTGCTTGTGGACCTGCAACGCCAACGGGGCATGGCCCTGGTGCTGATCACCCACGACATGGCCGTGGTCGCCGAGACCGCGCACCGGGTGGTGGTCATGTATGCCGGGCAAATGGTCGAAGCCCAGGGGGTGGAATCCTTATTCGCCCAGCCGCGCCACCCCTACACGGCGGCGCTTCTGGACGCCCTCCCCGAACGGGCCATCGGCCTTGACCGGCTGCCGACCATTCCCGGTGTTGTCCCGGGCGAATATGACCGGCCGGGCGGATGCCTGTTCAATCCCCGCTGCCGGCTGGTGGCCGAGCGCTGCCGGACCGAGCCGCCCTCTTTGAGCCTTATTGACGGCACTATTGTTCGCTGCCACACGCCGATCGGGGCGGGATCATGAGCCCCCGCCCGATCGTGGAAGCCCGGGACCTGACCCGTCATTACAGCATGGGCCGCGGCCCCTTCGCTAAAGCCGCAACGCTGAAGGCCGTGGACGGGGTGTCTTTCACCCTGACCCCTGGCCGGACCCTGGCCGTGGTGGGTGAATCGGGCTGCGGCAAATCCACCCTGGGGCGGCTGATCACCCTGATCGAAAATCCGACGTCGGGATCTCTATTCATCGACGGAACCGATACCGTCCGAGA
>JAJRSS010000086.1 GCA_024278615.1 Alphaproteobacteria bacterium
CTTGTCATGCTCTCCATCCTTTTTGGAACGGGTTATATGACAACGATCGACGCCTATCGCGGTGCCGAATGGGTCGAGGAGATCCACGAAGTCGTCGCGAATCTTACTCTCGCTCTCGTCGGTTTCCACGTTCTCGGGGTTATTTTCACCAGTCTCCAACACGGAGAAAATCTGGTCCGCTCGATGTTCACCGGCCGAAAGCGCGCCCAATGAAATTGCGCCACGGCCGGTCGGTTCTCATTTCCTCGTCGGTTCATGAGGAGCCCATGGCGACTATTGGCGTGGAGACGCGGAACTGAAGAAGACCGAACCTGTTGACATGATCTTCATCTTCCCGGTGTCATTGCCAAGGCCGCCGATGAGATCGGAGGAGACGGAATTACGGCCTTGTTTTCCGGCTCTTCCAAAAGGCATGGGCAGGCGGTATAGAACGTATCCAGGCAGCCATTGATGCCGGGCTTCGGCAACTCGCGGGCTATCTCGAAATCCTCCCCCGGGGAGTGCTGGAGGTGGCGGCGGGCACGGTGGTCCGCCTGGGCCTGAAGCTTGGCGGCCGGGTTATCCACGGCATTTTCGGCGACGGGGGACAGGGCCCATGTTCAAGCGGCTTTTCGGGGTGTTCGGCGGTTCCGGGCGGCCCCATGCCCGGGTGCCCGAAGGCCGGCGGGTGTACGCCATCGGCGATATTCACGGTTGTCTCGGACAATTGCAGGACCTTCACCGCTCCATCCTGGAAGACGCCGCCCCGGCGCCGGCGGATATGGCGAAGACCGTGGTCTATCTGGGCGACTATGTGGACCGGGGCGAACACAGCCGGGAAGTGATCGAAATGCTGCTGGACGGCCCCCTGCCCGGGTTCGAGCATGTTTTCTTGAAAGGCAACCACGAGGAAACCTTCCTCCAATTCCTGGACGACGACGGTATCGGCCCCTCCTGGTTTGCCTACGGGGGAGACGCCACGGTGGACAGCTATGGCGCCTTCGGCGTCAAAGCGGGGGGCGAAGGGGAGGCCCTCGACGAACGTTTTCCCCGCATTCAGGCGGCGCTCCGGTCCAGGATGCCGGCCCGCCACCTGGACTTCCTGGCGGCGGCGGAACCCTACAAGGTGATCGGCGGCTATCTTTTCGTTCACGCCGGCGTGCGCCCCGGCGTCCCCCTGAGCCAACAGGAAACCCAGGACCTGTATTGGATCAGGGACGAATTCATTCATTCCCGCGAAGACCACGGCTTTCAGGTCGTGCATGGGCACACCATCGTCGGCAAGCCCGAAATCAAGCGCAACCGGATCGCCATAGACACGGGGGCCTGCATGGGCGGGCCGCTCACCTGCCTGGTGCTGGAAGGCGTGGGCCGGCGGTTCCTGTCGGCGGCTTGACCTTCAGGGAAGCTAAAAAAACCAATCGCCGGGAATTGGACTTGGGCGGCACCCGGCGCCTACTATGAGAATCCGATCCCCCGTCAATCTGCTTGAAGCGGCGCGAAAAGCATGCTCGACCCCGAAACCTGGACCGACGCCGACTTTCCCGGCCTTGAAACGCCCGTTCTCGCCGTCGTGGTGGATACGGAGGAGGAGTTCGACTGGTCCAGGCCCCTGGCCCGGGAAAACACCGGCGTCGGCTCCATCCGGCATCAGGCGCGGGCCCATGAAATCTTCGGCCAATACGGGATCAGGCCCACCTATGTGGTCGATTACGCCGTCGCCATCCAGCCCGATGGGTACGGGCCGCTGGGCGAACTGGTCGCGGACGGCCTGTGCGATATCGGCGCCCACCTGCACCCGTGGGTCAACCCACCCTTCGAAGAAGAGGTCTGCAATCGCAATTCCTATCCGGGAAACCTGGCCGAGACCCTGGAAAAGGAAAAACTGAGGCGCCTGACGGCGGAGATCGAGGACCGCTTCGGCATCCGGCCCCGGGTGTACCGGGCGGGCCGGTACGGCGTCGGGCCGGCAACCTCCGGGATTTTGGCCGGTCTGGGCTATGAGGTGGACAGCAGCGTGGTTCCCTTCACCGATTTCCGCCGTGGCGAAGGGCCGGATTTCACCGCCTGCGGATGCAAACCCTATTGGTTCGGGCGAAGGGAACGCCGGCTGCTGGAAATACCGGTGACGGTGGGCTTTGCCGGTTTTTTGGGAGCGGGTGGAAGAAATCTTTACACAATGGCGGCCGGTCCCCTGGGCCTGAAACTGCGCCTTCCGGGGTTGCTGGCCCGAAGCGGCATGGTGGAGCGCATTCGCCTGACCCCGGAAGGGGCAGACCATGAGGAACGATGCCGATTGGTGAAGGCCTTGCTGCGCACCGGCCATCGGGTATTTACCTTCAACTACCACAGCCCGTCCCTGGGCATTGGCCATACGCCCTATGTGCGAAGCCGGGCGGATCTGGACGCTTTCCTTGACGGGCTCAGCAGGTTTTTTGACTTTTTCCTGGATGAAATTGGGGGCCGGACCGCCACCCTGGCCGAGATGCGGGCCATGGCGGGCCCGGACGCCCCATAGCAGTTTTTAAGAATCGACCGGATCAGGAATGATCGACCCTACGTAACGGGTTCGATCATTCCTGATCCGGTCTGGGGGAAACGGCCTGAGCACGCTTTTGGAAAACCCGGCGCCAGGGTTCCGGCCGGGTGGGGGCGGGTAGGGAATGTCGGATAAATTTACACTTTTCGGAGACCGCCCGTTAACCATGAATTGTTAACGATTTCCGCTACATGGGCCCCGGAAACATCCTTTTGGGGTGCCGGGAGCCCCGAATTATCGGCTTTCGAACGTCATAATTTTTTACACTTTCCTTAGGTATATTAATTCGTTAACAATTTTTCTTGTATTAAAACAACAAGTTAATTAGAATGGTCCAAATTGTGCAAGGGAATCTCCGGAAGGGTCCCGCATGCGCGGGCGGCCTCATTCGAGCATGGATGGCGTTTTGACGGAAAATCATAAGCGACCCGGGCAAATCAGCAACGAAGGCGAAAGCGGCGCGGTGGCGGAGCAACCGCAGAGCGAGTCGATCCTTCGCGTCCAACGGCGGAAATTCATCACCGGCGGCTTGGCCGCGGCGCCGTTCGTCGCCGCCACCCTGTCCAACCGCTCGGCGCTGGCGGCGACAACTTGTACGGCTTCGGGAATTGGGTCCGCCACTCCTTCGAGACAGATGACGGAAAATTGCGTTCTTTCTCCCGGCTGGTGGCACAAACAAGACCACTGGCCAGACCCGGGTTCCGATGAAACACCGTCAGGTTTGACGTGGCCGATCTGGTTAACGCCCTATACGAAGTTTTCGGAAATTTTTGGCAACCCATCGGAGTCATTCCCAACTCCACCTCCCACTCTACCGAGCCCCGATGAGTGGTGTTACTACCCGACCGGAGGGGTATATACGGATCCAACCTGTGATCAGGCTCTACCACCTAATGGTGGCGACTCTCAGTACCTGATTTGGGCCCATGACAGCTTGCCCGGCACCCATCCATCACTGCCGGGGCATGCCGTGGCGGCGTTTTGTAATACTATTTTTCTTGGCACTGCTTATGGATGGCCTGAAGCCCCCACCGTTGTTGATTTTTTCAAGGCTAACGCTGGAACGGCTGCGGGGAATAGTTACCTCCTCACAACTTTCTCTAACTGGATCGACGCTGGCGTCGAAGCTCTCTGAAGTGAGCCGTTGAAGTGAGCCGTTTTTTTTTCCGGCCGGCGGCAACCTTGACCCTGCTTGCCTTATAGGCTTAACACCGACAACCCAAAGAATTCAGTAATAGAAAACCCATCGGATACGGTGGTGGCGATAGATCGTAATGAACCAATGCTGGAAAGCGATCACTCACCCGAAACTCATTTGGCGGTGCTGGGATAACGAATACGTCGTCTACAACGATACCACTGGTCATACCCACCGCCTCGATACCGTGCCAGCGAAGGCGCTCAAGAGCCTCGAAAACTCACCGGCCACGGAGAGGGAACTGAGCGTTCGGATTGCCGCCATACTGGATAGCGATGCGGATAACAAAGTGGCAATAATCGTCCGGGACATGATTAACGATTTCCGGCGGTGTTCGTTAATCGAACCCGTGGAACCGTGAAAATATCCGCCCTGACATCTACCGATCTCGAGAGCCGGCTGAAAGGCTCCGGGGTGGTTTTCCGGACTGGACCTTTCACCGTCAACGTTCAAACGGCTTTGCCCGACCTGATCGAAGGGATCGGGTTACTCTATGCCGATTATCCTCTTGAGGAAGAAGAGGGCTTCACCGATTTTCATGTTTCCGTATCGCCACCGGCCAATTTGCGCCGCTGGGTTCGTCCACAGCTTTTGTTCCTATTCGACGGATGGCCGCCGTTCACACCCATGCCCCACAGTCAGGCGATCCCGGTCTTGTAATGGGGGCTAAACTGGTCCATATCCACCCACGCAAACCAGTACCTGATCATTCACGCTGCCGCCATTGAGAAGGATGGTTTGGCCGTCATCATGCCGGCGCCGCCGGGGTCGGGAAAGAGCACGCTTTGCGCCGGGTTGGTCAACCGGGGCTGGCGGTTGCTGTCCGACGAACTGGTCCTCCTTTCCCTGGATGGGCGTTCCATCACCCCCCTGGCCCGGCCCGTCAGCCTCAAGGATCAGTCCATCGAGGTCATCCGGAATTTCGTTCCCGGCGCCGTCATCAGCCGGGAAGCCGTGGACACGGCTAAGGGAACCGTGGCGCTGATGAAAGCGCCAGCCGACAGCGTTGCGCGGGCCGGGGAAACCGCCCGCCCGGCGTGGATCATCTTCCCCAAATACGAAGAAGGCGCCGCCGCCCGCCTGGCGCCAAGGTCGAAGGCCGAAACCTGCCTGCAGATCGGGAAAAACGCCTTCAACTACAGCGCCCATGGAGCGCGGGGTTTTGAAGCTCTGGGCAACGTGGTCGACGCTTCGGATTGCCATGACTTCACCTATGGCTCCCTTGACGAAGCGGTGCGGGTTTTTTCAGCACTGGAACCGCCGTCCGGGCTGACGCATACTGGCTTCAGTCATTGATTGCAGCCTGCTTCCGGCATGATCACATATACGGACCTGGTTTCGGCGGCGCTACGCCATCCGGAAGCCCTTTCATCCCTAAGCCTAACCCAATGGGACCTGCTGGTCCGCCAGGCGCGGCGGGCCGGCCTTCTCGCCCGGCTCTGCATATTACTGGACGAAAAAGGGCTGTTGACGGACGTCCCCGCTCCGGCACGGGTTCATCTGGAATCCGATCGAACCCTGGCGCGGAAATTCGACCGCGACGTTCGCTGGGAAGCACGGTGCATCTGCAATGACCTGGCCGAGACCGGCATTCCCGCCTACCTTCTCAAGGGCGCGGCTTATGTGATGGCGGGCCTGCCGGCGGCAAAGGGGCGGATGTTTTCCGATGTGGACATCATGGTCCCCAAGCCGGAGATTGAAAGAACCGAAAAGACACTGGCCCGAAAATTCTGGATGATGAGTACGTATCTGGATGAATACGATCAAAAGTACTATCGCAAATGGATGCACGAAATCCCGCCATTGCAGCACATGATCCGCGGGACCACCCTGGACGTGCATCACACCATCGTTCCGGAAACCGCGCGCTCGGACGTCAATGCCCGAAAACTTCACCAGGCGGCTTTGCCGGTTAAAGGGTTCGACAACCTGTGGGTTCTGTCGCCCCGGGAC
>JAJRSS010000087.1 GCA_024278615.1 Alphaproteobacteria bacterium
CGTCATGAGCGCCGTCGGCTACAACCTGCGCCTCATCCTCAAGTGGTTGAGGATACTTTTGCGCAAAATTATCGCCGCCATATGGGTTGCGATGATGCCTCGATCAGTGCTCAAACAGGCTTCTTAACAGCGAACTACGACGGCAAGAGCAAGTGCCAACCTTGGTGCCCATAGGCGAACGACGTTCGCCGGCGGTTTACATGCAAATTGTACCGCGCGCGTCGTACCCGGCAAGACTGAACCAACCACGGCAGAGAATATCCCGCCCCAGAAGCGCCTGATATTGATCGTTGCTGGAGCCGAACTCCATCACGGTCATGCTGTCCAAGGTTACTGTCGAGATAGTGGCTGGGTTCGTGCTGGAAACGGGATCCCCGAACGGTAATACGATATCGGCCATATAAACATTGGCCGACGATGTACCGGACGCGTGAGAGACAGCCTGTTTTCCCAAAAGTGGGAGGCCCGCTTGCAGAGCAATGTCCCTGGAAATACAAGTCAAAGACGCCCCCGTATCGACCAATGCCATAAAGGCAGTGACAGAGGGCTTTATTCCTTCGGTAGCTGTGGAGAGGGTCGCTGGTTTCGCGATTGCTAGCCGAACTAAAGGTCCATGCTTCAGATCGAAATGAAAGCTAAGACATGGCATGCGAGAAGAAGCCCAAGTCGGCAACCTGTCCGTCTATATGTTGCACGGAAAACAGGCCATCTTCGAATTCTCTATGACCGTAAACCATTGCATCCCGTGCCGTATCGAAGAATTCGACAACTTTGCCATCGTGCATCAAAGCATATTTTCCCTTGTGCTCTTCGAGCAGTTTAGGAAGCTGGTTAATGAAAGCGTCGTAATTGAGATCAACAGCTTCTTGCTTGGTCTTTTGGTCAGTCACAGCTACCTCCCGCAGCGACAGTGGCTTATCCAATTTTGGAGTAGTGCCTGATATTGCTTAAAAAACGCTGAATCGCCACCGCTCAATAGATCATCAGCATCAATCTTGCGCAACCTCAATTCATGGAGAATCTTAACATATTTGACTAATTTCGTCCCCACCCCACGATAAGCGGTTAATTCACCATTATCTAATATTTAGCCTCCTCGACCCTATATGCAAGGGTAACCATCACACTTGGTAATGGCCAATTTCAGCCATTTTTCAATTATTCAACCGGTTGCGGCCCGGCCACCCAGGAGACGTACCGTTTCATCCGGCGGCACCAGTTTTTCCCCTCAGCGCCACCTGGTGGTTCGATCCCCTATTCCGGCGTGCCGGCGCGGATCCAGGCGCCCAGTTTGGCCCGTTCGGCCTCGGTCATTTCGGTCTTGTTGGCCAGGGGCATGGCCTTGGCGATCACCACCTGGGCCAGGATGCGGGTGGCGTGAGCGCGGATTTGGGCCAGGGTGTCGAAGGTCACCCCGCCCGGCGCTTTTTCGAAATCGGCGTCGGTGGGCGCGGCCCCGTGGCAGGACGCGCAGCGAACCTGGACGATGGCGAAAGCCTCCGCCTCGCCGATGATGTCCTGGCCGCCGGCCCGGTCCCGGTCATTGCCGGGGACGGTAAAGATCACCAGCCCGGCCACCAGCGCCGCCGCCACCGGCCATTGCCAGGCCAGGACGCCGCCCCGGCTGCCGGCGCTTTTGGTGTTGAAAAAATGACGTACTACGCCGCCGACGATCAGGATGACGGCGAAGATCAGCCAGTTCCACCGATGCCCATAGGTGATCGGGTAGTGGTTGGAAATCATCATCAACAACACCGGCAGGGTCAGGTAGTTGTTGTGGGTGGACCGCTGCTTGGCCTGCCGGCCCCAGGCCGCGTCCGGGGTGCGGCCGGCGGTCAGGGCGGCGGTGGTCTTTTTCTGGTTGGGGATGATGATGAAAAAGACGTTGGCGGCCATCAGCGTCCCCAGCATCGCCCCGGCATGCACATAGGCCGCCCGGCCGCTGAACAGGTGGGTGAAGGCGTAGGCGCCGGCCACCGCCAGGATGAACACCAGGACGGCGAGAACCATGGTGTTTTTACCCACGGTCGACTTGCAGATCAGGTCGTAACTCACCCATGCGCCGGCCAGCGTGGCCAGGCTGATGGCGATCGCGGCGGCCGGCCGCAGGTCCATGACGGCGCGGTCGATGAGGAAGGATTCCGCCCCCCAGTAATAGATCACCGCCAACAGCGCGAAGCCGCTGATCCAGGTGAAATAGGCCTCGTATTTAAACCAGTGCAACTCTTCCGGCATGCGCTGGGGCGCCACCGCGTACTTTTCCATCTCGTAGAAGCCGCCGCCGTGCACCAGCCAGGTGCTGCCGCTGACCCCCGGCGCCTGGCCGTCCCGTCGGCGCAGGCTCAAATCCAGCCAGATGAAGAAAAAAGACGACCCGATCCAGGCGATGCCGAAGATCATGTGTGCCCAGCGGAGCACCAGGTTGATCCAGTCCAGGATGACGGCTTCCATGGCGTTCCCGCTGTAGCTTAGAGAATAAAACCTGCGGCGATACTAAACGCAGGCTTACCGGCAAGAAAGGGGTTGAACGCCAGGGCTCGCCCTTCGACAAGCCCAGGGTGAGGATCGGAGGGAGATGGGGGCGTGGATAAAAGCGCCTCATCCTGAGCCTGTCGAAGTAGGGCGATCAACCCGCTAAAGAAAAACCCCGCCCCGGAATTCTCCGAAGCGGGGTTTTGCTTTGTTATCTTTAAAAGGCCTATTTGGGCAGCTTACCCTCGACGCCTTCGACGTACCAGTTCATCACCGCCAGCTTGCCGTCATCGAGGACCTCTCCCGATTTGACCACCACCTTGCCGCTCTGGTCCTTGATCGGGCCGGTAAAGGGGTGGAATTTGCCGCTGGAAATCCTTTCCTCGGTTTCCCGGGCCTGTTTGGCCACCTCGGCGGGCATGTTGGTGTAGGGCGCCATGCCGACCATGCCCTGCTTGATGCCGTCCCAGGTGGCCGACGACTTCCAGGTGCCGTCCATGACCGCCTTGGTGCGGGAAATGTAGTAGTTCCGCCAGTCATCGACGATCGCCGTCAACTGGGCCTTGGGCGCGAACTTGATCATGTCCGATGCCTGGCCGAACCCCTTGACGCCCCGGTTCGCGGCCACCTGCAACGGCGCCGGGGAATCCGTGTGTTGGGTGATGATGTCGGCGCCCTGGTCGATCAGGGCCTTGGCGGCGTCGCCTTCCTTGCCCGGGTCGTACCAACTGCTGACCCAGACCACCTTGATGGTGACGTTGGGGTTGACGCTGCGCGCGCCGAGCAGGGTGGCGTTGATGCCGCGCACCACTTCGGGAATGGGGAAAGACGCCACATAACCGATGATATTGGATTTGGTCATCCTGCCGGCGATCACGCCGGCGATGTAGCGGCCTTCATAAAAGCGGGCCACATAGGTGCTGACGTTCTTGGACCGCTTGTAACCGGTGGCGTGTTCGAACTTCACCTTGGGAAAGCGCTTGGCCACCTTGATGGTGGGGTTCATGTAACCGAACGACGTGGTGAAGATCAGCTTGTGGCCGCTCTTGGCCAGCTTGGTGATCACCCGTTCGGCGTCGGCCCCTTCGGGGACGCTTTCGACGAAGGTGGTCTGGACCTTGTCGCCCAGCGCTTTCTCGATCGCCTGGCGGCCCTGGTCGTGCTGATAGGACCAGCCGTGATCGCCCACCGGGCCGACATAGACAAAGCCCACTTTCATCGGTTCGGCTTGGGCCATGGCGGCGCCCAGGAGCATGCCACCGACCAGGGCGGCTCCCATGGCGAGCCTCTTGAACCGTGCTGTATTCATCGAATTCCTCCCATTCTTTATATTGCCGGCTTTATATTGCCGGGTTTCAAAAAAGCCCGCTTTTCATGCGCATTTTACCCCACCGGCTACTTGGCCGGCCTGAACATCCTGCCGATACACGCCGGGGCGTTCAGCCGAATTTTCGTCTTGTCCCTGGAGATTAGAACGAGGACCAGGATAGTGGCAAGGTATGGCAGCATGGCCATGAACTGTGAAGAGATTTCGATGCCCATGCCCTGGGCGTGCAGTTGCAGGATAGTGATGCCGCCGAACATGTAAGCGCCCAGCAGCACCCGGCCCGGACGCCAGGTGGCGAAGACCACCAGGGCGAGGGCGATCCAGCCCCGCCCCGCCGTCATCCCCTCAGTCCACAGGGGGGTGTAGGAAAGGGACAGGTATGCTCCGGCCAGTCCGCTCATGGCGCCGCCGAACAGGGTCGCCAGGTAACGGATGCGGATCACCGAATAGCCCAGGGCGTGGGCCGAATCGTGGGATTCGCCCACCGCCTTGAGGATCAGTCCGCCACGGAGCCGTTTCAAAAACCACGACACGCCGATCAGGGCGGCGAAAGACAGATAGACGAGAAAATCCTGACCGAAGACGATGGGACCGATGATCGGCGCCTGGGACAGTCCGGGAATGTCCAACTGGGGCAGGGGTTTTAAGGCGTAGCCGACGAAATCGGCGCCGATCAGGGCGCTCAGCCCGACGCCGAAAATGGTCAGGGCGAGCCCGGTGGCCACCTGGTTGGCCATCAGGGTCAGGGTCAGGAAGGCGAAAAGCAGGGCCATGCCGGCACCCGCCGCCGCCGCCGCCACGATCGCCAGGGAGGCGCTGCCGGTGACGCTGGCGGTGGCGAAGGCGATCACCGCGCCGACCAGCATCATGCCTTCCAGGCCAAGGTTCAGCACGCCCGATTTTTCCGTCACCAGTTCCCCCGTCGCGGCGAAGAGCAATGGTGTCGAAGCGGTGATAACGGTCAAGATCGCCGGCGCCAGGATATCGAAACCGTTCATTCGGCCGCGCTCCTCTCCGCCGCCGGTTCCCCGGCGGCAGGGGTTTTTTCAAAAGACTTGGCATAAGACCGGGCCAGCCTGATCCGGTAATGGGTCAACACGTCGCAGGCCAGCAGGTAGAACAGCAAGACGCCCTGGAAAATTCCGGTCACCGCCTTGGGCAGGCCGATTTCAATCTGCGCCGTCTCGCCGCCCAGATACGTTAGCGCCATGACCAACCCGGCCATAAGAACGCCGACGGGATGCAGCCGGCCCAGGAAGGCGACGATGATGGCGGTGAACCCGTAACCGGGCGAAATGGTCGGGGTCAGTTGGCCGATGGGGCCGGCCACTTCCGATACGCCGGCCAGCCCGGCCAGCCCGCCGGCCGCCAGCAGGGAAAACCACACCAGCCGGTTCTGGCTGAAGCCGACGTGGCGGGCGGCGGCGGGGGCGGCGCCGACCACTTTGAGCTGGAAGCCGATCATCGCCTTGGAAAGAACGACCCAGGCGCCGGCGACAGCCAGCAGGGCGAACAACGCGCCCAGGTGCAGCCGGCTTTCGTCGAGCAGGATGGGCATGGCGCCGGCATCGGGAAACATGCGCGATTCGGGGAAATTGAACCCTTCCGGGTCCCGCCACGGGCCATGTACCAGATAGCTCAGCAGCAACACCGCTACATAGCTCAGCATCAGGCTGGTCAGGATTTCGTTGGCGTTGAACCGGGTTTTCAGCCATGCCGGTATGGCCGCCCAGGCCATGCCGCCGAGGATTCCGGCCAGGATCATCGCCGGCAGCAAAAGGGCGCTTTCGCTTTGGTGATTGAAAATGGCGATGCCGCCGCCGGCCAGGGCGCCGATGGTCAATTGCCCTTCGGCGCCGATGTTCCACACGTTGGCCCGAAAGCCCAGGGAAAGGCCGATGCCGATCAGCACCAGGGGCGTCGCCTTGACCCCCAGTTCCGTCCACCCCTCCAGGTCGCTGATCGGCAGGACGAAATAGGTGTAAAGGGCGGTCATCGGCTCCTTGCCCAGGGCGGCGAAAATGATCAGGCCGGTGATCAGGGTGAGGCCGATGGCCAGGACCGGCGACAGGTAAACCTGTAAGACCGAGGTCTGCGGGCGGGGTTCAAGCCTGAGAAACATGGCCGGCCTCCCCCGCCGGACCGCCGCCGCCCGTCAGGTCATGCAGCCCGCCCATCAGCAGCCCGATGTCGTCGATGCGCGCGTCCTGTACTCGCCCGGCGTCGGTCAGCCGGCCTTCCGACATCACCGCGATGCGGTTGCACACGGCGAAGATTTCTTCCAGGTCCTGGGAAATGACCAGCACCGCCGTTCCCTCGGCGGCCAGGTCCATCAACGCCTGGTGGATGGCCGCCGCGGCGCCGGCGTCCACTCCCCAGGTGGGCTGGGAAATGACCAGCACCCCGGGGTTTTGCAGGATTTCCCGCCCGACGATGAATTTCTGCAGGTTACCGCCGGAAAGGCTGCCCGCTTCCGCGCCGGCGCCGGTTGTGCGCACATCGAATTCATCGATCACCTTGTCGGCGTAAGTCTCCGCCGCCGACCAGCGGATCAGCCCGCCCTTGACCAGACCAAGGCGCTGGAAGGCGGTCAGGAAGGCATTGTCGGTAAGGGCCAGGGAAGCAACCGCGCCATGACCGTTGCGCTCCTCGGGGACGAAACAGGCCCCCAGGGCGCGCCGCGCCCGGGGACCCAGGCCGGCCACCGGGGTATTGTCGATCAGGATACATTCCGGCTTTCGCGCCAGCACGGTTTCGCCGGTCAGCGCATCCATCAATTCCCCCTGGCCGTTGCCGGCGATCCCGGCGATGCCCAGGATCTCGCCGCCGGTGACGGTGAACCCGATGTCTTCCAGGTCGGTGCCGAACTGGTCTTCGGATTTCATCGACAGGCCGCTGACCACCAGCCGCCCGCCGCTGCTTTTGCCGCCGGTGGCGCGGGTCGGCGCCGCCAGTTTTTTGCCGATCATCATTTCGGCCATGCTGCGCGCCGTTTCCTCCGCCGGGAAGCACTGGGCGACCACCCGGCCGCCGCGCAGCACCGTCGCCCGCTGGCACAATGCCTTCACCTCGTCCAGCTTGTGGGAGATATACAGGATGGCGCAGCCCTCGGCGGCCAGTTGGCGCAGGGTATCGAACAGGCGGCTGACCTCCTGCGGGGTCAATACCGAGGTCGGCTCGTCGAGGATCAAAAGTTTCGGGTTCTGCAACAGGCAGCGGACGATCTCGATGCGCTGGCGTTAGCCCACCGACAGGGAATGCACGTGGCGTTCCGTATCCAGGGGCAGGCCGTAACTTTCCGAGACCTGGCGCACCCTGTCGCGAAGCGCCGCCATGTCACGCTCGTCGTCCATGGCCAGGGCGACGTTTTCCAGCACCGTCATCGCCTCGAACAGGGAAAAATGCTGAAACACCATGCCGATGCCCATGGCCCGCGCCGCCGCCGGCCCGGCGGCCATCACCGCCGCCAATACCGGTTGGCCCCGCCAGGCAACCTGGCCGGAATCGGGCGCCAATACGCCATAGATGATCTTGACCAGGGTGCTCTTGCCGGCGCCGTTTTCACCCAACAAGGCATGGATTTCGCCGGGCATGACGTCGAAGCTGACGTCATCGTTGGCCAGGCAGCCGGGGAAGGCCTTGGTGATGCCGTCCAGGGACAGAAGGGGCGTTTGCCGCGCCGCGCCGCCGTCTTTTTTTGTCACCGTGTCGCCGGTCTGCATGGTTTTCTCCCCAAATGGAGCTTCACGTTTCTGACCACGGGTTCAATCAATAGGGAACCTTGTCTTCCTTGTCTTGCCATTCCTGGAAAACCCGCCGCGCCTCGTCCAGGGGCATATGGGTCATGGGCAGGCTCCGCTCCCCGATGGGCTTGGCGATTTCACCGTAGATCAGGGCGTCGTCAAAACCGATGTGGGCCGCGTCTTCCCGGGTGTTGGCGTAATACATCCGGTCCAGCCGGGCCCAGTAAATGGCCGCCAGGCACATGGGGCAGGGCTCGCAACTGGTGAAAATTTCACACCCCGACAGGTCATGCGTCCCCTTGGCGGCGCAGGCCTGGCGGATGGCCACCATTTCGGCGTGGGCGGTGGGGTCGTTGGCGGTGGTCACCCGGTTATTGCCTTCGCCGATAATCTTTCCGTTTTCCACCACCACGGCGCCGAAGGGCCCGCCGTCGCCGGCCCGCATGCGCTCTTTGGAAATTTCCACCGCCCGGCGCATGGCTTCATCTGGGTTCATCTCAATCTCCGCTCATCCTGTTCGGCTTCCCGTGGGCCATTACCCGGCGGCCCCGAGGCCGGTTTTGCCTTCCCCGGGTCGATTCTTCGCCGCCCGCGCCGCCCGCCGGGCCAGCAATTGGGCGGCGACCGAGGCGGCGATGACGGCGGGAGCCTTGCCGGTAATGCCGGGCAGGCCGATGGGGCAGGCCAGCCGGGCCAGGGCCGCTTCGCTTATGCCCTTGGCCCGAAACAGGCGCATGAACCGCGCCCGTTTGGCGGCGCTGCCGATCAGCCCGATGAAACCCAGGTCATCCCGGGCCCTGTCAGTCCGGGCCAAGTCAACCCGGGTAAGAACGGCGGCGCAGATGTCCAGGTCCTGCTTGTGGCTGTGGGTCAGCACCAGCACTCCGGCCCCGGCGGGGATGGATGCCACCTCGTGCGGCGGGGCGGCGGCGGGCCGGGGCGTCACTTTGATGGAGGGTGCAGCAGGCAAGGTATCGGCCCGGCTGTCCACCCAGGTGATGTGGAAGGGCAGGGGTTCGAGGGCGCGGACGATGGCCCGCCCCACATGGCCGGCGCCGAACAGCCAAAGCCGTTCCAGGGGATTTTCCAGGCGCTCGATCATTACCGGCGGGGAAGACGGCCCCGGTTCGGTCACGGTCAATGACGCCGGCGGGCCGCCGAATTCCGCTTTCTCATGAAACCGTATCTCCGGCGCCGTGGGGTCAAGAACGGTCGCCATGAACGCCGGGCCAGGGCTTTCCGCCAGTTCGGCCCAGCGGGTCAGCCATTCCACCGAGCCGCCATCGATGAGCTGGTAAACCAGCAGCACGGAACCGCCGCAGCATTGATCCAGGTCGGGGCCGAGGGCGTTTTCCTCCAGCAAAAGCGGCTCGGCGCCGGGCGAGGCCAGCATGTCGCGGGCGCCGCCAATGGCCAGCAGTTCCAGGTTGCCGCCGCCGACGGTGCCGGAAACCCCGTCGCCGCGAACCACCATGCGGGTTCCCGGGGCGCAGGGGGCCGAACCCCGCACCCGGGCGGCGGTGACCAATACCCCCCGCCCGCCCGATTGGGCCAGATGCAATGCCGCCCGATGCCAGTTCAATTCCATCATGGCTTCTTGCCCGGGCCGGCCGGCATGCCGTTCACGGCGTTCAAAATACGCTCCGGCGTCGCCGGCGTATCCAGGCCGGGGACGGTCCTGTAATCGTCCAAGCTGGATACGGCGTCGGAAATGGCCTGGAAGACGGATATGGCCAGCATCAGCGGCGGTTCGCCCACCGCCTTGGAGCGGTGGATGGTTCCCTCCCGGTTGCCGGTTTCGCCCAGCAGGGTCAGGCGGAAGTCCTCGCAGCGGTCGCCGCAGGCGGGGATCTTGTAGGTGGATGGCGCGTGGGTGCCCAGGCGCCCCTGGGAATCCCACCACAACTCCTCGCTGGTCAGCCAGCCCATGCCCTGGATGAAGCCGCCTTCCACCTGGCCGCGGTCGATGGCCGGATTCAGGGACCGCCCCACTTCATGCAGGATATCCACCCTGAGGACCTTGCTTTCGCCGGTCAGGGTGTCGATGGCGACCTCGGAAACGCAAACCCCATAGGAAAAATAGAGAAACGGCCGGCCGGCGGCTTTTTCCCGGTCATAGCTGATCTTGGGCGTCCGGTAAAAGCCGGTGGCCGAAAGCTGGACGCGGTTCAGGTAGGCCAGCTTGACCAGTTCGGCGAAGGAGACTTCGTGCTTTCCGGCCCCCACCCGGTCGAGCCGGAATTCCACTTCCGCCTCGTCGACGCCAAAATGTCCGGCGGCGAAGGCGCGCAACCGGCCCTTCAGGGTGCGCGCCGCCGCCTGGGCCGCCTTGCCGTTCATGTCCGTCCCGGAAGAGGCGGCGGTGGGCGAGGTGTTGGGAACCTTGGCCGTATCGGTGGCGGTGATCTTGATGCGGTCCAGGCTGACCCGCAGCTCGTCGGCCACCACCTGGGCCACCTTGATGAACAGACCCTGGCCCATTTCCGTGCCGCCGTGGTTCAGGTGGATGCTGCCGTCGGTGTAGATATGGACCAGCGCCCCGGCCTGGTTGAGAAACGTGGTGGTAAAGGAAATGCCGAATTTCACCGGCGTCAGGGCCAGGCCGCGCTTGATCACCGGGCTTGTCCTGTTGAAAGCGGCGATCTCGTCGCGGCGCTTGCCGTAATCGGAAGTGCGTTCCAGTTCCGCCGTCAGTTCCGGCAGCACGTTGTCCTCGACGGTCATGTGATAGGGGGTCACGTTGCGGCCTTCGCCGCCGTAATAATTGAGCTTGCGGATCGCCAACGGGTCCCGCCCCACCTTGCGGGCGATTTCCTCGATCACCCGTTCCATGGCCACCATGCCCTGGGGGCCGCCGAAGCCGCGGAAGGCGGTGTTGGAAACGGTGTTGGTCTTGCACCGGTGGCAGACGATTTCCACGTTGTCCAGGTAATAGCCGTTGTCGGCGTGGAACATGGCCCGGTCGCTGATCGACGCCGACAAATCGGCGGAAAACCCGCAGCCCGAGGCGAACATGTACTTGATCGCCTGGATCCGCCCGTGGTCGTCGAAGCCGACATCGTAATCGGCGATGAAGGGGTGGCGCTTTCCGGTCATCACCATGTCGTCATCCCGGTCCAGGCACATCTTGGCCGGCCGCCCGGTGGCCCGCGCCGCCAGGGCGGCCAGAACCGCCCATTGGGCGGCCTGGGTTTCCTTGCCGCCGAAGGCGCCGCCCATGCGCCGGACGATGACCGTCACCCCATTGGCACGCAGCCCCAGAACCCTGGCCACCTGATGCTGGACATCGGCGGGGTGCTGGCTGGAACACTGGACCACCATGTCGCCGTCTTCGCCGGGCAGCGCCAGGGACACCTGGCCTTCCAGGTAGAACTGTTCCTGGCCGCCGATGCGGATGCGCCCGCTAATCCGGTGGGGGGCGTCTTGCAGGCCCTTGTCGGCGTCGCCCCGGCGCATGGTGTGGGGGTCGAGGACAAAGGACTTTTCTTCCAGGGCTTCCTCGATGGTCAGGATGGCAGGCAGGTCTTCGTATTCGACGGTGGCAAGCCTAGCGGCGGCGCGGGCCTGGCGCATCGTATCGGCGGCGACGGCGAACAGGGGCTGGCCGTGGAACTGGACCAGCCCGTCGGCCAGCACCGGGTCGTCATCGGTCCCCGTCGGGCTGATGTCGTTGACGCCGGGGATATCCCCGGCGGTGATCACGGCGCGCACTCCGCCGGCGGCGCGCACCCGGTCCAGGTCCATGCGGGTGACGCGGGCGTGGGCCCGTTCGGATCCTGCCGCATGAACGTAAACCAGGTCCGCCGGGGCGGGGATGTCATCGACAAACAGCGCCTCGCCGGTGACGTGCTTGCGGCCGCTGTCGTGGGGATGGGGCCGGCCGGCGGCGCCGGGGGCTTCGACCGGGGTGGCGTTATCCATGGGCGGCTTCCCGTTTACCCACCAGCCGCGTCGGCCATTCGGCATTGGTGGTTTCCATGTGGGCCTTGGTCAGCAGATTTTGCGCCACCGCCATGCGATAGGCGGCGCCGGCGCGCTGGTCGGTCATCGGGGTGAAGTCCCGCCGCAGGGCCCGGCGGCCCGCCCGCACCGTTTCCTCCGTCCACGGCCGGCCGATGATGGCTTGTTCGCAGGCCAATGCCCGTTGGGGCGTTCCGGCCATGCCGCCATAACAGATGCGCGCCCTGGCGACGCGACCGTTTTCTAAGGTGATGTTGAAGGCGCCCAGCACGGCGGAGATATCCTGATCGAAACGCTTGGCGACCTTGTAACAGCGAAACCCGTCCTCGCCCCGCCGCCGGGGCAGGCGCACGGCCTGGACGAATTCGCCGGGGTTCAGGTCCTGGCGGCCGTATTCGATGAAAAAATCCTCCAGCGGCATCTCCCGCAGGCCGCCGCCCCGGTTGAGCACCAGGGTCGCCCCCAGGGCGATCAGCGCCGGCGGCGAATCGCCGATCGGGGAGCCATTGGCGATATTTCCTCCGATCGTACCCTGGTTGCGCACCTGGCGGGCGCCGATGCGCCGGATCAGTTCACCGAAATCGGCGTACTCGCCGGCGATCGCCTGATGGGCCTGATCGAAGGTGACTGCGGCGCCGATTACCAGGAATTCGTCGATCAGGTGGATTTCCTTGAGTTCGGCCACTTGGCCCACATAGACCATGGGGTCCAGGCGGCGGCCCTGCTTGGTGATCCACAGGCCGGCGTCGGTGGCCCCGGCGACCATCGTCGCGTCCGGGCGCCGGGCGAGGATTTCGCCCAGGGCCGCCGCCGTTTTGGGGGCGAAATACTCCCCGTGCCGGCCCTTCAGGTGCAGGGTTTCCGGGCTTTCCATCCGCCGAAGGCGCTGGTTGATCCGTTTTTCCGTCTGCGCTCTCGCCTCGGCCGGCGGTTGGCCCGCTTCCTGGCCAGCTTGGTCTTGGCAAGCCTGGACTTTGCAAGCCTGGCGGGCGGCGGCGATGATCGGCCCATAGCCGGTGCACCGGCACAGGTTGCCGGCCAGTTCGTCATCGATCCGCCGGCGGCCGGGAGTGTCCGTAGCATTCATGGTCAGGGCAAAGAGGGACATGACGAAACCGGGGGTGCAGAACCCGCATTGGGAGGCGTGGGCTTCGACCATCGCCCGTTGCACCGGATGCAGGCCGCCGCCGGCGCCTTGCAGGTGTTCGACGGTAATCAACTGGCGGCCATCCAGGGCGCCGATGAATAAAATGCAGGCATTAACCGTCCGGTAGGTCAGGCCGTCATCCCCCGACCGTTCGGCGACGACCACGGTGCAGGCGCCGCAGTCCCCTTCGGCGCAGCCTTCCTTGGTTCCGGTCAGGCCCTCCACCCGGCGCAGGTATTCCAGCACCGTGGTGTTGGGGTCTATGTCTTCCAGTTGACGGGCCTCTTCCCCGAGCAGAAATCGGATGCCTTCAGTCCTGGCCGTTTTACCCGTCATGGCGGCTAGCTGCCGCGGTAGGTTGAATAGGCGAAGGGCGAAAGCAGCAGCGGCACGTGATAGTGTTCGCCGGCGCTGGCAATGCCGAAGCGTACCACCACCTGGTCCAGAAACCGGGGCTGGGGAAGCTCGACGCCCTTTGCGGCGAAATAGTCGCCGGCGTGAAACACCAACTCATAGGTCCCGGCGGCGAACCGGTCCCCTTCCAGCAGGGGCGCGTCGCAGCGGCCATCGGCGTTGGTTACCGTCCGGGCGAGACGGTTGCGGCCGTTTTCCAGGCCATACAGTTCGATTGAAATTCCCGCCCCGGGGCAACCGTGGGCGATATCCAGGACATGGGTGGTCAGGCGTCCCATCCGTAATGCTCCCTTCGAGCCTAAACGAGCCCGCGCTTTTTATTATTGTTCGAGTATAGGACCCAATCCGGCTCTGGCCCAAATGTTGGCCCAAATGTTGGCCTAAACACTGGCCAGACTATCAACCAATCAAATACTGTCTCCCGCTCCGAGCCGGCGTTCAAGGCGTA
>JAJRSS010000088.1 GCA_024278615.1 Alphaproteobacteria bacterium
CTCCAGGCGGCCGGCGAAATCGAACAGGTCCGAAAAGGGTCCGTTGGCCTGGCGTTCGGCGATGATCGTTCGCATGGCCGCTTCGCCGACATTCTTGATCGCCGCCAAGCCATAGCGGATACACAATTTTCCTTCCTCGCCGTCGGCGGTTTCGACGGAAAAAACCGCGTCCGACGCGTTGATGTCCGGCGGCAACAGAGGAACATCCAAGACGCGAAGTTCTTCGACGAAGGCATAAAGTTTGTCCGTGTTCTGCATATCGAGTGTCATGGTCGCGGCCATGAACTCAACCGGGTAATTGGCTTTCAGGTAGGCCGTCTGGTAGGCGACCAGGGCGTAAGAGGCGGCATGGGCCTTGTTGAACCCGTAGCCAGCGAACTTGGCCACCTGGTCGAAGATGTCCGAGGCCCGGCCTTCGGGGACCCCACGGGCGACCGCGCCTTCGACAAAAGTCTGGCGCTGTTCGTCCATCTCCGACTGGATCTTTTTTCCCATGGCCTTGCGCAGCAGATCGGCTCCGCCCAGGGTGTACCCGGCCAGTTCCTGGGCAATCTGCAACACCTGTTCCTGGTAGATCATGATGCCGAAGGTTTCCTTGAGGATGCCTTCCAGGGTCGGATACAGGTAGTCGATTTCCTCCTCGCCGTGCTTGCGCCGGATGTAGCTGGGAATATTGTCCATGGGGCCGGGGCGGAAAAGCGCCACCACGGCGATCAGTTCTTCGAAGGAATCCAGGTGCAGCTTGCTGAGCACATCCTGCATGCCCGAGCTTTCCAATTGGAACACGCCCGTGGTGTCGGCACGGCCCAGCATTTCAAAGGTCGCCGCATCGTCCAGAGGGAGGCTGAGGAGGTCCAACTCGATCCCCCTCCGCTGTAGCATTTCCACCGCCTTGGCCAGCACGGTCAGGGTTTTCAGCCCCAGGAAGTCGAACTTCACCAGCCCCGCCGCTTCCACGTATTTCATGCTGAAGCCGGTGACCGGCATGTCGGAACGGGGATCACGGTAAAGGGGGATCAGCTCATCCAGGGGCCGGTCGCCGATCACCACCCCGGCGGCGTGTGTGGAGGCATGCCGGTATAAACCTTCCAACCGCCGGGCAATGCCGACCAGCCGTTCAACGGACTCGTCCTCCTTGATCAACTGCGCCAATTGGGGTTCGGCGGAAATGGCTTCGTTGAGGGTCAGTGGATCAGTCGGATTGTTGGGGACCAGTTTGCTTATACGGTCCACCTGACCGTAGGGCATTTCCAAAACCCGGCCCACATCGCGCAGCACCGCGCGCGCCTGCAGCTTACCGAAGGTGATGATCTGGGCCACATGGTCGCGGCCGTATTTGTCCTGCACATAGCGGATCACTTCGTCCCGCCGGTCCTGGCAAAAATCAATATCGAAATCAGGCAAGGTCACCCGCTCTGGATTGAGGAATCGCTCGAACAACAGGCCAAAGCGCAATGGGTCCAGGTCGGTGATGGTCAAAGCCCAGGCGACCACTGAACTGGCACCGGAGCCGCGCCCAGGCCCGACAGGAATTTCACGGCTTTTGGCCCAACGGATAAAGTCGGCGACGATCAGGAAGTAGCCCGAAAAGCCCATGCCGACGATAACCTTGAGCTCATATTCCAAACGCTCCCGGTAGGGCCGGGCGGCAAGTCCTTTTTCCTCCACCGTCATGGTTTCGTCGAACACCAAAGCGGAAAGCCGCTCCTCCAGCCCGGCTTCGGCCTGGGTGCGAAGTTCGTCTTCTTCGCTGCGTCCCTGGGCCACGGTGTAGGTCGGCAGGATGGGGTCCACGGTCCGCACCATGAAGGCGCAACGCCTGGCGATGACCACCGTATTGTCCACCGCTTCGGGCAGATCGGCGAACAACGCCCGCATTTCGTCAACGGATTTCAGGTAGTGTTCGGGGGTCAAGCGGCGACGGTCGGTTTGAGACAGGTAAGCCCCTTCCGAAATGCAGATCAGGGCATCATGGGCCTCGAACATATCGCGGGTGGCGAAGAACACTTCGTTGGTCGCCACCAAGGGCAGGCCGTGCTTGTAAGCCAGATCGATCAACGCCGGCTCGATGGTCTTTTCCACCGGCAGTTCGTGGCGCATGAGCTCCACGTAAAGGCAACCGGGGAAACAGCCGGCCAAACGCTGTAGCATTTCCTCCGCCGCCGGCCCCTGCCCTTCGGCCAGCAAGCGGCCCACTGCCCCGGCCGGCCCACCGGTCAGCGCGATCAATCCCCCGTGATGGGCCTCCAACTGCTCCAAACTCACCTGAGGATCGTCCGCGGCATCTCCGTCCAGGTAGGACAAGCTCAACAACTTGAGGAGGTTTCGATAGCCGGCCCGGTTCTGGACCAGCAGCACCAACTGGTCCGTTTGCCGTCCGTCGCTTCCCTGCCGGCAGATGTTCAACTGGCAGCCGATGATGGGCTGAATGCCGGCCGCCGCCGCCGCCTTGGAAAACTCCATGGCGCCGAACAAGTTGTTGGTGTCGGTCACCGCCACGGCGGGCATGGCCATGCTGTGGCACAGGCCGGCCAGGCTGTTGACCTGAATCGCCCCTTCCGAAAGGGAATAGGCGGAATGAACGCGAAGATGGATGAAACCGGAATCAGACATGGGGGACAGGATTCCACATCCCACGAAAAGAGTCAGCACATGTTGCGGGTGAAGCCGGACTTGTCCACAAGGTTTTGGTTTTTATCCACAACGGGCGGACACCCATGCGGTAATTTGCGGTCAGACCAACATCCCGTCCCGCAATTCAACCGTACGGTCCATCTTCGCCGCCAAATCAGCGTTGTGCGTGGCGATGAGGGCGGAAAGGCCAGCCCCCCGGGCCATCTCCAGCAGCAGGTTAAAGACGACGCCCGCCGTCGCTGGGTCCAGGTTACCGGTCGGTTCGTCGGCCAGCAACAGCTTGGGCCCGTTGGCCAGCGCCCGGGCGATGGCAACCCGTTGCTGTTCGCCGCCGGACAGCCGGGCCGGCCGGTGGGTTTTGCGTTCGGTCAGGCCCATGCGCTGTAAAAGCTCCAGGGCCCGAGTCTTGGCCTCGGCCCGCCGGACGCCGGCGATCAATTGGGGAACCATGATGTTCTCCAGGGCGGAAAACTCCGGCAGCAAATGATGGTACTGATAGACAAACCCCAGGTGTTGCCGGCGAACGCCCGTGCGGCGGTCGTCATTGAGGTCATTGCAGGCTTGTCCACCGATGATCACTTCCCCCTGGTCCGGCGTTTCCAGAAGACCGGCGATGTGAAGCAGGGTCGATTTACCCGACCCCGAAGGCCCGACCAGGGCGACGATTTCTCCCTTGCGCACATTCAGGTCGGCGCCCTTGAGCACTTCCAGCGCCGTGCGTCCCTGCAGGAAAGTGCGGTGCACACCCCGGAGATCGAGGGCGCCGTCACTCATAGCGTAACGCCTCCGCCGGGTCGAGCCGGGCCGCCCGCCAGGAAGGATAAAGAGTGGCGATAAAAGACAGCGCCAGCCCCATGCCGACCACGGTGATGACTTCATTGGGGTCAACCACCGCTGGCAGTTGAGAGAGGAAGTAGATTTCGGCGGCGAACAGGTCGGTGCCGGTCAATCCCTGGATCCATTGGCGGATGGTTTCGATATTTTTGGCGAAAGTAAGCCCCAGGATAACACCGGCGAAGGTTCCGATAACGCCGACGGAGGCGCCGCTCATGAAGAAAATGCGCATGACCGCGCCACGGGTAGCACCCATGGTTCGCAGGATGGCGATATCGCGTCCCTTGTCCTTGACCAGCATGATCATGCTGGAAACAATATTGAAGGCGGCGACGACGATGATCAGGGTCAGGATCAGGAACATGACGTTGCGTTCGACCTGAATGGCGTTGAAGAAACTGGCGTTCGCCTGTTGCCAGTCGTATATGCGTCCCGCGCCCTTTACCGTCGCCCTGATGAGCGCGGTCATTTTCCGGGCGGCATCGGGGTCTTCAACATACACTTCCAGGTTGGTCACCGCCTTGGGCAGGTGGAAATAAACCTGGGCCGATTCAAGGGGCATGAAGATGAAACTGGAATCGTATTCGAACATTCCCACGTCGAAGGTGGCGGCCACCTTGTAGGCCCTGAGCCGGGGCACGGTGCCGAAAGCGGTAACGTTGCCTTTGGGCGAGATCAGGGTAATGCGGTCGCCCACGCCAACGCGCAAGATTTCGGCCAAACGCTGGCCGATGATGACGGCGTCGTCGCCCTTGAAATCGGCCAGTGAGCCGCCCTTGATGTTGTCGGCGATAATGGCGCGGCGGGCCAGGTCCTTGGCGCGGGTGCCGCGGACAACCGCTCCCCGGGCTACTCCATTGGCCGAGACCATGATCTGGCCTTCGATGCTGGGGGTGACGCTGATCACGCCGGGAATTTTCGCCACCGCCGCCGCCATGGGGTCGTAATCAGTGAGTTGGGCTTCCTGCCCGTAAACACTGAGATGGCCGTTCAGGCCCAGGATGCGGCTCAGCAGTTCCTGGCGGAAGCCGTTCATCACCGACATGACGATGATCAGCGTCGCTACACCCAGTGCAATCCCCAACAGGGAAAACCAGGCGATGACCGAAATGAAACCTTCCTGCCGCCTGGCCCGAAGGTAGCGCAGGGCGACCATCCATTCGAAAGCCGTGAACACGTTTTAGCGGTTCCTATGCCGTCAGCTTATTGAGGGCGGATTCGACCGATAGTTCCCGCCGCTGGCCGGTGCCGCGCTGTTTGAGTTCGACCACGCCATTTTTCAATCCCCGGGGACCGATGACCAGTTGCCACGGCAATCCGATCAGGTCCATGTCGGCGAATTTGGCGCCAGTGCGCACATCCCGGTCATCGTAGAGGACCTCGACCCCGGCTTCTTCAAGGTTGCCGTACAGGTCATCACAAGCCTTGACGCAGGCGACATCGCCGACTTTCAGGTTGACCAGCCCCACATGGTAAGGCGCGACGCTTTCCGGCCAGATGATCCCGTCTTCGTCGTGAGAGGCCTCGATGATGGCGCCCACCAGCCTGGACACACCGATGCCGTAGGACCCCATTTCGACGGTGATCCCCTCTCCCTGGGGGCCGGTGACCTGGGCGCCCATTTTTTCCGAATACTTGGTGCCGAAATAGAAGATATGGCCGACTTCGATGCCCCGGGCGGTGATCAGGCTGTCACCCAAGCTCTTTTCAACCCCTGGATCCCGCTTTTCGTCGGTGGCCGCGTATTTTCCCGTCAACGTGTCAACCACGGCGCTGAGGTCGCCGTCCAGATCAATGCCCGCCAGCCACGTATTGTCGAGAAAATCCCGGTGGCAGGCGATTTCACTTTCGCCGGTGTCGGCAAGAATAAGGAATTCGTGGCTCATGTCGCCGCCGATGGGTCCCGTATCGGCGGCCATGGGGATGGCTTTCAGGCCCATTTTTTCAAAGGTCTTGAGGTAGGAAACGAACATCTTGTTGTAGGACCGCCTGGCCCCTTCCCGGTCCAGGTCAAAGGAATAGGCGTCTTTCATCAGGAATTCGCGGCCGCGCATGATGCCGAAACGGGGCCGTACCTCGTCGCGGAATTTCCACTGAATGTGATACAGGAGTTGCGGCAGGTCCTTGTAGCTTTTCACCGAACCGGCAAAGATTTCGGTGATCTGTTCCTCGTTGGTGGGCCCATACAGCATGTCGCGGCCGTGGCGGTCCTGGATACGCAGCATTCCCGGTCCATAGTCGTCATAGCGGCCGCTTTCCCGCCACAGGTCCGCCGGCTGGATGGTCGGCATCAGGATTTCATTGCAGCCGATGGCGTCCTGCTCTTGGCGGACGATCTGCCCGATCTTTTTGAGCACCCGCAACCCCAGGGGCAGCCACGAATAGATGCCGGCGCTGGATTGGCGGATCATGCCGGCGCGCAGCATCAGCCGGTGGGATACGATCTGCGCCTCGGAGGGGTTTTCCTTAAGCGTGGGGAGAAAATAGCGGGATAGACGCATGAACAAACCTACCTGAATTCGCCGGCCCGGGCCGGGCGCGGTTGTCGGAGGGAGAAATTAGGCAAAACCTCGAGGCTTGTCCACGCCCCGAATGAGAACCGCCGGGGAAGGCTATTTTCCGCCGGCCAGCATTTCCTTGCAGGCCTGGACCAGGGCCGCCTGGTCCGGGTCGGTCAGAGGCTGGCCGTTGAACGTCAGCCCCCCCGTATTGATATCATAGCGGACCTGGCCAGCGGTGGAAGTGGCGGGGCCGATCCGCGCCGCCGTATCGAAGGCCGAGGTGGTTTCCGAACTTTCCGCCGCCGCATCGGCCGCCGGGCCGCCCATGTAACGGCGCATGTCCATGCCGATGTCGAATTCGAAAATATCGGGCAGTTCGATCTTGGGCTGGCCGCCGACATCCGCCGAGACGACCGCTTTGCCCCGGACATCGACGCCGGGCTGGTAGGCGACGTCACCCGAGGGCAGGTGCCGGACCATGCGCTGGCAGTCTTTCCTGGTAATCAGGACCGAGGATTCCTCCGCCGCCGCCAGGGCGGGCAGCAGGATTAAAGCGAGGGCCGCGAGGATCGATTTCATCCTCGTATCTTCCGCTCCGCCGCTTAAAAAAGGGCTAATGCGGCCGGGTCAGGAATCCCTGAAAACAGCCGGATCCGCCGTCATCCATGGGGGGTTGATCCTGGCGATACGGGCGTAAACCGGGCAATCCTTCCGATGGGCGTTGGGCAGATATCCAATGCTCATCAGCAGTTCATTGACGATCTCGCCGCCGGTGAAGCGAAAGGTTTTCCTGAACAGCTTCACCCAATCTTTTTTATGACCCGGATGGTGGGCGGCCAACCATCCGGCAAACCCGCCGTGGGTCTCGCGCAACTCCTGGAACCGCTTGGCGTTATCGATGATCGAGGCCACCTTGAGGCGGTTGCGGATGATCCCCGGGTCGGCCAGAAGGCGCGCCACGTCCTTGTCGCCGTAGGCGGCTACGGCATCCACGTCAAAGCCGTTAAAGGCGGCGAAGATGGTTTTTCGCTTCTTGAGGACGATTTCCCACGACAGCCCCGCTTGGAATATTTCCAGGCACAACCGTTCAAACAGCACCGCCTCATCGGTGACGGGAAAGCCGTATTCCTGATCATGGTGAGGACCATGGACGGGATGATCGGCGGCATCACAGTAGTAAAACATGCTCACAGTACAAACCATGAACACATCCGATGCAAGCCTTTATGCTAAGGCACTGTTATTCAGGGTTATTCCCGGAAGGAAATCATGCCGGAATCGATCACGAGGTAGGCGATTCCCCACAAGAATCCGGTAATCACCGTGGTGATAACCAATTTTCGAACCAGCATGGGTTTCTTGGGGGCGCTATCCGCCTGCCCTTTTTCAACATCTTCGGCATCGATGGCCTGTACGCCCCAGGGCAGCACCATAAAGATCACCAGCCACCAAGTGATGAAAAATACCGTTATTCCCCCTGCCCACCCCATTTATGCCTGTTCCAATTCTATCAACGTGCCGGAAAAATCCTTGGGATGAAGGAACAGGACAGGCTTGCCATGGGCGCCGGGCTTGGGCACGCCGTCACCCAGTACCCGCGCGCCCTGTTTCACAAGCCGGTCGCGGGCGGCGGAAATGTCTTCCACCTCGAAGCACAGATGGTGCATGCCGCCACTGGGGTTGCGCTCCAGAAACCCGGCGATGGGCGAGTTTTCGCCAAGGGGATGCAACAGTTCAACCTTGGTGTTGCCCAAATCCACGAATACCACCCTAACCCCATGATCCGGTTCATCCATCGGCGCCGAAACGGAAGCGCCTAGAACATCCCGGTATTGGGCGGTCGCTGCCTCGAGGTCGGAAACGGCTATCGCCACATGGTTGAGCCTGCCGATCATCGCCCTTTCCTTTTTCAAATCCGCACAAGGTGTACGCTGGTTACGGGCTTCTTGTCCAAGTGGTTGCGAAAAGCCCGGCGGACGGCAATGCGCAAGGTTTCCTGCACCCCTCGCAAGTCCTTGAGATCTGACTTTGAAATACCCGACATGGCGTCACGGATGGCGGTAAAAACCACCTCCCGGGTTTCCTGGTCATCGGGCTCCAGCAACCCGGTGGTGGTGAGGATGGGATCGGCGGCCAGTTGGCCTTCGCCGTTGAGGACAATCGTCACCACCGCCGAGCCATTATACATGGCCCGGGTCCGGCCCCGCACCAATTCCCCATCCAGTTTCACCACCCGGTTCCCCTCCAGGGCCAGCCGCCCCACCGGGGCCTGATCGACCAGACGGGCCGGTCCCGGCGCCAGCCGCACCATGCCGCCGTTTTCCGTCACCACCGTCTCCGCTACCTGGCATTCCCGGGCCAGACGGGCGTGTTCGGCCAGATGGCGGGCCTCTCCATGGACGGGCACGGAAATGCGCGGACGCACGTGCTGATACATGCGGACCAACTCGTCCCGGGCCGGGTGGCCGGAAACATGGACAAAATGGTCCTTGGGCGTAATCAGGTTGATCCCCCGCCGGGCCAACTGGTTTTGCAGGCGACCGATGGTGGTCTCGTTGCCGGGGATTTCCCGGGCCGAAAAGATGACCGTGTCGTCTTCTTCCAGGGTCAGGCGGGGATGATCTTCGAAGGCGATACGGGCCAGGGACGCCCGGGGTTCTCCCTGGCTGCCGGTACAGATGATCAGGGTTTTCCCCCGGGGCAGGTGGCCCGCGTCTTCTTCCTGCAGGAATGCGGGAGTGTCGGACAGGTAGCCGTTTTCCCGCGCCACCTCGACCATGCGCTGCAGGGACCGGCCAGAGAGCACCACGTCCCGGCCGCAAGCCTGGGCGGCGGCGGCGACGGTTTCCAGGCGGGCGATGTTGCTGGAAAAGCAGGCCACGGCCACCCTGTTTTCGCACTTGCGAATCAGTTCCGTAAGGCTTTCCAGCAGGTCCGCCTCCGAGCCCGAGGTGCCGGGGTTGAAGACATTGGTGGAATCGCAAACGATCGCCAAAACCCCTTCCCCGCCCAGCCGGCGCAGGGCTTCTTCGTCGAACGCGGGCCCCACCACCGGGCCGGGATCGAATTTCCAGTCCCCCGTATGCAGCACCGTCCCCAAGGGCGTGCGGATGGCGATGCCGTTGGGTTCGGGGATGGAATGGGTCAAGGTGATCAGTTCCAGATCGAACGGACCGACAGTGAACTCGCCGTTCAGGGGCACCTCGATTATCGGCACCTGACCTTCCAGCCCTGCTTCCCGTAGCTTATGGGTCAGGACGGAAATGGTGAATGGCGTGGCGTAGATGGGGCAGCGCAGCCGTTCCCACAGGTAGGCCACCGCGCCCAGGTGATCCTCGTGGGCGTGGGTCAGCACCAGCCCGTCCAGGCGGTCCCGCCGGTCGGCGATGAAGGTGGGATCGGGCATGATCACATCCACCCCGGGCAGGGATCCGTTGCCGAAGGTGATGCCCAGGTCCACCATCATCCAGCGTTCCTGGCCGCGCCGCCCGAACCCGTACAGGTTCAGGTTCATGCCGATCTCGCCGGCTCCGCCCAAAGGTAAAAAAAGCAGTTCTTTGCTGGAAGATTGGGTCATGTCGTGTTGCGAATGTGAACGGACAGCAGGCCCCTGAGGGTGAGGTCCGGATCGGCGCCATTGATGCAATCGGTGGAATCGACGAACAGGGGCGCCAGTCCGCCGGTGGCGATGACGTTCATGCGGGCGCCGTATTCCTCCTCGATACGCCCCACCATGCCCTCGATCATGCTCACGTAGCCCCAGAAGACGCCGGATTGCATGGCGGACACGGTGCCCGTGCCGATGACCTTTTCCGGCCGCTTGATGGCCACCCGGGGCAATTTCGCGGCAGCCTGGTGCAGGGCTTCAAGGGAAAGATTGATGCCTGGCGCAATGATGCCGCCGAAATAGTTGCCATCATCATCAATGACGTCGAAGGTGGTGGCGGTGCCGAAATCAACCACGATCAAAGGTCCACCGTAACTTTCGTAAGCCGCCACGGTGTTGACCAACCGGTCGGCGCCCACTTCGTTGGGGTGGTCGATCAAAATGCGAACACCCAATTCCACATCATCATCGCCGATGATCAATGGCTCGCAATCGAAATATTTCCGGCACAGGGTCTTGAGGTTGAACAGTGTACCCGGCACTACTGTCGCAATGATTGCGGCGTTGATGTCGGCCCGGTCCACGCCATCCAGTTGCATAAGCTGGGTCAGCCACACACCAAATTCGTCGGCGGTGCGATTTGGGTCAGTGGACGAACGCCATTCACCCATAATTTCGCCGTCATCACCGAAGACAGCGAAAACGATGTTGGTATTCCCGGAATCAATCGCCAGCAACATCTTTTCGGTTCGCCTACCTTACGCCGGGGAACACGTCGCCGGCGGTAATCCTTCGCTCGTCGCCATTGAGGCCAAGAACCAGCGCGCCCTGTTCATCCAGGGTTCGGAATTCGCCGGTCAGGGTTTCCTTCTCCAGACGCACCGTGACCGGTTCACCCAAACCATGGGCCCGTTCCAGCCACGCCTCGCGGACCGGATAAAACCCCATATCACGCCACCCCGCCAGCCCCGAATGGAAATGACCGCATATGGACTCCAACATGCCTACAACCGTTACCCCATGGGCACCCGCGGCGGCAAGAGAAGTGGCCGGAAACTCCGTATTCGCGGGATAGCCCGCCACATTGAGGCCGACACCCACCACCAGCCAATCCAGGCGGCCGGCGGCGGTTGTGGCGGATTCCAGCAGCAGCCCCGATACCTTACGCCCTTCCACCAGCACATCATTGGGCCACTTACAGGTCACGGCGGCACTCCTGGGCAGGACTTCGGCGACCGCCAGGGCGATGCCGTTGGCGGCGACAAACCCCACTTGCAGGGCTTCGGCTGCCGGATAGTCAGGCCGAAGCAGAATACTGAAGGCGAGGTTGCCTCTGGTGGTTACCCAGGTTCGGCCACGCCTTCCCTTGACCGCCGTCTGTTCTTTGGCCCAGACCACGGTCCCCTCCGGCGCGCCACTTTCGGCCAGCCTTTTCGCTTCCTCATTGGTGCTATCGATGCTGTCCAGCGCCAGCAGGTGAAACCCACTGGGCAGCAAGGCTTCACCCGTCATCAAGCGCATTTCACCAAATGAGGGTCATCCACCCATCAAAGCTTGGGCGGCGGCCTTGGCGGCGGCCAGAAGAGGCAATGGATAAATGACGAACAGAACGACAAACAGACTGGAACCAGCCAGAACCAGCCCGATTTCGCGGCTTACGGGCCGGTCGAGCAAATCCGTCGGTTCGTCGAAGTACATCACCTTGATTACCCGCAAATAATAGAAGGCCCCAACCACACTGGACAGAACACCAATAACGGCCAGGGTGTAAAGTTGAGCGTTAATGGCGGCCATGAAGATGTACAACTTCCCCAGGAACCCCGCCAGAGGCGGAATGCCGGCCATGGAGAACATGAAAATGGCCATGGCCAGGGCGACCATGGGATGGCTCCTGGAAAGCCCCGCCAGGTCCTTGATATCCTCTACCATGCCGCCGCCCCGGCGCATGCAGAGGATGCAGGTAAAGGCGCCAAGAGTCATGAACAGGTAGATGGCCATGTAGATAAGCACGCCTCGAATACCGGCTTCGTCAGCGACAACCAGTCCGATCAGCACATACCCCACATTACCGATAGAGCTGTAGGCCATCATCCGCTTGATGTTTGTCTGGTTGATGGCGGCGAAGGCGCCCAGCACCATGGAGGCGATGGAAATAAAAGCGACGATCTGCTGCCATTGGCCGGCCAGTTCCCCGAAGGGACCAATCATTACCCGAAGAAGCAGCGCGATGGCGGCCAGTTTGGGCCCGACGGCGAAGAAGGCGGTAACAGGCGTTGGCGCGCCTTCGTAAACGTCCGGTGTCCACATGTGGAAAGGAACGGCGGATACCTTGAAGGCCAAGCCGGCAAGGATGAAAACCAAACCGATAATCACACCGACCGACGGCCCGCCTTCCGCTGTCGAATTGAACAGGGCGGCGATGGCGCCGAAATCCGTCGTGCCGGTGAAACCATAGATCAGCGAACTGCCATAAAGCAGCATGCCCGAAGCCAGCGCGCCGAGGACGAAATACTTCAGACCAGCCTCGGTTGAACGCATATCGTCCCGCTGAAACGACGCCAACACATAAAGCGCAAGGCTCTGCATCTCCAATCCCAGGTAGAGGGAGATAAGGTTGTTGGCCGAAATCATCAGCATCATGCCCAGGGTGGCAAACATGACCAGGACAGGATATTCAAACCGCGCCATGCCCTGAACTTTCAGATAGCCTTGGGAAATGACGAGGGTCAGGGCGGAAGCGATCAAGACAAGGATCTTGAAAAACACACCGAAAAAATCGGTGATGAACATTCCGTCAAAGGTAAGTTTTCGCCCGCCACCGACCGTAACCACCAGAAGAATGGTCAGGCCGAAGGCAATAACCGCCAGATAAGAAACGAACCGCGCGGTTGCCTGTCCGTCGCCGTCCACTTTTTGAAAAACACCCAGCATGAGCAATGTCATGGCCGTCAGGGCCAGGAATATCTCGGGCAGGGCCGGGATCAGGTTGGGAACCGCCGCCATAATCCTTCGCCCTTCCCTTATTGGCCAGCCAGGGCGAGATTTTCACTCGCCGCAAGCGCTGTCTGGAATTGTTCAATCAGGTTAGCCACGGAAACGTGCATCACGTCCAGAAATGACGAGGGGTAGATCCCCATCCACAACACCAAAATCACCAGGGGTGCGAACACCACAATCTCCCGTTTTTCCAGGTCGGCAATCTTCATCAGACTTTCCTTGGTCAGCTTGCCGAAGATGACCCGCCGGTACATGTACAGCATATAGGTTACGCCTAAAATTATCCCCGTGGTCGCCAGCGCTGCCACCCAGGTATTGATCTGGAAAATGCCCACCAAGACCAGGAATTCGCCGACGAAGCCGCCGGTGCCCGGCAAGCCGACGGAAGCCAGCATGAACAGCATGAAGGCCAGCGCATAGACCGGCATGCGGTGCACCAGCCCGCCATAGGTGGAAATCTCCCTCGAATGGGTGCGGTCATAGACCACGCCGACGATCAGGAACAGGGCGGCGGAAACGACCCCATGGCTGAGCATCAAGTATATGGCGCCTTCTATGCCCTGAATGTTCAGGGTAAAGACGCCGATGGTGACGAAGCCCATGTGGGCGACGGAGGAATAGGCGATCATCTTTTTCATATCCTCCTGGGCCAGGGCCACCAGGGAGGTATAGATCACCGCGATCACGCTCAAGGTGAAGATCAGGGGGGTGAATTCCACCGTGGCCGAGGCGAACATGGGGAGGGAGAATCTCAGGAACCCGTACCCACCGAATTTCAGCAGAACGCCGGCGAGGATGACCGAACCCGCCGTCGGCGCCTCCACGTGGGCGTCGGGCAGCCAGGTATGCACCGGCCACATGGGAACCTTGACAGCGAACGAGGCGAAGAAAGCCAGCCACAACCACCGCTGCATGTCCGGCGGGAAATTGTAGGCCATGAGGGTCGGGATATCTGTGGTCCCGGCCTCGAAATACATGGCCAGAATGGCCAACAGCATAAGCACTGAACCGGCCAGGGTGTAGAGGAAGAACTTGAATGCCGCGTACACCCGCCGTCCGCCGCCCCACACGCCGATAATCAGGAACATGGGGATCAGGACACCTTCGAAGAAAATGTAGAAAACCACCAGGTCCAGGGCCGAGAACATGCCCACCATCATGGTCTCCATGATCAGAAAAGCGATCATGTATTCTTTCACATGGGTGGTGATGCTGCGCCAGCTTGCGAGTACGCAAATCGGCGTCAGAAGCGTCGTCAGCAGAACGAACAACATGGAAATGCCGTCGACGCCCAAGTGGTAGGAGATGTTCAGGCCGGGCATCCACTCGGCTTTTTCGACGAATTGGAACTCCGCCGTCTCCGTGTTGAAATTGTACCACAGGAACAGGGACAGGATGAACGTGATGCCTGATGTCCAAAGGGCTACGTTGCGGGCATCCCGGGCCGCCACTTCCTCGTCGCCCCGGTTGCCCAGCAGGATGAAACCCGCGCCGGCCAAGGGCAGGAAGATGATCAGGGAAAGGATTGAAAACTGGCTCATTCCCGCCTACCCCGCTCTCGTGAATAAGTACCAAGTCACCACGGACACCACGCCGATGAGCATGGCGAAGGCATAGTGATAAAGATATCCGGTCTGCAATTTTGCCGCCCGGCGGGCAAGGTTTAAGGTTGCAGCCGCCAGCCCATCGGGTCCAACACCGTCGATAATCGCCCCATCCCCCGTCTTCCACAGGTTGCGGCCCAGGTAGAATGCCGGGCGGACAAACAGCAAATCGTACAGTTCGTCAAAGTACCATTTGTTGAGCAGGAAACGGTGAACAGCGGAGAAGCTGCTTGCCAAAGCAGCGGGCAGGCCGGGCGCGAACATGTACATGACGTAGGCCAGGGCAATGCCAGCGCCGGCCACAACCAGCGGCAGGTATTTGACCCACAACGGAACCGAGTGGGCATTTTCCAACGCGTCGTGGCCGGGCAACACCAGAATGGAATTGCCCCAGAACTCGGCCGCATTGCTGCCGACGAAATATTCGAAACCCAAATACCCGGCGAACAGGGCCCCCGCCGCCAGCACGATGAGCGGAAGGATCATCACCTTGGGGGATTCATGCACGTGGGCCATGACCCGCTCGTCAGCCCTGGGCGCGCCGTGGAAGGTCATGATAATCAAGCGCCACGAATAGAATGCGGTCAGGAAAGCCGCCGTGATCCCCATCCAGAAGGCATAACCGCCAACGCCGGATCCCGCCGCGTAGGCTGCTTCCAGGATGGTATCCTTGGAGTAATACCCGGCGAAGGGCCAAATGCCGGCCAGGGCCAGTGAGCCAATCCACATCAGCGCATAGGTAACCGGGATCATTTTCCAGATGCCGCCCATGCGGCGCATATCCTGCTCGTCGGACATGGCGTGAATGACCGATCCGGCGCCAAGGAATAGCAGGGCCTTGAAGAAGGCATGGGTCATCAGGTGGAAAATACCAGCGGAATAGGCCGAAACCCCAAGGGCGAAGAACATGTAGCCCAGTTGCGACATGGTGGAATAAGCGATGACCCGCTTGATGTCATTCTGCACGCAGCCGATGGTGGCGGCGAAGATGGCCGTTGTTGCGCCGACCACGGTGATCACCGTCAATGCGGTTTCCGAATACTCGAACAACGGTGACAGGCGGGCGACCATGAATATCCCCGCCGTGACCATGGTCGCCGCGTGGATCAGGGCGGAAACGGGCGTCGGGCCTTCCATGGCGTCGGGCAGCCAGGTGTGCAGGCCCAACTGCGCCGACTTGCCCATGGCGCCCACGAAGAGCAGTAAACCAATGACGGTCAGGGCATGGAACTCGCCGCCAAATACTTGGATGGTGGCGTCCGCCTTGCCTGCGGCGGCGGAGAAAATAGTGTCCAGGTTCACCGACTGGAAAAGAACGAATACGGCGAAGATGCCCAGCATAAAGCCGAAATCGCCCACCCGGTTGACGACAAAGGCCTTGATGGCGGCGGCGTTGGCCGCCGGCCGGTCATACCAGAAGCCGATCAGCAGGTAGGAAACCAACCCTACGCCTTCCCAGCCAAAGAACAACTGGATCAGGTTGTCGGCGGTTACCAGCATCAGCATGAAAAAGGTGAACAGGCTAAGGTAGGACATGAAGCGGGGGATGGAGGGGTCGTGGTGCATGTAGCCGATGGAATAGAAATGGATCATGGTCGAAACCACGGTCACCATCAGCACCATGACCACGGCCAGAGAATCCAGCTTCAAAGCCCAGGAAACTTCCAGGGCGCCGGAATCGATCCAGGTAAACAGCTCGACCGTATAGGGGTTACCATCCAGGGCCACTTCCTTGAACAGGAACATGGCGATGATGGAGGCCAAGGACATGGCCCCGCAGGTGGACCATTGGGCCGCCCGGTCCATGCGGGCCCGGCGTTCCTCGTCCTCCCCGCCGACGAAAACAAGCAGTCCGGCGACCATGGCGCCCAGCAGCGGCAGGAATATGGCGAAGGTATACATGTTCCGGCCCTCAACCCTTCATGGCGTTGATGTCTTCGACGGCGATGCTGCCGCGGTTACGGAAATAGACCACCAGAATGGCCAAGCCGATCGCCGCTTCGGCCGCCGCCACGGTCAGCACGAACAAAGCAAATACCTGCCCGACCAAATCGTTTAGTTCGGCGGAAAAAGCTACAAAGTTGAGGTTCACCGAGAGAAGCATCAATTCAATCGACATCAGGATGACGATCACGTTCTTGCGGTTGAGAAAGATGCCGAAAAACCCCAGCACGAACAGGATGGCGGAGAGGCTCAGGTAATGGGAAAGGCCGATGGTGAATATGGATTCCATGATCAAATCCCCTTCCCAGATTCAACCTGACGAACGGTCGCCGATTCTTCGGCCCGCCGGGCGATCTGCTCTGATACCTTCTGCCGCCGCACCCCGTCCCGGCGCCGGTGGGTAAGGACAATGGCGCCGATCATGGCCACCAGCAGGATGATCCCCGCCGCCTGGAACAGATAGACGTAGCGGGTATAAATCAGTTCACCCAGAGCATGGGTATTGGTCACCGTCTCAGGCGCGGGGGTCGGCGCCGCTACCGCGGATGCAATTTCCGGCGACAGGGCCCAACCGCCCACCATTACCAGGATTTCGACCAACAGGATCAGTCCGATCAGGGCGCCGATGGGCAGGTATTGCAAAAACCCCTGGCGCAGTTCGACGAAATTAATGTCCAGCATCATGACGACGAACATGAACAGCACCGCCACCGCCCCCACATACACCACCACTAAAATCATGGCGAGGAATTCGGCCCCCAGCAGAATGAACAATCCAGCGGAATTGAAAAATGCCAGAATCAGGAACAGCACCGAATGGACAGGGTTGCGCACCGAGATCACCGCAACGGCTGAAGCCACGGTAACGGCGGCAAACAGGTAAAATGCCAGAGCCTGGATGATCATTGCCTATTCCGTCCTACCGGTAAGGCGCGTCGGCGGCAAGCCGGTCGGCCAGTTGTGTTTCCCAACGCTCGCCATTGGCCAGCAGCTTTTCCTTGTCGTACATGAGTTCTTCCCGGGTCTCCGCGGAATATTCGAAATTAGGCCCCTCGACAATGGCGTCCACCGGACAGGCCTCTTCGCAGAAACCGCAATAAATGCATTTATTGTTGTCAATATCGTAGCGGGTGGTTCGGCGGCTGCCGTCTTCCCGGGGTTCGGCCTCGATGGTGATGGCCTGGGCGGGGCAGATGGCCTCGCACAGCTTGCAGGCGATGCACCGTTCCTCCCCGTTGGGATAGCGCCTGAGGGCGTGCTCGCCTCGAAACCGTGGGCTGAGAGGGCCCTTCTCGTAGGGGTAGTTGATAGTGAACCGGGGCTTGAACATGGTCCGGAAGGTTAGCGCCATGCCCGACAAAAGTTCGGTCCAGAGTACTACCCTTACGCTGTGTCTGATGAATCCCATGTCTACGTCCTCACCCCGCCACCGGCGCCAGGTCAAAAGCCACCAGAACACCGGCGACGATGGCGACTCCGGCCAATGAAATGGGCAGGAAGACTTTCCATCCCAACCGCATCAGCTGATCGTACCGGTACCGGGGGAAGGTCGCCCGCACCCAGATAAAGACAAACAAAACCGCCGCCACCTTGAGCGCGAACCATAGCGGACCCGGCAGCCAGGTAAAGGGCGCCATGTCCAGCGGCGGCAGCCACCCGCCAAGGAACAGGATGGTGGTTATGCTGGCCATCAAGATCATGTTGGCGTACTCGCCAAGAAAGAACAGGGCGAAGGTCATGGCGGAATATTACACGTTGAACCCGGCCACCAGCTCGGCCTCCGCCTCGGGCAAGTCGAAGGGATGGCGGTTGGTTTCCGCCAGGGTGGAAACAAAAAAGATGACCGCCATGGGAAACAGGGGAATGACGAACCAGACCGTTTTCTGGGCCATGACGATATCGGTCAGGTTGAGGGAACCGACACACAGCAACACGGTGATGATGATAAAGCCCATGGAGACTTCGTAGGAAACCATTTGCGCCGCCGAACGCAACCCGCCCAGAAAGGCATACTTGGAATTACTGGCCCAGCCGGACATCAGGACCCCATAAACGCCAAGAGACGAAATGGCAAACAGGTAAAGAACGCCGACATTGATATCCGCCAGCACCAGCCCCTGGTCGAAGGGAATCACCGCCCAGCCCACAAGGGCCAGAATGAAGGTCAGGCATGGGGCCAGGATAAAGACACCGGCGTTGGCCCGGCTGGGAATAATCATTTCCTTGATAAACAGCTTGAGGCCGTCGGCGATGGGCTGCAACAGGCCGAACGGGCCGACCACGTTGGGGCCCAGGCGCCGCTGCATGGCGCTTAGCACCTTGCGCTCGTATAAGGTGAGATAGGCCACGCACCCCAACAGAGGCGCGATGATGACCACGATCTTGATCACGATCCAGACTAAAGGCCCCAGGAAGGACCCAAGGTATTCGATTAACAGCTCATCCATGGGTGCCGGTCTTTCCTTCCCCGCTACCTGAAACAACGGCGGTGCATTCGGCCATGGTTACAGAGGCGCGGCTGATGGGATCGGTCATGTAGAAATTGCCGATGGGCGATACAAAGGGTGCTCCATCGAAGGCCCCTTCTTTGCCGAACGCACCCCACGCCGCCGGTTCAACCGTGTCAGGTTGATTGAAAGCCGGATTGGCTTCGCCCATTCGGGCGTCCAGGTCTTCCAGGGTGTTATAGGGCAGCGTCTTGCCCAACACTTCCGAAAGCGCCCGCAGGATGGCCCAGTCATCCTTGGCCTCGCCGGGCGGGTAGGTGGCGCGGCGGGTCCATTGCACCCTGCCTTCCGTATTGACATAGGCGGCGTTCTTTTCCGTGTAAGCGGCGCCGGGCAGGATCACATCCGCCCGGTGGGCCCCGGCGTCGCCGTGATGGCCCTGGTAAATGACGAAGGCATCCCCCAAGCGACCCATGTCGATCTCATCGGCGCCGAGCAAATAGACCACCTGGACAGCCCCGCTGGCGGCGCCATCCAAAATGCCGTCCCGGTCCCTGCCACCATTACCGGGAACGAAGCCCAGGTCCAACCCACCGGTTCGCGCGGCGGCGGTGTGGAGAACGTTGAACCCGTTCCAGCCCTCCGCGACCATGCCCGTCTTCTCGGCGATGGCGCGGGCCGCCGCCAGAATGGCGGCGCCATCGGAACGCGCCAGCGCCCCCTGGCCGGCAATGAGCATTGGATGGGCGGCATCCATCAGGACCTTGGCGAATTCGCCCTCGCCCCTGGCAATTTCGCCCAGCACGTCCGGCCCGTTTCCCAGGTGCCGGTGGTCATAGGTCAGGTCAGCCTCTGGTCCGATCAACCCTACGGGGAACCCGCCCATCAGCCAGCGCTTGCGCAACCGGGCGTTAATCACCGGCGCTTCCAGGCGGGGATTGGCGCCGATCAGCAGACAGGCATCGGCGTCTTCGATTCCAGCGATGGTCGTGTTGAACAGGTAACCGGCCCGGCAACCGGTTTCCAGCTTGGCCCCGTCCTGTCGGCAGTCCAGGTTGGGCGACCCCAAAGCCACCATCAGGTCTTTCAGCGCCATCATGGATTCTGCGCAAACCAGGTCGCCGGCCAAGGCCGCCACCTCGCTACCGCCGATGCCTTGCATCATCTCAGAAATAGCGGCGAAAGCTTCATCCCAGGTTGCTTCGGTCAGTTTTCCGTCCCGCCGCACATAGGGACGGTCCAGACGCTGAAATTTCAGCCCGTCAATGGCAAAACGAGTCTTGTCGGAAATCCATTCCTCGTTCACGTCCTCGTTGAGGCGCGGCAGCACGCGCATCACTTCCGCACCCCGGGTATCGACGCGGATATTACAGCCTACGGCATCCAACGCATCGATGGTTTCAGTCTTGTTTAATTCCCACGG
Organism: Alphaproteobacteria bacterium; assembly: GCA_024278615.1. Classification (GTDB taxonomy): domain Bacteria; phylum Pseudomonadota; class Alphaproteobacteria; order Rhodospirillales; family 2-02-FULL-58-16; genus JAJRSS01. The sequence goes on from JAJRSS010000088.1 coordinate 19,992, forward strand.
ACGGGCGGTAAAGGCGTAAGGCGCAGAGGTCAGTGCTCCCACCGGACACAGGTCGATCATGTTGCCCGACAGTTCCGACGTCAGCGCCTTTTCAACATAGGTGCCGATTTCCATGTGCTCACCCCTGCCGGTGGCGCCCAGTTCGGGTACCCCGGCGATTTCGGTGGCAAAGCGAATGCAGCGGGTGCAATGGATACACCGGGTCATCACCGTCCTGATCAGCGGCCCCAGGTACTTGTCCTTCACCGCCCGTTTGTTTTCGTGATAGCGGCTGCGGTCATGGCCATAGCCCATGGCCTGGTCCTGAAGGTCGCATTCGCCACCCTGGTCACAAATGGGGCAATCCAGGGGATGATTGACCAGCAGGAATTCCATCACTCCCTTGCGGGCCTTTTGTACGGTGGGTGTATTCGTGCGGACAACCATGCCGTCGGCCGCCGGCATGGCGCAAGAAGCGATGGGCTTGGGCGCCCGCTCCATTTCCACCAGGCACATGCGGCAATTGCCGGAGATGGATAGCCGTTCATGATAGCAAAAGCGTGGAATTTCGATGCCGGCCGCCTCGCAGGCCTGTAACACCGTCATGCCCGGTTCGACTTCCACTTCCATGCCGTCGATGGTCAGTTTGGGCATCCGCTTGTTCCCTACGCCGCCTGCTCGTTGCGGGTTGCTTGATAATCGTTGATACGCTTTTCCATCACCGGCCGGAAGTGGCGAATCAGTCCCTGGATAGGCCAGGCGGCCGCATCGCCCAGGGCACAAATGGTATGTCCTTCCACTTGGCGGGTGATTTCTTCCAACAGGTCGATTTCCTCAATCGAGGCACTGCCGGTGACCATGCGTTCCATCATGCGCGACATCCAACCGGTGCCTTCCCGGCAAGGCGTGCATTGGCCGCAACTTTCATGCATGTAAAACCTGGACAAGCGGGCAATGCCGGCAACGATATCGGTGGAATTATCCATGACGATCACCGCCGCCGTGCCCAGGCCGGATTGCGCATCGCGGCAGGAATCAAAATCCATGCAAAGGGTATCACACAGAGACTTGGGAACAACCGGCACCGATGATCCGCCGGGGATAACCGCCAACAGGTTGTCCCATCCACCGCGTACGCCGCCACCGTGCTTATCAACTAGCTCCCTCAAGGTGATGCCCATTTCCTCTTCCACCACGCACGGGGTTTCCACATGCCCGGAAATGGCGAACAGCTTGGTGCCCGTATTGTTGGGCTTCCCCAAGGACGCGAACCAGCCGGCGCCCCGGCGCAAGATATCGGGTACCACGGCGATGGATTCCACGTTGTTGACCGTGGTCGGGCAACCGTACAGGCCCACATTGGCCGGAAACGGCGGTTTCATCCGCGGCTGTCCCTTTTTGCCTTCCAAGCTTTCGATCAGGGCGCTTTCCTCGCCACAGATATAGGCACCGGCGCCCCGGTGGAGATGGAATTCGAAATCCCAACCGGAACCGCAGGCGTTTTTTCCGATCAGGCCGGCATCCCGGGCTTCGTCCACGGCCCGTTGCAGGGCTTCCGTCTCCCGGTAAAATTCACCCCTGACGTAACAGTAGGCGGCGTTGGCGCCCATGGCCGCGCCCGCCAGCAAGGAACCCTCCAACAACTTGTGGGGTTCGTGGCGAAGGATTTCCCGGTCCTTGCAGGTTCCCGGCTCCCCTTCATCGGCGTTGACGACCAGATAATGAGGCCGGTCGCCCACTTCCTTGGGCATGAAGGACCATTTCATGCCGGTGCTGAAGCCAGCCCCGCCCCGCCCGCGCAGGCCCGAATTTTTCACTTCCTCGATCAGCCATTCGCGGCCCTTCTGGATCAATTCCTTGGTGCCGTCCCAATCACCCCGCGACCGGGCGCCCGCAAGGCTCAGGTCCTTAAAGCCGTGGATATTGTGAAAGATGCGATTTTCTTCTTTAAGCATCTTCTCCCTCCGCTGCCTGGTTTTTAGCATGGTCCCGCTGCATGGGCTCGGCGCCCCGGCGACCGATCTGCGGCCCCGGATCGGGTACGCCGCCTTCCCTCAGCTTGGTCAGGATTGCCTGGGTGGTGCCCATATCCAAGTCTTCGTAATAGTCATCACCGATCTGCATCATTGGCGCATTGGAGCAGGCACCCAGGCATTCCGCCTCGCTCAGCGTGAACATGCCGTCTTCCGTGGTCTGACCCACATCCACGCCAAGAACCCGGCGGCAAGTCGTTATCACGTCGTCGGAACCCCGAAGCCAACATGACAGGTTGGTGCAGACCTGGACATGATGCTTACCGACCGGCTTCAGGTTGTACATGGTGTAAAAAGTCGCCACCTCGTAAACCCGGATCGGCGGCATGCCGAGCAGTTCGGCAACATGATCCATGGCCGCCCGGGGCAGCCAACCGTTGTTCTGCCGCTGCGCCAGATCCAACAGGGGCATGACCGCGCTCGCCTGGCGTCCATCCGGATACTTTCCGATCTCCGTCTTTACCCTTCCCTGGTTCTCAGCCGAAAAGGAAAAACTGTCGGGCTGTTGAACGGCCTCTGCTTCGCTACTCATCGGTCAATCTCGCCAAAAACAATATCCAGGGAACCGATGACCGATACAACATCGGCCAGCATGTGTCCCTTGCACAGAAAATTCACCGCTTGCAGGAAGGGGAATCCGGGTGTCCTTAACTTGCACCGGTAGGGCTTGTTGGTTCCGTCCGAAACCAGATAAACACCAAATTCCCCCTTGGGCGCCTCCACCGCGGTGTAAGTCTCGCCGGCGGGCACACGGTATCCTTCGCTGAACAGCTTGAAATGGTGGATCAGCGCTTCCATTGAATCCTTCATCTCGCTCCGCGACGGCGGTGAAATTTTCCGGTCATCCACTTTAACCGGACCAGCCGGCATCTTTTCCAGGCATTGCTGTAACAACTTGACGCTTTCGCGCATTTCCAGGATGCGGACCAGGTACCGGTCGTAGCAGTCGCCATGGGTGCCCACGGGAATGCCAAATTCTAGCTGGTCGTAAATTTCATAAGGTTGGGCCTTGCGCAAATCCCACGGCACACCAGCCGCCCGCAGGTTCGGCCCGGTGAAAGACAGGTCAAAGGCCTGCTCCGCGGTAATGGGGCTAATATCCACGGTTCGCTGTTTGAAGATACGGTTTTCGGTCAGCAGGGTTTCGGTATCGTCAATAGCGGAAGGGAACTTTTCGCTCCACGCATATATATCGTCGGCAAGCCCGGCCGGCATGTCGCGGGCAACTCCTCCGGGCCTGAAATAGCCCATGTGCATGCGGGCGCCGGACACGCGCTCGCAGAATTCCATCAGGTGTTCCCGTTCCTCGAACCCCCAAAGCATGGGAGTGGCCGCCCCAACATCCATGGCGAAGGCGCAGATGTTGAAGAGGTGGTTTAGCAGCCGGCCGATCTCCGCATAGAGGACTCTGATGTATTGACCCCGGAGCGGTACTTCGATCCCCAGAAGCTTCTCCACCGCCAGGGCGTAGGCATGTTCCTGGTTTTGCGGCGTCACATAGTCAAGCCGGTCGAAATATGGCACCGCCTGAAGGTAGCTCTTGTATTCGATAAGCTTCTCGGTCCCCCGGTGCAGCAGGCCGATGTGCGGGTCGGCGCGTTCGATGACTTCACCATCCATTTCCAGCACCAGGCGCAATACTCCGTGGGCTGAGGGATGTTGGGGGCCGAAGTTAATGGTGTAATTTCTGATCTGGGTTTCCATCCGTTACCCGCCTTCCCCTTGATCTTCGGCTTTCTCATCGCCGGGCAAGCCAGGCTTGGCGCCTTCCCAGGGACTGAGAAAATCGAAAGTACGGAACTCCTGGGGCAGCTTTACCGGTTCGTAGACGATGCGCTTCTTTTCATCGTCGTAGCGGATTTCCACATACCCGGTCAGGGGAAAGTCCTTGCGCAAAGGATGACCTTCAAACCCATA
>JAJRSS010000089.1 GCA_024278615.1 Alphaproteobacteria bacterium
CGAGGTCATGGCAAAAGCCGGCCGTCCGTACCGGTATTGATAACCCTGGCGTCATATTGAAAGACGCCGGCTTGGCGGCTGCCGAATATAACCGGCAGCCGCCGCGCTTTCGGTGCGCATGGGGCAGTGCAATTCAGTTCCAGTTTCCGAGTGGTCAACGCTATATGGTGACATGACGGGGAAGGAACGCCTTTATTGTTCCCATATCCATATAGAGGAAGCGGAGGAAACGGGCCAAAATGCCGAAGGCAATAAAAACCTACGTGCGGGTTGTCGAAGCGGTGAGTCGCGCCGTCGGCCGGTTCACCATGTATCTGGTCTTCGCCATGATCGGATTGCTTCTCTTTTCTTCCATTTCAAAGACGTTCTTTCTTCCTGCCTTGTGGACGCTGGAAATGGCCCAGTTCCTGATGGTGGCCTATTACCTGCTGGGCGGCGGTTATTCCATGCAGCTTGATTCCCATGTCAGGATGGATATTGCCTATGGCCGGTGGTCGCCCAGGGGCAAGGCGTTTGCCGACAGCCTTACCGCCTTCTGCCTGATCGGTTACCTGGGACTGCTGCTTTGGGGCAGCCTATCCAGCACCCAATATGCCCTGCAATACGGCGAGACCAGCTATTCATCCTGGGCGCCCTACATGGCGCCGATCAAGATCATCATGGTTTTCGGAATATTTCTGATGCTGTTGCAGGCTATCGCCACCTTCTTCAAGGACCTGGCCAAGGTCAGGGGGTTGTCGATCACATGAGTTATGAACTCATCGCCATTTTAATGTTCACGTCCATGATGCTCATGCTGCTGACCGGGCAGCGAGTGTTCGGCGCCATCGGTTTTGTCGCCGTCGTCGCCGCCCTCTTCTTGTGGGGCGACGGCGGCTCCGAGATGGGCTTTACCGCCGCCATGAAGCTGATGAAATGGTATCCGCTGCTGACCCTGCCATTGTTCATCTACATGGGCTACATGCTGTCGGAATCGGGCATTGCCGACGACCTTTACAAGATGTTCCATGTCTGGTCGGGGCCCCTGAACGGGGGGCTGGCCATCGGCACCATTGGCCTGATGGTGGTCATATCGGCGATGAACGGCCTCAGCGTCGCCGGCATGGCCATCGGCGCCAGCATCGCCCTGCCGGAACTGCTCAGGCGCGGCTATGACAAGATAATGGTCACCGGCGTCATCCAGGCCGGCAGTTCCCTGGGCATCCTGGTGCCGCCCAGCGTGGTTCTTGTCCTTTATGGCATGATCGCCCGGCAACCGGTGGGCCAATTGTGGATGGCGGGCGTGTTTCCCGGCCTGATGATGGCCAGCCTGTTTGTTATTTACATTGTCATCCGGTGCAAGATTCAACCCAGCTTGGGCCCGGCGCTGCCAAAGGAAGAACGGCAGATCAGTTGGGGAGATAAATTCCGCCTGCTGAGGGCGGGTGTTCTTCCCCTGTTCATCTTCTTTTCCATGACCGGGCTGTTCCTGCTGGGCTATACCAGCCTGGTTGAAAGTTCCGCCGTCGGCGCCACGGCGGCGACCCTCGCGGCCTTGTTCAAAGGCCGGCTGACCGCACGGGTGATCGAAGAAACCATCCGCAAGACGCTCGGCATCAGTTGCATGTTCATGTGGATCATTCTGGCGGCGCTGGCGTTCGGCGCCGTCTTCGACGGCCTCGGCGCGGTGAAGGCCATCGAGTCGTTTTTCATCGGTAAAATGGGTCTGGGCCCGTGGGAAATTCTCATCATGATGCAGCTTTCCTACATCCTGATGGGCATGTTCCTTGACGACACCGCCATGTTGGTTATCGTCGCGCCGCTTTATGTCCCCTTGGTCAAGGTGCTGGGGTTCGACCTGGTATGGTATGGTGTCCTCTATACCATCACCTGCCAGATCGCCTACATGACGCCGCCCTTCGGTTACAATCTCTTCCTCATGCGGGCCATGGCGCCGCCGGAAGTAACGCTGTCGGACATTTACCGCTCGATCATTCCTTTCGTGTTCGTGATGCTGTTCGGCCTGATCCTGGTCATGGTCTTTCCCGAGATCGCCCTGTGGCTGCCCAAATGGCATTACGGAAGGTAAATCCGGCGGCAGGGGCTCGTGCCCGGCAGGCCGCACGGACAATCCCCATGGGTCATTATCACCGCTCCTTGGTATAGGCGATGGTCTTTTCCGTTTAAATGTGCAGCCGTTTTCGGGTATGCTTGGTTTAACAGTTCGGGAGATGGCCATGGACGACGATCTTGCCAATAACCAACGCTTCCTGCGGGAGATTGAGCACGCGACCCGGCTTTCCAACAATGAGGTCATCCATAAGCGGATTCCGCCGATCACTTCGGAACGCATGTTGTCCTTCGCCATCGCCGTAGCGAAGGTGCGGGCGCAATATATCGAAGCGGCTTTCAAGTTCGCCGATGGGGCGCAAGGCGCCGAAGGGGCGGAAGGCACCGACGAAATCGACGAACTGCGTTTGCTTCGGGGCCGGTTCGAGGAAGCGCGGGATGCTTTTGTCGCCCTGCAACGGGCCATCGAACTGGGATATGTGGCTGTCGAGTAAGCGCCCATATCCCGCATGAGCTTCGCGATATTGCCGCGGCAAGCGTCACCGAATTTCGGCGTCATCGATGAGGCCGTGCTCCGGAACCACCGTCCCTATTCCGCCGCTTCGCCGGCCAGGAAGCCGCCCGACTGGTGGGACCACAACTCCGCATAGAGCCCGCCCCGGCGGAGCAGGTCCTGGTGGGTCCCTTCCTCGACGATGCGCCCCTGGTCCATGATGATCAGCCGGTCCATGGCGGCGATGGTGGAAAGCCGGTGGGCGATGGCGATCACCGTCTTGCCTTCCATCAGGCTGAACAGGTTTTCCTGGATCGCCGTTTCCACTTCGGAATCCAACGCGCTGGTCGCTTCGTCCAAAATCAGGATGGGGGCGTTTTTCAGCAGCACCCGGGAAATGGCGACGCGCTGGCGCTGGCCGCCGGAAAGCTTCACCCCCCGCTCGCCGACGTGGGCCTCGTATCCTCTGCGGCCGCTCAGGTCTTCCAGGTCCTGAATGAAGTCGTGGGCATGGGCCTGCCTGGCGGCGGCGATAACTTCATCCAGGTCGGTGTCCGGTTTGCTGTAGCGAATATTGTCGATGACCGAGCGGTGCAGCAGGGACGTATCCTGGGTGACCATGCCGATGCCGGCCCTGAGACTGTCCTGGGTCACCGTCTTGATGTCCTGGCCGTCGATCAGGATGCGGCCGCCTTCCAGGTCGTAGAAGCGGAGCAGCAGGCTGACCAGGGTCGATTTGCCGGCCCCCGACCGGCCGACGACGCCGATCTTCTCGCCCGGGCGCACGGTCAGGGACAAGCCGTCCATGACCCCCGGGGACCGAATATTATCGACGTCGTGGCGCTGCTTGCCGTAATTGAAATGAATGTCCTCGAAGCGGATTTCCCCGCTGGTGATGACCAGGGGCCTGGTTCCGGGAGCATCGACGATGGCGCGGTCGCGGGCGATGGTCTGGATGCCGTCCTGCACGACGCCAATGTTTTCGAACAGGTTGCCGACCTCGCGCAGCACCCATTGGGACATGCCCTGCATGCGCAGCACCAGCCCGATGGTGAAGGCGATGACGCCGGTGGTCACCGCGCCCTGGGTCCACAGCCAAATGGAAAGGGTGGCGACACTGAACAGCAAGGCGCCGTTCATCAGGTTGAGGATGGAGGTCAACAGGGTCGACAGCCGCATCTGCCGGTAGACGTTATCGAGGAAATCGCCCATGCCTTCGCGGGCGTAGGTATCCTCGTGGGCGGCGTGGGAAAACATCTTCACCGTGTCGATATTGGTGTAGCTGTCCACCACCCGGCCGGTAACCACCGAGCGGAAATCGGCCTGTTCCATGGAAACCTTGCGCAAACGGGGAACGAAATACCGCAAAACGAACAGGTAGGCGATCAGCCACACCACCATGGGCGCCGAAAGACGGATATCGCTGGAGCCGAAGAGGACCAGGGTTCCGGTGAAATAGACGATGATATAGAGGAAAACCTCGGTCACCTTCAGCACCGTGTCCCGCACGCCCAGCGCCGTCTGCATCATCTTGGTCGCCACCCGGCCGGCGAAATCGTTCTGAAAGAATTCCATGCTCTGGCGCAGCAGGTACCGGTGCGCCTGCCAACGGGTGCGCATGGCGAAATTGCCCAGCAGGCCCTGGTTGATCAGGGAGTTGTAGAAAAACTTGAGGCCGGGCAACAGCACCAGCACCAACAGCCCCATGCCGGTAAGGAACCACCCGTGCTCGGCCCACAGGTTTTCCGGACCGGTAGTGGCCAGCCAGTCGATCAGCCTGCCCATGAAGGCGAACAGGGATACTTCGATCAGCGCGATGGTGATCCCCATGACGGAACTGGCCAGCAACAGGGGCCAGAAGGGGCGCGCATAGTGAATCACGAACCCGGTCAGGGTGGTCGGCGGCTTGGCCGGGGTTTCGGGCGGGAAGGGGTCGCAGCGGCTTTCCAGCCAGCGGAATATGGCATCGATCAAGAAGGCGGCTCCTGCCGGGTGAAATCAAATGGGGCGGGATTCAACGGCGCCAGCCTACACCGCCCGGGCCGGCGGGTAAAATCACTGGCGGGAAAAACAGCCACCGTCCCCCTTTCACGTCATTCTCGCGAAAGTTGGAATCCAGGAGCCAAGTGAAAACTCGCCGGGCCGGGGTGCGGGACGCCCTGGATCACGGATGGCAAGTTTTACCAACGGAAAACCTTTGGTTTTCCGGGTTCAACGTAGCGTCCGAGATGACGCTTTCCTTGTCCCTCAGGCGCGCAAACGCTGGTTGGCGGGATCGTAGGCCGGTTCGGCCAGCACGGTGGCCTGTCGCCGCTCATCCAGGATGGCGATTTCCAGCCCCGTGCCCGGGGCGGCGAATACCGGGTCCACGTAGGCGAAGGCCAGGCTCCTGCCGGTGGCGTGGCCGTAGCCGCCCGAGGTGGCGACTCCCACCACCTTTCCCTTCGCATAGAGCGGCTCGCCGCCGATGACGTCGGCATCAGAAGCGTCCACTTCCACATAGACCAGTTGGGTGGCGACGCCTTCCGCCTTGCGCCGGATCAGGGCATCGCGGCCGGTGAAGTCGCCCTTGCCGAGATCGACAAAACGGCCCAAGTCGGCCTCGATGGGCGTGATCTCGTTGGTCATGTCCGCGCCCCAGCCCTTGTAGGCCTTTTCCATGCGCAGGCTGTTGACCGCGTGGACGCCGAAATCGGCGACGCCGAAATCCTCGCCTGCTTCCATGACGGCATCGTAGAGCCCGGCCATTTTCGATATCGGGCAGTGCAGTTCCCAGCCCAGTTCGCCGACGTAGTTGATGCGCAGCGTGCGCAGCAGGATATCCGCCACCGCCGACTGGCGGCCGGTGAACCACGGGAATGCCTGGTTGGAAAGGTCGGTGATCGTCAGCTTCCTGAGCAGATCGCGGGACTTGGGGCCGGCGACGACCAGCACCCCCCAGTAATCGGTAACGTTGGTGAGGGTGACATCCTCGCCTTCCTCGACCGCGTTTGTCAGCAGGTCGAGGTCGCGCAACTCGCAGGCAGCGCCGGAAAGAAGGTAGAAATCATCTTCCGCCCAGCGGGTCAGGGTGAATTCTGTCTGCATGCGCCCGGTTTCGGCCAGCGCGTGGGTGAGCACGATGCCGCCGTCCTTCCTCGGCATCCGGTTAGCGGTGACGCGGGCGAGGAATCCTTGCGCGTCCTTGCCGGTTACCGCGAACTTGGCGAAGCTGGACAGGTCGAGTACGCCGACCCGTTGGCGCACCGCCCGGCATTCCTCCGCCACCACCTCGAAGATGTTGTTGCGGCGATAGCCGTAGTCTTCTTCCCGCCCGTCGGTCGAGAACCATTTCGGCCGTTCCCAGCCGAAGGCGAGGGTGTGCACGCAGCCCTTGGCGTTCAGTTTGTCATATAGCGGCGTCGTATTCCTCGGCCGTCCACCCGGCAGTTCCAGCCCCGGCGCCGGCAGGGCGTACATGCGGTTGTATTCCTCGAACGAGGTATCGCGCACGTAATCATCGTCGGCCCAGTCGCCGAAACGCCGTGGGTCGAATTCGGCCATGTTGATGTCGGCGTCGCCGTGCACCATCCACTGGGCCAGGTACTTGCCGCAGCCGCCGCCCTGGGCGATGCCGATGGAAGCCCCGGCGCACATCCAGAAGTTCCTCAGACCCGCCGCCGGGCCGAGCAGGGGGTTGCTGTCCGGCGTGTGGGTAATGGCGCCGTGAACCACCCGCTTGATGCCGGCCTCGGCCCAGATCGGCATCCGCTTAAGCACCGCTTCCAGATGCGGCATGGAGCGCTCGTAATTGGCGTCGAACAGCTCGCTTTCCGATTCCCAGGCCGGAAAGCCGTCCGGCGCCCAGGCTTCCTCGGCCGTGCCCTGGGCCGTTTCGTAAACCCCGATCAGGCCGGATTTCTGTTCCTGGCGGTAATAGCACGACGCCGCCGGGTCGCGGATGACCGGCATTTCCTCATCGCTTTCGACGAATTCCCTGATCGGCTCGGTGACGAAATACTGGTGCAACATGTTGATGAACGGCGCCTCGCCGCCGACCCATTCCATGACCTTGCGCCCATAGCAGCCGGCGGCGTTGACGACGTGTTCGCAAACGATGTTGCCTTGTTCGGTGATGACATTCCATTCGCCATCCGCCGTCGGCTTGATGTCCATGACCCGGTTGTGGCGGATGACCTCGGCCCCCATCCGGCGGGCGCCCGCCGCCAGGGCGTTGCAGCCGCCGGCCGGGTCGATATGGCCGTCCATGTTCGTCCAGGCCCCGGCCAGCACGCCGTCAACACCCAGATAGGGGACGATCTTGCGGATTTCGTCGGGACCGATGACTTCCATATGGAAACCGACATTGGCGGCGATGCCGGCGACGCGCTTGAACCAGTCAACCTCGGTCTCGGTATAGGCGAGGCGGATGCCACCGCAGCCGTGCCAGCTGACGTAGGTACCGGTCTTTTCCTCCAGTGTCGGATACAGCATGTTGGAATAGTGGTGGATCTTGGCCATGTTGTAGCTGCCGATGAAGCTCGGACACTGGCCGGCGGCGTGCCAAGTGGAGCCCGAGGTGAGCTCGCCCTTCTCGATCAGCACCGAATCGGTCCAGCCTTCCTCGGCCAAGTGATAAAGCAATCCGCAACCCATCATGCCGCCGCCGACGATAACCACGCGCGCTTGGGATTTCATGATCCGCCTCCCCTTTGACTTGATCCCCCTTGCGGCCAATTGATCACCGGGCGGGGCGGGTTTCAAGGGTTAGATTTTTTTTACCGCAGGAAATTTACTCGGCACCCGCGTATAGCGCCTTTTCCAGATGCGGATGCAGGTCGTGGCCGGCAACCTGGGTCAGGTCCTTGGCGATTTCAGCCGTTACCCTGGCCCGGGCCGCCGGCCCCATGGCGGCGCGCAGCATCCCCAGGGTTTCCGGCGGCGCCACCAGCACCAGCCGGTCGAAGGTCTTTCGCTCCGCCTGCCGGTCCAGCATCTTGGCCAACCGGGTGGCGAAGCGGCGCTTTTCCTCCCGGTGCCAATCCACCCGGGGCTCCATGGCGTGGCGGGAGCCGTCGGCGCTTTCGAAGGCGCGGCCGGGCCGGTCCACACCCAGGTCGCGGGTCTTTTCATTGGGCGCGGTATAAGGCTTGCCGACAAGTTTCAACTCCCCGCCCGGGCCGCTGCTGGCCAGGATGCGGGCGTGGCAGCCGTCGGCTATGAGGATATAGGTGGTGGTTTTTTTCATCGGCGCGGTCCTTTCCATCGTGGTCGCGGACCGGGACGGCGGCGGGCCGCCCTGTTTATATTATTATACCCCAACGGGAGCTCGAAATCATCGACTCCCGCTTTCCCTATTTCCTTGGCAACCGGGGCCGAAAGTGTATGATGCGTCGCCAACTCCCCATAGGAGGCGGCATGAATATCCGAGAAGCCCTTACCTTTGATGACGTTATTCTGGTTCCGGCCGAATCCGACGTCCTCCCCGCCCAGACATCGACCGTCACCCGCCTGACCCGGACCATCCTGCTGGGCATACCCCTGTTGTCGGCGGCCATGGATACGGTAACCGAAAGCGGCCTGGCCATCGCCATGGCCCAGGCCGGCGGCCTTGGCGTCATCCACAAGAACCTGGAAGCGGACCAACAGGCGGCGGAAGTCCGCAAGGTGAAGAAGTTTGAATCGGGCATGGTCATCAACCCGGTGACCATCTCCCCGAACGCCTCCCTGGCCGACGCCATCCGCATCAAGGAAACCCATAACTTTTCCGGTATTCCCGTGGTCGACGAAAATACGGAAAAACTGGTCGGGATTCTCACCAACCGGGACGTGCGCTTCGCCGACAACCCGGACCAGCCGGTCAGCGAACTGATGACCCGGCACACGCCGGATACGCCGCTGATCACCGTCAGCGAAGGGGTGGAGCGGGACGAGGCCAAGCGGATTCTGCACCAGCACCGCATTGAAAAGCTTCTGGTGGTGGACGATGATTTCCGCTGCATCGGCCTGATCACCGTGAAGGATATCGAGAAGGCCCACGCCTACCCGGACGCCTGCAAGGACGACAAGGGGCGCCTGCGCGCCGCCGCCGCCACCGGCGTGGGTGACGCCGGCCTAGCCCGCGCCGAAGCCCTGCTGGACGCGGAAGTGGATGTGATCGTGGTCGATACCGCCCACGGCCATTCCCGGGGCGTGCTGGATTGCGTCGGGCGGATCAAGAGGATCAGCAACTACACCCAGATGCTGGCCGGCAACGTCGCCACCCCCGACGGCGCCAAGGCGTTGATCGACGCCGGCGCCGATGCGGTCAAGGTAGGCATCGGGCCGGGAACCATCTGCACCACCCGCATGGTGGCCGGCGTCGGCATGCCGCAGTTTTCCGCCATCCTGGAAACGGCGGAAGCGTGCCGCAAGGCCGGCGTGCCGGTCATCGCCGACGGCGGCATCAAGTATTCAGGCGACATCGCCAAGGCCATTGCCGCCGGCGCCGATTGCGCCATGATCGGCTCCCTGCTGGCCGGTACCGACGAAAGTCCGGGCGACGTGTTCCTCTTCCAGGGCCGCTCCTACAAGGCCTACCGGGGCATGGGTTCGATCGGCGCCATGGCCAGGGGCTCCGCCGACCGCTATTTCCAGCAGGAAGTATCCGACAACCTGAAGCTGGTGCCGGAAGGCATCGAGGGCCGGGTCCCCTACAAGGGGCCGGTGTCCGCCGTCATCCACCAGCTTGTCGGCGGCCTGCGCTCGTCCATGGGCTACACCGGCAACGCCACCATCGCCGACATGCAGAAGAACTGCACCTTGCGGCGGATTACCGGCGCCGGCTTGAGAGAAAGCCATGTCCACGACGTAACCATCACCCGCGAAGCCCCCAACTACCGGGGCGCCACCTGACCGGCGCGGTCCGGTAACGCTGTCATGACTCCGCAAGCACGGCTTCAGGCGGTAATCGAGATCGGCGGCGAAATCGATGGCGCCCCCGCCGGCCGGGGGCTCAGCCCGTCCTTCCGCCGTCGCCGCTACGCCGGGTCCAAGGACCGGCGGGCGATCAGCGAACGGTTGTATGGAATCCTGCGCCGCCGCGCCCGCCTGGACTGGTGGATCGGCCGGGTGAGCGGCCAGGTCATCGGCGGCGGCGACCTGGCCAGAGACTGGCGGCTTCGCGTCATCGCCGACTGCGTTTTTGCCGGCGGCCTGGATGGGGACGGGGTGGCCCGCCTGTTCAACGGCCAGGGCCACGGCCCCGCCGCCCTTGACGACGAGGAACGGGCCCTGGCGGAGGGCCTTTGCGGCAATCCCTTCGATCACCCGGATATGCCCGAAGCGGCCGCCCTGGAAATCCCCGAGTGGATGATAGAATCCCTGCGCCGGCAGTGGGGCGATGGGTTGCAAGCGGAAATGGCCGCCCTCAACCGGCCGGCCGACCTGGACCTTCGGGTCAACACCCTGAAGGGCGGGCCGGCGGCGGCCATCCAGTCCCTGGCCGCCGACGGCGTCGAAGCCCGGCCGACGCCCCATTCACCCATTGGCCTTCGGGTGCGGGGCCGGGTGCGGCTGGAAGGCGCCAACGCCTTCCGCGACGGCCTGGTGGAGGTGCAGGACGAAGGCTCCCAACTGGTCGCCCTGCTGACCGGTGCCCGGCCCGGCATGACCGTGTTCGACATCTGCGCCGGGGCCGGCGGCAAGACCCTGGCCCTGGCGGCGGCCATGGAGAACCGGGGGACCCTGGTCGCCGCCGATACGGACATGGGCCGGCTGAAGCGCATGAGGCCCCGATTGAGGCGGGCCGGGGTAAGCGGGGTGGAAGCCCAGGTCCTGGACGAAACCCTTTCCGCGGATCAAAAACCGTGGCCCGAAGCGGACCTGGGCGCCGCCGACCGGGTACTGGTGGACGCGCCCTGTTCGGGCACCGGCGTCTGGCGGCGGGACCCGGACGCCCGCTGGCGGCTGACCCCGGCGGAGCTTGAGCGGGACCTGGCCCGCCAGCGGCGGATTCTCGCCCAGGCGGCGCCCCTGGTGGCCCCCGGCGGCAGGCTGGTATACGCCACCTGCTCGGTGCTGCCGGCGGAAAACCAGGACCAGGCGGAACATTTCCTGAAGAACCACCCGCAATTCAAGGTTCTGCCCATAACCCGGGTGTGGGCGGAAACATTGGGCGAATCCCATCCCTGTCCTTGCCGTGGCCCTTACCTTTTCCTCACCCCGGCCGACACCGGCACCGACGGTTTTTTCACCGCCGTGCTGGTGCGGTCTTAGTGTCATAAACGTCTTGACGCTGCCAACTAATTATGTGTATATGCACTTATTATGGATGCCAAGAGAATGAAACAACGGTCCGCCGACAGCGCTTGCACCTGTTTTAACCTACGCAAGGCGTCGCGGGCGGTAACCCAGTACTTCGAGGCGGCGCTGGAGCCCTCGGGCCTGAAGGCGACCCAGTTTTCGGTGCTGATGGTCATTGCCAACATGGGTACGGCGCCGATGGGCAAGGTGGCCCGGGTTCTGGTTATGGACCGCACCACCCTGAGCCGCAACCTGCGCCCATTGGAAAAAATGAATCTCATCCGCGTCCGCCCGGGCGACTACCCCCGGGTGCGGGAAATCAGCCTGACGGCGCCGGGCCGGCGCAAGGTGGAAGAGGCGCGAAAGCTGTGGAAACCGGCCCAGGCCCGGTTCACGGAAGGCCTGGGCGGGGGACCCTTCGCCGCCCTGATTAAAAACCTGAACCGGGTCGTCGCGTTGGCCCAGCCTGGCGGCGGGGACTGAAACCTTGTCTCCTTCGATCCATTTTTTTGTTTTGATAGGTGCATATACACTAATCCTGTGAAAGGAAAGATATCATGAATACATCCATCGCTTCGCCCGCCCCGGCCACCGGCCAGGGCTCGGTCCTTTTCTTCATTTCAGTCGTGCTGGCCCTGTGGGGCGGACTGGTCCTGACCCTTGCCGCCAACGGGCTGATGATGGTGCTGCCGGGCCGCCCGCCGACGCCCATTCTCATCGCCATCGCCGTACCGGTAACGGCCTTCGCCGCCCTGTATTCGTCCGTGCCGGCCGTCCGGGACTTCGCCCTTTCCCTCGACCTGCGCCTGATCACCGCCTTCCAGGCCTGGCGCATCCTGGGCGGCGTGTTTCTGGCCCTTTATGCCTTTGACGTGCTGCCGGGGTTTTTCGCCTCCCTCGCCGGGGGCGGAGATGTGGCGGTGGGCCTGGCGGCGCCCTTCATCGTCCTCGCCCTGGCCCGTGATGCGAATTACGCCGCATCAAGGCGTTTCGTGCTTTTCAACCTGGCGGGGCTGTTCGATTTCGTCGTCGCCCTGGGCTCCGGTTCCCTGACCGCCTTGATCGGCGGTGGGTTGGCCGGGACCGCCTCCATGGCGCCGGTGAACGTCCTGCCCCTGGTGATGATCCCCGGCTTCCTGGTGCCCATTTTCATCATCCTGCACCTGGTTGCCCTGGCCCAATCCCACCAGGCGAGGAAGGAGGCGAGGAAGGAGGCCGGAAAGTAGATCCGGCCAGTAGATCCGGCCAGCCGGCCAAGACCCACGCCCGGGGAGGCGGTGACGGTGGTTTACTCCGCCGTCACCGCCTCCGTTGGTTTTCGAATCACTTGATCATCGGCCCGATGGCCCGCAAAAAATCTCGGCTTATAGTCCTTGACACAGCCATATTAGCGGATAAAAATCTTATAACGGATTTTCCCACACCGGCCCACATGTTAACCAAAACCAACATTTTGTGACGGTTAACCTCCGCCGCAGGATCAAAATCCGGCGTCAAGCACCCCGATTCGATGGGTTTAACCCCGGACCGCTATCTCCCGTTATCGGTGAGTGGAAAAAATATTACGCAAATAGAAGTGCTTAGCACCTTCCGGCTTTGCACTGGTGAGCCTCGGGGGGATGGGGTAGGTTTAACAAACTTCAACCCGGCCCGCCCATGACCGACCGCGTCCTGATCATCGATTTTGGCTCCCAAGTCACCCAGCTCATTGCCCGCCGGGTACGGGAAAGCGGCGTTTACTGCGAGATTCACCCCTTCAACCAGGTCACCACCGGTTCCATCGCCGATTTTGGCGCCAAGGCGGTGATCCTTTCCGGCGGCCCCGCGTCCGTCACCCATGCCGATACCCCCCGTCCCCCCGACGGCCTGTTCGATATGGGCCTGCCGGTGCTGGGCATCTGTTACGGCCAGATGACCATGGTCGAACAACTGGGCGGCCAGGTGGAATCGGCGGACCACCGGGAATTCGGCCGCGCCTATGTGGACGTGATCGACGATTGCGAACTGTTTCACGGGGTCTGGGAAAAAGGCGCCCGGGAACAGGTATGGATGAGCCACGGCGACCGGGTGATCAGGCCGTCCAACGGCTTCCGCGCCGTTGCCGTTTCGCAAGGGGCGCCCTTCGCCGCCATCGCCGATGATGAACGCCGGCATTACGGACTGATGTTCCACCCGGAAGTGGTGCACACCCCCCACGGGGCACAACTGTTGAAGAATTTCACCCACCGGGTCGCGGGCTGTACCGGCGACTGGACCATGGCCGGTTTCAAGGAAGTGGAAATCGCCAAGGTGCGCCAACAGGTGGGTGATGGCCGGGTCATTTGCGGCCTGTCGGGCGGGGTTGATTCCTCCGTCGTCGCGGCCTTGCTTCACGAAGCCATCGGCGACCAGTTGACCTGTGTTTTTGTCGATACGGGGCTGATGCGCGCCGATGAAGGCGATCAGGTGGCGGAGGTATTCCGCGGCCACTACAACATCCCGTTGGTTCACCGGGACGCCTCGGACCTGTTCCTGTCGAAGCTGGAAGGGGTCAGCGACCCGGAACGGAAACGCAAGATTATCGGCGCCACCTTCATCGACGTGTTCGAGGAAGAGGCCAAAAAAGCCGGCGGCGCCGATTTCCTGGCCCAGGGCACCCTGTATCCGGACGTCATCGAATCCGTTTCCTTTACCGGTGGCCCTTCGGTCACCATCAAGTCCCACCACAACGTGGGCGGCCTGCCCGAACGCATGAACATGAAGCTGGTCGAGCCTTTGCGCGAACTGTTCAAGGACGAAGTCAGGGTCCTGGGACTGGAACTGGGACTGCCCGCCCGGATGGTGGGCCGCCATCCCTTTCCCGGTCCCGGCCTGGCGATCCGCATCCCCGGCGCCATCACGGCGGAAAAGGTAGCGATCCTGCGTCAGGTGGACACCCTGTACCTGGAGGAAATCCGCGCCGCCGGACTCTATGACGCCATCTGGCAGGCCTTCGCCGTGCTTCTTCCAGTGCAAACCGTGGGTGTCATGGGCGACGCCCGCACCTACGATCATGTGTGCGCGCTTCGCGCCGTCACCTCGACCGACGGCATGACCGCCGATTACTATCATTTCGATCACCACTTTCTTTCCCGGGTGTCGGGTCGGATCATCAATGAAGTCAAGGGGATTAATCGGGTGGTTTACGACATCACGTCCAAGCCGCCGGGAACCATTGAGTGGGAATAAATTTCTTTTGGGGGTGTGAAGATGCCAGCAGCACGGAAACCGGCCGCCAAAAAGGGCAAAAGCAAACCAAAAAGCCTGCCCAAGGTAAAAGTCAAACCCAAGGCCAAGGTGGCGGCCAAGCCGAAAACCGCGCCCAAGGCCAAAGGGACGGCCGGGTCCAAGGTTAAGGCAGCGGTGAAACCCAAGGTTCAGTCCAGGACCAAGGCCAGGCCCCAGGCCAGGACGCAGGCCAAGTCCCCATCCAAGCCCCAGGCCAAGGGAGTTTTGAAACGGGCGGCGGCGGTGAAAAAACCCGCCACCAAGCCACGGGCGACCCAGCCTTCGGCAAAGAAAACGAAATCGGGTCTGGTTCCCAACCATCTGGTCGCCGCCCGGCTGCTCCGTCATGCCGCCGAGCTGTTCATGGCCGTGGGCAAGCAGAACCCCAAGGCGGAAAAGACCATGGTGCTTCGAGCCAAGATCATCGAAACCACGGCCAACCGGGTCGAAGCCGACCCCCTGGGTGGGTTCGAGCCGATCGAAGGGGACGAATTGTAGGACCTCCGGCATCTTAAGGCGGCCGTGCCAAAGGAAGACCGCGGTTGTATAGGGCGCCAATCGTGACTATTTCAATCCCAGGCGGCTTCTTGACCGGGACGCGATCCTGGAGTCTTGACCACGGCCTTGGCCTGAGCCTGGGCGCAGCAACCGCGGGAAACCCATGAGACCCAGAGACCCAGGCCAGGCCCCCGCCGGGCGGCGTAGCGATATCAAGACCATCCGTTCCCTGCTGCCCTACCTGTGGCCGGCGGGCGAACTCGAAATGCGCTACCGCGTGGTGGCGTCGTTGGTCCTATTGGCGGCGGCCAAGGTGGCCACCGTTTCCGTGCCCATCCTGCTCAAGTATGCCGTTGACGCCCTGTCTCAGGCCGGGGTGGAAGGCGAAGGCGGCATCGGCCTGATCGCCGTTCCCATCGGCTTTCTGGTCGCCTATGGCATGGTGCGCATCCTGTCCCTGGGATTTCGGGAACTGCAGGGGGCGGTATTCGCCAAAGTGGCCGAAAGGGCCATCCGTCGAGCCGGGGTACAGGTCTTCCGCCACCTGCACAACCTGGCCATGCGCTTTCATCTGGAGCGGCGCACCGGCGGCCTCAGCCGGGCCATAGAACGGGGCACCAAGGGCATCGAATACGTGCTTCGTATGCTGCTGTTTCACATTGTCCCCACCATGATTGAAATCGTCATGGTCTGCGGGTTGTTGTGGGCGTTGTTCGACGAGTGGTTCGCCCTGGTCACCGCCACCACCGTCGGCGGTTACATTGTCTGGACCCTGATGATTACCGAATGGCGCATCAAGTTCCGCCAGGCGATGAACGAAAGCGACAGCGAGGCCCACACCAAAGCCATTGACAGCCTGCTCAACTACGAAACGGTCAAGTACTTCGGCAACGAAGACCATGAAACCAAACGATTCGACCGGGCGCTGGAATCCTATGAACGGGCGGCGGTGACCTCCCGCACCTCCCTGTCCCTTCTCAATACCGGCCAGGGGGCGATCATCGCCGTCGGCGCCACCATCATCATGATCATGGCCGGCTATGGGGTGCGGGGCGGGACCATGACCGTGGGCGATTTAGTCCTGGTCAACACCTACCTGTTGCAACTTTACCTGCCCTTGAGTTTCCTCGGCTCCAGCTACCGGGAGATCAAGCATTCCCTGACCGACATGGACGAGATGTTCGGCCTGTTGGACAAGGAGGCCGAAGTGGTGGACAGCGCCGACGCCCTTCCCCTGCGCGTCGGCGGCGGACGCGTGGAGTTCGAAAACGTTTCCTTCAGCTACGATCCCCGCCGGCCGGTGCTGAAAGACGTTTCCTTCACCGTGCCGGCGGGAAAAACCATCGCCATCGTCGGCGCCAGCGGGGCCGGCAAATCGACCATTTCCCGCCTTTTGTTCCGTTTTTACGACGTTACCGGCGGCAGCATCAAAGTGAACGGCCAGGACGTGCGCCACGTCACCCAGCGAAGCCTGCGCGCCGCCATCGGCATCGTTCCCCAAGATACGGTGCTGTTCAACGACACCATCTATTACAACATCGCCTATGGCCGCCCCGGCGCCACCCGGCAAGAGGTGGAGGACGCGGCCCGGCTGGCCCGCATCCACGATTTCATCGCCGCCCTGCCCGATGGCTATGATTCCACGGTCGGCGAACGGGGGCTCAAACTTTCCGGCGGCGAAAAACAACGCGTCGCCATCGCCCGCACCCTGCTCAAGGGTCCGCGGATTTTCCTCTTCGACGAAGCCACCTCGTCCCTGGATTCCCACACGGAAAAAGACATCCAGGCCAACCTGCGCGAGGTTTCCGCCGACCGCACCACCCTGATCATCGCCCACCGGCTGTCCACCGTCATCGAAGCCGATGAAATCGTCGTCCTCGACCAGGGCCGCATCGTCGAGCGGGGAAGCCATGCGGACCTGTTGATGCTGGGCGGCCACTACGCCCTGATGTGGGCCCGCCAGCAGGAAGCGGAAGAAGCCCGCCAGCGCCTGATGGAAGAGGGGGAGGAAGAAGAGGTGGAGGTGGAGGCGATGGAAACCGAAGCGGCGGCCAAGGAACCGGTCCCCGCCGGCTCGAGCACGGAAGCGGCGGAGTAGGGCAGTTCTTTTTTTTGCTCCCGCCGGACGCCCTTCCCCTGCCCAAAAGTACCAATCCGGGCCCGTAACAGGCGGGTTCAAAACGGACCAACCCCGTGGTGTTCCCAGCAGCCTTCCTGTCTTCGCCCTTGGGGGTGGTTTTTCCGGCAAGAGTGAAATTCATGATTGACGCAAAACACACAATATGTTATGCGTTACGTACAACATAAAGAATTCCCTCCCGGCGGTTGCGGCAGTGATCAAATCCTTTCGGAACAAGAAGACCGCCGCCGTATTCGACGGGGAGCGCGGCGACAGGAAATGGGACGGTTTTCTCCGCATCGCCGAGCGAAAGTTGAAGATGGTCCACGCCGCCGCCGGTATCGGGGACCTGAAATCACCGCCCAACAACCGGCTTGAAAAGTTGAAGGGCGATCGGCACGGCCAATACAGCATCCGCATCAACGGCCAATGGCGGGTGTGCTTCGATTGGCGGGACGGCCACGCTTTTAATGTTGAGATTTGCGATACGACGTGTAAAGGCAGGAGAATTATCGTATGCGCGCCACCGACCCTATCCACCCGGGCGAAATCCTCCGCGACGAGTTCATGAAACCCCTGGGCCTGAGCGCCAACCGGCTCGCCCGCTCCCTCGGCGTGCCGGCGAACCGCCTGACCGCCATCGTCAACGGCACCCGCTCGGTCACCGCCGACACCGCGCTGCGCCTGGCGAAAGCCTTCGGCACCACGCCCGACTTCTGGATGAACCTGCAATCCCAGCACGAACTCGAGGCCGCCGCCATGAAGAGCAGCGCCGAGATCGAAAAGACGGTGAAGAAGATCGAGGGGTGGGATAGCCGCTAAAACTACCCAAACCCCGGAGCGGCAATTGTCAGGCGATAACCATCTTTATACAAACCGTCTCCATGCGCTCAACACATTTCACGCCGCCGCCTGGGCGCCTTCTTCGCGCTGGATCCAGCCGCCGCCCAGCACCCGGTCACCGTCATAAAAAACGCAGGCCTGGCCCGGCGCGACGCCCGCCTGGGGCTCTGTCAACACCACGCGGGCCGACCCGTCTTTCTGGCCAAATAAAGTAGCGCCCGTCGGTTGGTGGGCGGAGCGCAGCTTGACCTTGATCGATACTCCCTCGTTGCGAGCTAGGGGCGCGGAACCCAGCCAGTTGACCTCACTGACCCGCAGGCCGTGGCGAAGCAGGGCCTGCCGGGGGCCGATCACCACCTGGGCCGCCTCCGGTTGCAACCGGATCACGTACAGGGGTTCGCCGGCGCCGCCGCCTATTCCCAAGCCCCGGCGCTGGCCGACGGTGAAGTTGACGATGCCTTGGTGGCGGCCCAGGACCCGGCCATCCAGGTCAACGATGTCGCCCGGGTCCAGGGCTTCCGGGCGCAGCCTGGCCAGCACGTCGGCGTAGCCGCCCTGGGGGACGAAACAGATGTCCTGGCTGTCGGGCTTGGCGGCGACGGGCAGGCCGAAGCGGCGGGCCAGGGCCCGGGTTTCATCCTTGTCCATGGAGCCCAGGGGGAAGCGCAGGAAGTCCAGTTGCGGGGCCGTGGTGGCGAAGAGGAAATAGCTCTGGTCGCGGCCGGGGTCGACGGCCCGGTGCAATTGCGGCCCGTCCGCGCCGGCCACGCGGCGCGCGTAATGGCCGGTGGCCAGGGCGCGGGCGCCCAGGTCCTTCGCGGTCGCCAGCAAGTCACGGAACTTGACCGTCTGGTTGCAGCGGATGCAGGGGATGGGCGTCTCGCCACGCAGGTAGGTATCGGCGAAATCGTCGATCACCTGTTCTTGGAAGCGGCTTTCGTAATCGAGCACGAAATGGGGAATGCCGATGGCGCCGGCGACGCGCCGGGCGTCATGGATGTCCTGCCCGGCGCAACAGCTTCCCGGGCGGGCGGGAACGGCGGCGCCATGGTCATAAAGCTGCAAGGTAATGCCGACCACGTCGTAGCCCCGTTCCGCCAGCAGGGCGGCGGTAACTGAACTGTCGACGCCGCCGGACATGGCGACCACCACCCGGGCGCCGGGTTCCAGCCCGTCCATGCCCGGGACGGCCGCTTCGGGGTTTTTCGTGCCGGCGATGTTCATGGATGCCATTGCGCCAAATCCTAACCGTTGTTGTCCGGCGCCGCGCCGACCAGGGCGCGCAGGGTCTTGGAGCGGAATTCCCGCCGGTAAATCACCAGCACCACCCACAGGGTGGCGGCCATGAACAACACCGGATGGATGAACCAGGTGAGCGTCGCCATGCCGAAATAATAGGTCCTGAGCCCCCGGTTGAAGCTGTGGAAGGCCAGGGACACCACCCGGCCGGCCCGTTCGGCGTAGGCTTCGCGGCTGCCCAAATCCCCCTGGTCACAGGGCGGCGCGGCGCCGATGGCGACCAGGGCGTGGTTGAGTTGGCGCAGGGCCCAGGCGAACTTGAAAAAGGCGAAAACGAAAATGACCAGCAGCACCAGGATCTTCATCTCCCACATCTGGGTGGTGGTTTCCACGGTGAAGGGCAGGGTGGTGACGATGGTCCGGGCTTCGTCGACGGCGCCCAGCACGGTCATCAGGCCGGCGACGATGAAGATGGCGGTGGAGGCGAACAGGGAAACGCTGCGCGTCACCGTGCCGATGATGGCGGCGTCCAGCATGCGGTTGTCCCGCGCCAGCATGCGCCGCATCCATTCGGTACGGTAGCGGTCCATGGACGCCACCAGGTTGTGTTCGCCGCTACGGTGGCGATTGGCGAAAAACCCGTACCCGGCCCAGCACAGGATGAACCACAAAAAGGCGGCCAGATCGAGGGGAGAAACGCCCGGCACGGCCATCAACGGGACTAGTCCCGTTCCTCCAGCCACGCCATCTGAATGGCCTCGAGGATCTTTTCGTTGGACTTCTTGGGGTCGTCATCGAAATCGGCGAGTTCCTGCACCCATTTCCACAGGTCGGTGAAACGTAGGTTGACCACGTCGGCGTCCGGGTGGGCGTCTTCCAGTTCGATGGCGATATCGTTGACGTCGGTCCAGCGCAGGCCCATTGCACGACTCCTCCGGTTCTAATCGACCATCATGTTGCGGGTGGCGGCGGGCAGGGCAACCTCCAACCCGTCCAGATCGTCGCACATCCTGATCTGGCAGCCCAGGCGGGAGGTATGGGTCAGGCCGAAGGCCAGGTCGAGCATGTCCTCCTCTTCCTCCGAGGCTTCATCCAGCTTGGCGTACCATTCCTCATCGACGATAACGTGACAGGTGGAACACGCCAGGGAGCCCTCGCAGGCCCCTTCCAGGTCAATGTCATTCTTGTGGGCGATTTCCATCACCGACAACCCGTCCGGCGCTTCCACTTCCTGGCGCGTGCCGTCGGGATGAATGAACGTCATCTTGTGCATGGGGGCGAGCTCCTGCGGTCAATCAACAGATGAGACGGAGTACTAAAGACCCCGGGCCTTGGCGGCAACCGGTTCCGGTTTTTCCAACTGTTCGGTCTTTTGCTCCAGGTCCTCGACGCTGACGCCGCCAAGGGCCCGGCGGATGCCCCGGTCCATGCGCCGCTCGGCAAAGGGCCGCGAAGCGTTTTCCAGGGTTTCAGCCGCGGCGGCGATGCTGTCCCGGTCGTCGCCGGCGTTGGCTTCTTCCACCTGGGCCATGACCTTTTCAAGCTCGGACGTCTCGCCGGCCGAGAGCAGGTCCCCGTCCACCTCCAGGGCGGCGCGAAGCGCCATCAGCGCCCGCTCCGATTCCACGCGGGCTTCGGTCAAAAGGCGCCGGGACATGTCGGCGGCGGCATGTTTCATGCTGTCATGGAGCATGGCGCTCAACTCTTCTTCGGTCAGGCCATAGGACGGCTTGACTTCCACCTGGGCCTCGATGCCGGTCGTGTCTTCGGCGGCGACCACGGTCAGCAGGCCGTCCGCATCGACGGCAAAGGTCACCCGGACGCGGGCGGCGCCGGCGGTCATCGGCGGGATGCCGCGCAGATCAAACCGGGCCAGCGAGCGGCACTGGTCGGTCATTTCCCGTTCGCCCTGTAAAACCTGGATCGACATGGCCGTTTGACCGTCCTGATAGGTGGTGAATTCCTGGGCCTTGGCGACGGGAACCGGCGTGTTGCGGGGAATGATCTTTTCCACCATTCCGCCCATCGTCTCTATGCCCAGCGACAAGGGGGTCACGTCCAGCAAAAGGGTGTCGGAGCCGACGGTCAGCGCCTCCGCCTGCAGGGCGGCGCCGACGGCCACGACCTCGTCCGGGTCTATATCCGCCAGGGGTTCGGCGCCGAACAGCTCCGCCACCTTCCGCCGCACCAGGGGTACCCGGGTGGAGCCGCCGACCAGGACAACGCCCGAAATATCCGTCGGCGTTACCTTGGCGTCCTCCATCACCCCCCGGCAGATGTGGATGGTGCGTTCGACCAGGGGCTCAATCAGGGATTCCAGCATCGTCCGGTCGAGGGCATGACGGCTGGGGTCGCCATCCATGCCCAGCATCCACTCGCCGCCGTCCTGGCGACTCAGGCATTCCTTGGCCAAACGCGCCGTCATCAGGACGATCTTGGCCTCGTTGCTGGTCAGGGGGTCCGAGCCTTCGCCGGCATCCCGTCCGGCGGCGCGCTGGGACAGGAAATGACCGGCGATGGCGTGATCGAAATCGTCACCGCCCAGGGCCGCGTCGCCGCCGGTCGCCAGCACCTGGAACACTCCCTTTTCCATGCGCAGGACGGAAATATCGAAGGTGCCGCCGCCCAGGTCGTAAACCGCGTAGAGGCCCTCGGCCCCCTTGTCCAGGCCGTAGGCCAGGGCCGCCGCCGTCGGTTCATTGACCAGCCGCAGCACCTGTAGCCCGGCCAGGCGGGCGGCGTCCTTGGTCGCCGTGCGCGCGGCGTCGTCGAAATAGGCGGGTACGGTAATCACTGCCCGATCCACCGTGCCGCCCAAGTGTTCCTCGGTCCGTTCCTTCAACGCTTTCAGGATATCGGCGGAAATTTCCACCGGAGTCAGCCTGTGGCCGGCCACCTTCAGGCGCACCATGCTCAATTCCGTGTCTTGGCCGCCATCGGCGGTATCGACATCGAAGGGCAACGTCCCGGCCAGGGATTTAAGGTCGCCAACGCCCCGGCCCATCAGCCGCTTCACCGAACCGATGACACATTCGGGACGGTCGAGGAGCAGTTGCCGGGCCATGCCGCCGACCACGGCCGAACCGTCGGCCGCATAGGCGACCACGGAAGGAACCAGCGCCTGGCCGTCTTCATCCCGCAGCACTTCGGGCTTGCCATCGGAACTGATGGCGACCACCGAATTGGTGGTGCCCAGGTCTATGCCGATCGCCAGCCCCTTGTCGTCATCGTGGGGAACGGGGGTTTCGCCGGGTTCGTGGATCTGCAGCAGTACCATGGTTCAGTTTTCCGCCAGCGCCTTACGGTGGACTCGGGCTTCGTCGGCCAGTTTTGTCAGGTATTTCAAGCGGGTCGTCAACCCGCACGCGCCATCCAGGTCATTGCCCCGAAAGGCCGCCGACAACCCGATCAGGCAATCGGCGATATCGGCTTCGGTTTCGGTGGCGATCCGGTCCACTTCTTCCCGGGTTTGGGCCTCGGCCAGGGCTTCGCGCAGTTCCATGGCCTCCATCAGGATCACCGGATCGTTGATCTGGTTACAGCCTTCGCGAAGCACGCCCGACCCCCGCAGGTGAACCAGGTAGTCGGCCCGCCGAAGAGGGTCCTTCAGGGCCTCGTAGGCTTCGTTGAGGCTGGTAGCCTGGCTTTGGGAAAATGCCTTCTCGCGGGGCGTCCTGGTGGCGAAACGATCCGGATGGAGCCGCCGTTGCAGATCGAAATAAAGCCGGTCGAGGGAATCGGGGTCGATGTCAAAGGCGGCCTGCAAACCCAGCCGTTGGAAATGATCCATCTGGCCGGGCGGTTGCACCGCCTCGCACACGGGACAGAACAATGCGCCGGCGCTCACCGGGCCCTTGCAGGACCAGCACGCGGCAACGGACGCTGGGCCTGGGCCCGGGCCTTCGCCGCCGGTTTGCGCAACGGTGTTCTCCAGGTTTCCGGAAAAGGTATCGGTCATCGGTTTTTCACACGGAAAGACCGCTCCATTTTATCGGAGCGGCCCCAATTATTCAAATTAGAGCAGGTCAGACATGGAAGGATTCGCCGCAGCCACACCTTCCTTTTTCGTTGGGGTTGGTGAACACGAAGCCGGATTCCAGCTTGCCTTCGACAAAATCCATTTCCGTGCCGAGGATGAACATGGTCGCCTTGGGATCGATGAGGACGGTGACGCCCTTGTCGGTGACCTCCTCGTCGAATGGGCCTTTTTCATCGGCGAATTCCAGGGTGTAGGACAGGCCCGAACACCCTTTGGTGCGTACGCCGACGCGCACGCCCAATGTAGGCTTGCCGCGGCTGGAAATCATCGCCTTTACCTGCTCGGCGGCGGCATCGGACAGGGTCATGGGTGGAGGCGTATTGCTCATGTGTTTCAGGCGCCTTTCATGCAAGCCGGGTTATTCGGCCGCTTCCACTTTCTTGATTTGGTCGGACTTGGCCTTGTAATCCTCGATCGCCGCCTTGATGGCGTCTTCGGCCAATACCGAACAGTGGATTTTCACCGGCGGCAGGGCCAGTTCCTTGGCGATATCCGTGTTCTTGATTTCCACCGCTTCGTCCACCGATTTTCCCTTGACCCATTCGGTCACCAGGGAGCTTGAAGCGATGGCCGAGCCGCAGCCGAAGGTCTTGAACTTGGCATCTTCGATGATACCGTCCGGGTTGACCTTGATCTGCAGTTTCATCACGTCGCCGCAGGCCGGCGCGCCGACCAGGCCGGTGCCCACGCCTTCGTCGCTCTTGTCGAAGGCGCCCACGTTGCGTGGGTTTTCATAGTGGTCGATGACTTTATCGCTGTATGCCATTTTTTTCTCTCCTTTCGGGTTCAAGGCCCGAAACGATATGGGTGAAAAGTTGGTTTAATGATCCGCCCATTCAATGGACGAAATGTCGATGCCTTCCTGCGCCATTTCCCACAAGGGACTCATTTGGCGCAGGCGTTCCACTTCGCCGACGATCTTGTCGACGGCGTAATCCACTTCTTCCTCGGTGGAAAACCGGCCCAGGCCCAACCGCAGGCTGGTATGGGCAAGTTCTTCGCCGACGCCCAGGGCTCTGAGCACATAGGAGGGTTCCAGGGATGCCGACGTGCAGGCCGAACCGCTGGAAACGGCCAGGTCCTTGATCCCCATCATCAGGCCTTCGCCTTCCACATAGGCGAAGCTGATGTTCAGGTTGCCGGGGATACGGTGTTCCAGGTCCCCGTTCAGGTAAACTTCGGACAATCGTTCCATGAAAGCCTTGTACATGCGGTCCCGCAGCATGCGCAGGCGTTCGGCCTCGGTCCCCATTTCCTTTTCGGCGATGGCGCAGGCTTCGCCCAGGCCGACGCACAACGGCGTCGGCAGGGTGCCCGAGCGCATGCCCCTTTCCTGGCCGCCGCCGTTGATCATGGCAACCAGCCGCACCCGGGGCCGGCGGCGGACATAAAGGGCGCCGATGCCCATGGGACCATAGACCTTGTGGCCGGAAATGCTCATCAGGTCGATGTTCATGTCTTCCACGTCGAGGGGAATCTTGCCGACGGCCTGGGCGCAGTCCGTATGGAAGAAAACGCCCCTTTCCCGGCAGATGGCGCCAATTTCCTTGATCGGCTGGATAACGCCAATCTCGTTGTGGACGGCCATGATGGAAACCATGACCGTCTGGTCGGTGATGGCGTCCCCGAGGGCGCCAAGATCAATCAGGCCGCTTTTTTTCACCGGCAGGTAAGTGACCTCGAACCCGTCCTGTTCCAGGTGGCGGCAGGTATCCAGCACGCATTTGTGCTCGGTAACGCAGGTTACGATATGATTCTTCCTGTCCTTGTGGAAGTTGGCCACGCCCTTGAGCGCAAGGTTGTTTGATTCCGTCGCCCCGGAGGTAAAGATGACTTCCTTGGGGCTGGCGCCAATAATGCTGGCCACTTGGGCGCGCGCCTTTTCCACCGCATCCTCCGCTTCCCATCCATAGTGATGGTTACGGGAATGGGGGTTTCCGAACCTGGCGGTGAAATACGGCAGCATGGCGTCAACCACGCGGGGGTCGGTGGGCGTGGTCGCCTGATAATCCAGATAAACCGGCGATTTCTCGTTCCACCGGTCTTGGGCCTTGTTGTTCATTTGGTTGTCACCTTTCTCATTGTAATCCCTGCTGGCTATTCAGGTCTGTATCAATCGAGGCGCGTTTCACGCCGCTTTTTCAAAGTGCGCGTTTCACGCCGCCGGCGAGGCGGCAACGCCTCCCCGACCGGCCCGGGCATGGAGGGAAGCCCAGGTCTCCAGAAAACGGTCAATGTCGTTGGTGCTGTTGCCCCGGCCCAGGCTGACCCGGATGGCGTCTTCGGCGCCGGCGACGTTCATGGCCTCCAAAACGTGGCTTTTTCCCACCTTTCCTGACGAACAGGCGGAACGGGAACTCACCGCGATGCCGGCCAGGTCAAAGGCCATCACCTGGGTTTCGCCGGGGGTGCCGGGCATGGTCAGGCAGCTTGTGTTGGGCAGCCGGCCGGTGCCGGCGCCGAAAACCTTCACCTCGGGCGCCAATTGGCGGACCCTGCGTTCCAGGTTGTCGCGCAACCGGGCGAGGCGGGCGAATTCGTCCAACTCATCTTTCGCGATACGGGCGGCGACGGCGAAGGCGGCGATACCCGGAACGTTTTCCGTGCCCGCCCTTAGGCCCTGCTCCTGCCCGCCGCCGCGGATCAGCCCTATGAGCGGTACGTCTTTCGTCACCACCAGCGCGCCGGCGCCTTCCGGGCCACCCATCTTGTGAGCCGACAGGGACATCATGTGAACGCCAAGGCCGGGCATGTTGACCGAAATTTTTCCCGCCGCCTGTACAGCGTCGCAATGGACCAGGGCGCCGAACCGCCGGGCGGTTTCCGCCACCTGGGCCAGCGGCTGGATGAC
>JAJRSS010000090.1 GCA_024278615.1 Alphaproteobacteria bacterium
AAAAGACCATGCCCATCTCGAAGGCCAGGTTGGCCAGCGCCACCAGCACCAGCGCCCGGACGGCGTATTCGGGGTCCGGCAGTACGGTCCACAACAGGGCGGTGGCGGCGACGCACAGCAGGGTGAAGAACAATATCCACGGTTTCCGCCGGCCGCCGTGGTCGGCGATGGCGCCAAGCACCGGGCCGAGGATGGCGACGGCCAGGGCCGAGGCGCTGATGGCGTATCCCCACTGGGCGGTGCCGGTGGCCACGTCGGCGGCCACGCCTTTGGTGAAATAGGCGGCGAAGACAAAAGTGATGATCACCGCCGGGAAGGCGGAATTGGCCCAGTCGTAAAAGGCCCAGGCGATCAGCGGCCCTTTTTTTATTGAAGGAGGGCGGTCCGGCGGCGTTGAAGATTGGCGCGGACCGGACACCCCACCTCCCGCTATCCCTGGGGTTCGCTCAACGCCCGCAACTGGCGGCTGGCGATGGAGACGATGGACAGGTCGCTGATTTTCGTCGTCCTGATTTCCTTTAGCTGGGCGTCGGCCCGGTCTATGGCGATGCGGTTCTTTTCCGTCCAGACGGCCATCGCCTTCCTGGGGTCGGTCTGGTTGCCGGAATGGTCCAGCACCTGGCGGGTCAATGCCAACTGGTGGCCATAGAGGTCTTCGATCAGGGCCGCCACCGCCATCTTGGTCCAGTGGCTGGGGGAATCGAGCTTGTTGGTGGCGCCGCGCAGCGTACCCAGGCGGAAGCGGGTGCCGACGGCGAAATAGAGCCGGGCCACGTCCCTGACCTTCAGCCGCCGGGCCGCCGCCAGGCGCACGATGTCGCAGCCGGAATAGAGATTGACCAGCCCGGCCAGGGACAGGGCCAGGTCTTCGGGGACGCCGGCATCCAGATAAGGCTGGGCGCGGGTGCGCAGGTCGTCCTTGTAGTGGGCCGGCAGAACGTCGGTAAGGCAGGCCGAAAGCTGGGCGATGCCATCGGTGAATTCACCGATCAGGGGGCCGATGTCCAGGGGCGGGGTGCAGTTGCGCAGGAACCACAACGTGGTCCAGCGGATCAGGTGATTGACGGTCAGCTGCATCCGGGTCTGCACGGCGGTCGGCACCTTGTTGTCCAGGGCCTCGATGGCATTCCACAGGCCGCGCAACTGGCACACCTGACGGGCGATGACGTAGGCGCGGGCGATGTCGCCGGGCCACATGCCCGTGCGCTCGACGAACTGGTTGACGAAACGCCCGCCCACCCGGTTGATCAGGCTGTTGGTCACTCCGGTGGCGATGATTTCCCGTTTCAGCCGGTGCTTCATGATCGCGTCTTCATACTTGGCGCCGAGCGGCGTCGGGAAATAGGCGATCAGGTCACCGGTCATGTAGGGATCATCAGGCAGCCCCGACTGCATCAGCTCGTCGAACAGCCAGATCTTGGCGTACGAAAGCAGCACCGCCACCTCGGGCCGGGTCAGTCCCTGCTTGCGGGCCGCCCGTTCAGCCAGGGTTTCGTCGTCGGGCAGGAACTCCACCGCCCGGTCCAGCCGCCCGGCCCGTTCCATCATGTGCATGAGGCGGGTCTGTTCATCCAGCAACCCGATACCGCCCATTTCGACGGTGCTGATCGCCTGGGTCTGCAGGTAGTTGTCGCGCAGGACCAGGTCGCCCACCTCGTCGGTCATGCGGGCCAGCAGGGCGACCCTTTGTTTCGGCGTCAGCGTACCCGCCACGACCAGGGAATCCAGCAGGATCTTGATGTTGACCTCGTGGTCGGAACAATCGACGCCGGCGGAATTATCCACCGAATCCGTATTCAACCGTCCACCCCTGAGCCCATATTCGATCCGCGCCGGCTGGGTCATCCCCAAATTCGCCCCTTCGCCGATCACCTTGCAGCGCAAGTCGCGGGCATCGGCGCGGATGGCGTCGTTGGCCCGGTCGCCGACTTCGCCGTGGGATTCGTGGGAGGCCTTGACGTAGGTGCCGATGCCGCCGAACCACAACAAGTCCACCGGCGCCGTGAGGATCGCCTGCAGCAAATCGTTGGGGGTGATCTTTTCGCCTTCCAGGCCGAACAGCTTGCGCGCCGCCGCCGAAATGTTCAGCGACTTGGCGGAGCGTTCATAAACGCCGCCGCCCCGGGACAGGACCTTGGTGTCGAAATCGGCCCACGATGAACGGGGAAGGCCGAACAGGCGCCAGCGTTCGGCCAGGCTTTTGGCCGGGTCCGGGTCCGGGTCGATGAAGATGTGCATGTGGTTGAAGGCGGCGACCAGCTTGATGTGGGGCGACAGCAGCATGCCGTTGCCGAACACGTCGCCGGACATGTCGCCGACGCCGGCGACGGTAAAGTCCTGGGCCTGGATGTCCATATCCATTTCGCGGAAATGGCGCTTGACCGATTCCCAGGCGCCGCGGGCGGTGATGCCCATTTTCTTGTGGTCATAGCCGACGCTGCCGCCGGAAGCGAAGGCGTCCCCCAGCCAGAACCCGTAGTCCCGGGAAATGCCGTTGGCGATGTCGGAGAACGTGGCCGTGCCCTTGTCGGCGGCGACCACCAGGTAGGGATCGTCGTCATCCCGGCGAACCACGTCCTTGGGCGGCCTGACCTTGCCCGCGGGAGTCAGGTTGTCGGTCAGATCCAGCATGCCGGTGATCAGCGTCCGGTAGCACGCGATGCCCTCTTCCTGAAGGGCCTCGCGCCCACCACCCGCCGGCGGCCGCTTGAGCACGAAGCCCCCCTTGGAGCCGACCGGCACGATGACCGCGTTCTTGACCTGCTGGGCCTTGACCAGTCCCAAAATTTCGGTGCGGAAATCCTCCCGCCGGTCGGACCAGCGAAGGCCGCCCCGGGCCACCTTGCCGAAACGCAGGTGCACCCCCTCCATGCGCGGGCTGTAGACCCAGATTTCCATCATCGGC
The DNA here is from genome assembly GCA_024278615.1 of Alphaproteobacteria bacterium. Classification (GTDB taxonomy): domain Bacteria; phylum Pseudomonadota; class Alphaproteobacteria; order Rhodospirillales; family 2-02-FULL-58-16; genus JAJRSS01. The sequence continues at coordinate 2,906 of JAJRSS010000090.1, forward strand.
CGGGGCAGGGGCAAATCGTCCAGCTTTTGGGAATCCAGCTTGAACGACAGATGGGGTTTGGGCGCGCCATCATCGGCCTTCTGGAAGAAATTGGTGCGCAGGGTGGATTCAACCAGGTTGAGGAAACGGCGGATGATCCGGTCCTCATCGGCACTGGCGACTTCCTCCAGGCCGCGATTAATTTTATCGAGGATTTTCCTGGCCCGAGCATCGGCGCCCTTGGCGCCCGCCGGGTCCATGCGGGTAAGGAACAAATCGACGATCATGCGGGTCAGGCGCGGGTTGTTGGAAAGGGTCTGTTCCATATAGGCCTGGGAGAAGGTGATTCCCGTCTGAAGCAGGTATTTGAAATAGGCCCTGAGCACCACCACCCCACGCCAGGAAAGCCCGGCGGTAAGCGCCAGCTGGTTGAAGCCGTCGCTTTCCATTTCGCCCCGCCATACCCGGCGGAAGGTTTCCTCGAAGTTTTCGCGCACCTCGCCCAGGTCGATTTCGCCGCCGCTCCCGGTCAAAAGACCGAAGTCGTGGATGAAGACCCGGTTGGCCGCCAGGTTTTCGGGGCGTACCACGTAGGGAATTTCATCGATCACCCTGAGGCCCATGTGCTCCAGCATGGGCAGGATATCGGAAAGGGGAATGGGAGCGCCCGGATGATAGACCTTGAACCAAAGCTTGTGGTCATCGGCTTCCACCGGGCGGTGCAGGTTCATCGCCAGCTCGCCGGTGGCCAGGGTTTCATCCACCGCCCGAATGTCGATCAGCGCCGCCGGCGCATCGAAGCGTTCCTTATAGGCGGACTTGAAGGCGGACTGATAACGGCGGAACATCCGCATGCCCTTTTCCTCGCCTTCCGCCTCCACAAGGGCGTCTTGCAGGCGGTCCACCCATGATCGCGCGGTTTCCACCAGGCGGGCCTCGATGACGGCCGGATCATAATCGGGAATGGCGCCCGGCGTGGTGCCGATGATCAGGTGCAGGCGGGCCAGGGGGTCGTCGCCCAGGGTAGCATAATGGGCCGTCACCTTGCCGGCGAAGGCCTCGCACAGAACATCCTGCATGCGGCGGCGCAAATCGGTGGTGTAGAGATCCCGGGGCACGTACACCAGGCATGAAATAAAGCGCTCGAAATCGTCCCGGCGGACGAACAGGGCTACCCGCTGACGACCCTGCAGATGCAGGATGCCCATGGCGGTATTGAACAGGTGCTCCTCGGAAACCTGGAACAATTCGTCGCGGGGGAAATTCGCCAGAATGTTCATCAGGGTCTTGCCGTCGTGGCTGGCCCTGGGGAAGCCCGCCCTTTCCATGGTGCGGTGCAGCTTGCGCCGCAGCAGGGGGATATTGCTGGGGGTCCGGTTGTAGGCGGTTGAGGTGAACAGGCCGATGAACACGTGCTGGCCGATGGCCCTGCCTTTGGCGTCGAACCGCTTGATACCGATGGAGTCCATGTGGACCGGACGGTGAACGGGCGACAGCCGGTTGATCTTGGTCACCATCAAAAGATCAGGCTGATGGATGAGGGCGCGCACCTCGTTCGGCATGGAAGCCATGCCGCGAAGTTCCTCGAACACCACCCGGTCGGCATCGCGGAGAATACCCAGGCCCGACCTGCGGTTGACGGAAACCTTGGGGGATTTTTGTCCACCCGTGAAACGGTATTCCCGGTACCCCAGGAAGGTGAACTGGTCATCATGGATCCACTCGAGGAACGCCCTTACCTCCTCCGCTTCATCCGTCGGGCGGCGGGCGGCCTGGATTTCCAGGTCGCCGATGACCCTTTTCATCTGCGCGCGCATGAGCCGCCAGTCCTCGACCGCGGCGCGCACGTCGGCCATCACCCGCAGCACCCCATCGCGGATATCATCAAGCCTGTCGGCGGGCTGCTCGGTGATTTCTAGGTGCATGAAGGATTCCGATGCGGCGCCCGCCCGACCTTTTTTGGACCGGCCTTTTTTGGGTTGGCCTTTCGCGGGCCGTCCCGTGATTGGCTGGCCTTCGCCGGCCAGCCCCAACAGCCTGCCGCCCTTGCCCCGCCTGACTTCGAAGATGGGGTGGACAATCAGGTGCACGGTCATGTCCTGGCGGTTAATCTCGGCGGCCACCGAATCCACCAGGAACGGCATGTCGTCGTTGACCACCTCGATCACCGTATGGCCGGACGCCCAGCCATGATCCTTGACGTTGGGGTTGTAGACGCGAACCCGGGCCTCGCCCGGGGCTTTTTGGGCGGCCAGCTTCCAATGGGCCATGGCGGCGCCGAACAGGTCGGCGGGAGCTTTGCTGGCGATATCCTGGGGCGGCACGTTGGCGTAGTAGCGGCGGATGAAATCCACCAACTGGACCCGTTTCGATCCCGTCAGCCGCCTTTGCGCCTGGGCGATGATCCGGCGGATCAGTTCCGGTGTTTTCCGCGTCTTGTTTTTAGGCATCGTCTTCTGCCCTTTTTTTCCGGCGCCTGGGCCATGGGGAGGCTAGCCCATCCAACGACAATTACAAGTAGTTCTCCAAACTCCCCGGCGACCGCGAAAGCC
>JAJRSS010000091.1 GCA_024278615.1 Alphaproteobacteria bacterium
CAACCGCGTCTTCAAATCATACGACGAGATCGTCGCCATCTCAGCCGAAGCCTGGAACAAGCTAATCGATCAGCCGTGGAGAATAATGTCAATCGGCCTCAGAGAATGGGCTCATGGGTTCTGATCAATGCAAACTGGTATGAGATGGTCTCGCACACCGTCATGGCCGGGCGCAGACCCGGCCATCCACGTCTTTCCCTTAACCGGGTTCCATACCCGGACAACGTGGACCCCCGGATCAAGTCCGGGGGTGACGGAAGATAAAGCGATTCCGGTAAAATTGGATACGGCCTAAGCGTAAGGATTATCGCCCTTGCGCATGATCAGCCTTATGGGAATGCCGGGCAGGTTGAAATCTTCGCGCAGGCCGTTGACCAGGTAACGGCTGTAGGCGTCGGGCAGGGCGTCGGGCAGGCTGGCGAAAACAATGAACGTCGGCGGCCGGGTCTTGGCCTGGGTGATGTAGCGCAACTTGACCCGGCGGCCGCGGGCCAAGGGCGGCGGATGGGCTTCGGTGGCGTGGCGCAGCCATTCATTGAGGCCGGCGGTGGGGATGCGCCGGTTCCAGATGTCATAAGTCTTCAGCACCGCCGGCAAAAGGCGGCTCATCCCGCCGCCCTTCAGCGCCGAACAGGGGATCACCGGAATGCCCCGCACCTGGGGCAGGGAGGTTCGCAGGCGGTCTTCCACCCGTTTCAGGGCCATGGCCCTGTCTTTCACCCGGTCCCACTTGTTGAGCACGATGACCGGCGCCCGGCCTTCCTCGATCACCGTGCGGGCGATGGTCAGGTCCTGTTTTTCCAGCCCTGTTTCGGCCTCCAGAACCAGCGCCACCACCTGGGCGAAACGGATGGCGCGCAGCGAATCGGTCGCCGAAAGGCCTTCCACCGTCTCGGTGATGCGGGCCTTGCGGCGCAGCCCCGCCGTGTCCACCAGCCGGATCCGCCGCCCGCCGACTTCCCATTCGACGGCGATGGCGTCCCGCGTCACTCCCGGTTCGGGCCCGGTGAGCATGCGTTCCTCGCCCAGCAACCGGTTGACCAGGGTCGACTTGCCGACGTTGGGGCGGCCGACGATGGCCAGTTGCAGGGGACGCCCTTCGTCTTCCCCTTCATCGTCACCGGCACCGGCCTCCGCCGCCCGATCCGAATAGCGGTCGGAATAGGGCCGCAAGGCATCGTACAGGCCGCCCAGGCCCTCGCCATGTTCGGCCGATAAGGGCACCGGGTCGCCCAGGCCCAGGCTGTAGGCTTCCAGCAGCCCGGCCTGCCCGGCGCCGGCTTCGCATTTGTTGAGGCAAAGGATCACCGGCGTTTTCATCCGCCGCAGCCAGTGGGCGAAATGTTCGTCCACCGGGGTCAGCCCGGCGCGGGCGTCGATCAGCAACAGCGCCACGTCGGCGTCGCCAAGGGCCATTTCCGTCTGTTCACGCATGCGCGCTTCCAGGGTATCACCGGTGGCGTCTTCCAGCCCGGCGGTGTCGATGACGGTGAATTTCAGATCGGCGATGCTGGCGCTCGCCTCGCGCCGGTCGCGGGTGACGCCGGGAGCGTCGTTGACGATGGCCAGCCTGCGGCCGGCCAGGCGGTTAAATAGGGTGGACTTGCCGACGTTGGGCCGGCCGACAATGGCGACGGTGAAGGTCATGGCGGCGCACGGTCAACGATAAGCGATCAGTTCGGCGTCGTCGGTGAGGAAATAGAGCGTGCCGTTGGCGATCACCGGCGGCACGCTGACGCCGCCATCCAATTCCTCGCGGCCCAGGATTTGCCCGCTATAGGGGGAAATAGACAACACCTGGCCCTGGGTTCCGGCGACGATCAGCCGGTTGCTGGCCAGGACGGGGCCGGTCCATGTGATCGGGTCTTCCCGGTCTTCCGGGTTCTCGAACCGGGGCAGGGGCTGAACCCAGTGGATGCGCCCATCGTCGCGCGACATCGCCACCACTTCCGAATCCCGGGTCAGCACGAAGATGTAGTCGCCCGCCACCCAGGGACTTTCCAGTCCGCCCACCTTCCTGGTCCACACCCGCTGCCCGCTGCGCAGTTCCACGGATACCATCCGCCCGCCCTGGTTAAGCGCGAAGACCCGGCCCCGGTCGATCACCGGCCGTCCCCGGATGTGGGACAGGGTGGAAATTTCTCCCGACCGGAAAGCCGACGCGGCAAGGGATTCCGTCCACAACACGCGGCCGCTGCCGACGTTCAGGGCGACCAGTTCGCCCGACGAGAAGGGGGCGATGACGACTCCCTGGTCGACCGCCGGGCTGGCGCCGCCCAGAATGCTGGCGACTTCCGTGTTGCCGCTGTGGGTCCACAGGGTGCTGCCGTCGTAGGCGTCCAGGGCAAGAAGGGTGTTGTCTACGGTGATCACGAACAGCCTTCCGCCGCGCACCGTCGGCGCCGAGCGTATGGGACCGCCTACCCGCCGCCGCCAGATCACCTGACCGGTCACGGCGTTGAGGGCGATCACGTCGGCGAAGCCGGTGGTGACAAACAGCCATCCGTTGACATAAGCCAGCCCGCCCGGGATGTGGCCGTCGTCTTCGTAATCGGGGGTCAATTCCGCCCGCCACATGACCTTGCCGGTGGTCGCGTCGAAGGCGGAGACCTGGGTTTCCACGTCCAGGGTAAAAATTCGGCCACCGCCGATTACCGGCGAGGAATTGAACCTCTCCTCGTCGCTGGCGGCGGCGCCCGCGTCGGCTTTCCACACCCGCCGCAGGGATTGGCCCACCGCGATGTGCTGCATGGAGTGGTTGGCGTAACCGCCGGCCTGGGGCCAATCCGGCGTCGGCGAAGGTTCGGGCAATACGATACGGTTTTCCTTCAATTCCGGATCCGGCGCCAGTTTCTGTTCATAGGACAAAATATTGATGCGCTTGCCGGGCAGGGGCTCGTTTTCGCTCTCGCCGAACCAACCGCTACAGGCGCCAAGCAAGATCAGCGGCGCCATAAGCGCCGATATCCGGATGGATGCCCCCTTGCCGCCTGCCGCCACCTTCGCGTCCTTTCCTTGTCGCCCTATTGGCCCTGATCGTCCAGGGCGGCCAGCATTTCAGCCGCCCGCCCGCGGATTCCTTCGGGCGCCGTCGCGTCGCTGGACAGCCCTTGCAGCAATTCTCTCGCCGTCGCCTTGTCGCCCGCCTTTTGGGCGATTACGGCGGACAGTTCCTTGGCGCTGTGCCGCCAGGGGTTGTCGTCGGCGGTCAGTGGCGCCAGGCGGGCGTTCAGTTCCGCCGGGTCCGCCGTGTCCAGCCGGTTCAGGGCCGCCAGCACCACCGCCATGTCGCGGTAGATTGCATCGATCCCTGAGTCGCCGGCCAATGCCTCGTAAGCGGAAGCGGCCTCTTCCAGGCGGCCGTCCCGGACCAGAATCGCCGCCGCCCGGAAGCGGGCGAGAAGGGCATACCCGCTGCCGCCGTCTTCGGCCAGCTTGGACAAGGCCTGAAGGGCGTTTTCGGAGTCGCCGTTGTCCGCCAGGGCGAGGGCGGCGGCGAATTTTTCACCATCCTGGAAGCGTTTCTGAAGATCGTAGGTTTCCCAGCCCTTGAATCCGGCCACCCCGACGACCAGGATCAAGGCCCCGGCAATGATGAGTTTGCCATACTGTTTCCACAGTTTGGCATACTTTTCCTGGCGCAGTTCCTCGTCGATTTCCCGGAAAAGGCCGCTTTCGACCGGTTCAGCCACGTCTTAGACTCCCAATTTTCTTCCGTGTGTTGCGGCTAACCTATCTTTCCGGGGCCGCGAAGGCAAACCCGCCGGTATTGGCCGCTCAGCCATCCCGCCATTTGATCGAACAGCCCATGCTGGCGATTTGATCCCGGGGGCCCTGTCCGGTGTCGGCGATCTGGCACATGGCCTCGAACAGGTCCCGCCGGGCGTCGGATGGCGCGGCTTGCTTGCGGGATTCATCCAGCCGGCCCCGGTATTGCAGTTCCAGATCGGCATTGAAACCGAAGAAATCCGGCGTGCAGACGGCGCCATAAGCGCGGGCCACGGCCTGGGTTTCGTCGAACAGGTAGGGAAAGGTGAAACCCTGGGCTTCGGCCACCTTCTTCATGTTTTCGGGTGAATCCTCGGCGTATTCGGCCGGGTCGTTGGACATGATGGCGACGACTCCAATGCCCTTGCCCTGAAGCTCCTTGGCGTCGCGGACGATGCGGTCGAGGACCGATTTCACATAGGGGCAGTGGTTGCAGATGAACATGACCAGCAGCCCCTTGGGCCCCGCCGAACCGGCCAGGGTGTGGATGGCGTGGGGCTCGCCCGCCATATCCGGCAGGCTGAAATCCACCGCTTTCCAGCCGAAATCACAGATGGGGGGTTGCAGGGAAACCATGATGTATTTTCCTATCAGGGGTGCGGGGACCGGAAAACCGGAATTCAGGCCGTTTGTTAGCCCGGAACGGGCCTTCCGATCAATGATTAAGAGAAGATGCGCTGGCGATTAGCCCGCCGGGGAGGCCAGGAATATCCCTGTATTCGACTCCAAAGGAAGAAAGACCCGCCCCTGGGTGGGTCCGAGCGGGGGTGGGTCCGAGCGGGGGTGGGTCCGAGCGGGGGTGGGACCGGATCGAGGTGACGGGGCTAGCTGTTTTGCCCGCCGCCGCTTCCCCCGCCGGCACTTCCCCCGCCGGCACTTCCCCCGCCGCCACTGCCACCGCCACCGCTGCCGCCGCTGCCACCGCTTCCCCCGCTGCCGCCACTTCCCCCGCTGCCGCCGCTGCCCCCGGCGCTTCCCCCACCGCCGCTACCTCCTGAAGAAGAATCGGCCAGGGCAACTGAAATGCTGTTGAATTTGTCGCTGAGCCCGCTACCGACCGAGGGCAGCGTGATAAGCAAGGTCGCGGAAAGGGCGGAAATGATGACGGCGTATTCAATCGCCGACACGCCGCGCGTATCACGCCAAAAACCGGCAACACCACGCTTGAGTTTTTTCATTGGTACGCCCCGGTTTTCAGCAGGCCTGGGGACTCATTATGCACCAACCCTTCGCTTGCCAAAGTGACGGTGATCACACATAGGGGATTCCTGGGGGAGGGCACTGGCCCGGCACGGAGCAGGAAATCATTTTTCATTGGGCCGTAAGGTATCGGTTCGCCGCGATTTATCGGCGATCCTGTTGGAGAGGTGTTGAACGAAAGCGCAAAGGATCAGCGATACGCCGATCATTTCCAGGTACTCTTCCACAAGGAATATATCGAACAGGAAAGTATCGCCGGAGATCGACAGGGGTATGGGGGTATGTTTTGGCGTCGCGAAACGGCCTTCAAGGTAGTCCAATCCGACCGCTCCGGCGAGGAAGCATAATGTGCCGCCCGCAACCACATAGCGCTCCTTGCCCAGCCTGCGCCACAAGTAGGCAAGGACAACCGCGGCGGCAGGCAGGGCGATGGGGACGTAAACCAGCATCCAGTAATAGGACGGGAATCGCTGAAGGCCGTGGAGCCATGATCCGGATTCGGCGTTTTGAAA
>JAJRSS010000092.1 GCA_024278615.1 Alphaproteobacteria bacterium
ACGCGATATTTGAAACCAGGCCCGAGCATAGGGAGCCCGATGCCGGGCCGGCCCGCCGTTCATGTTCAGTTCAACGGAATTCCGCTACAATGCACCCCATGCGCACCCAATACGCGGCTATCATAGGGCGCCTGATATGGTACCTCATATGGAGTCTTGGGCCTGTCTTGGGATTAAACCAGGCGGCCATGGCCGGGTTAAGCCATGACGAGGCCCTGGAGGCCGTCCGGTCGGGAAAAATTCTGCCGATCCTGACCATCATCGAAAAGGTGGAACGGGAATACAATGGCCGGGTTGTAGAGGTGGAACTGGAAAATGATGAAGACGGCAATACCGGCATGACCTATGAAATCAATTTGATCACCGCCGAGGGCCGTTTTCTGGAGTTCACGGTTAATGCACGGACCGGTGAGATAATCGGACTTGGCGGCCGTGGCATTGGCGGGGAACGGGATTAGCCGTGAAAATTCTGGTTGTCGAAGACGATGAAAAACTTTCAGCCCTGCTGGTGAACGTGCTTACCTCCGCCGGGTTTGCCATCGAAACGGCGCTCGACGGGGTGGATGCCGAATTCAAGGGAAACACGGAAAGTTTCGATGCCGCGGTACTCGACCTTGGCCTGCCGGAACTGGACGGGTTGACCGTATTGCAGCGCTGGCGTGAAGCGGGTCAGAACGCCCCGGTGCTTATCCTCACCGCCCGGGGACGGTGGTCGGAAAAACTCGCCGGGTTCAACGCCGGCGCCGATGACTACCTGACCAAGCCCTTCGAGGTTGAAGAGGTGGTGGTCCGGCTTCGTGCCCTGATCCGAAGGAGCGCCGGTCACGCCGTGCCCCAATTGGTTTGCGGCCCCCTGAGGCTGAACACCATGAGCGGCCGGGTAACCGATGCGGGCGAGCCCCTGCAATTAACGGCGCTGGAGTTTCGGGTCCTTTCGTACATGATGCACCATCCGGGCAAGATAATTACCCGTACGGAATTTCTGGAACACATTTACGTTGATGACGCGGACCCGGATTCCAATGTAATCGACGTTATCATCAGCCGCATTCGCAAAAATCTCAGCGCCAACCTTGTCGCCACGGCGCGAGGCCAGGGATTCAGGCTGGATGTACCGGAACAATGATGCACCGATGAAGTCCACGAACCTTCGCACCCGGCTTGTCGTCTCGGCGGTTGCGTGGATTTTGGCCGTATTGCTGGCCGGCGGGTTCGCGCTGTCCTATGCATTTCAGCAATCCGTCGAACAGGCTTTCGACAAGAAGCTTGAAATCTTTCTGAACGGCATCGTCGCCGCCGTGCGAACCACGGCCCAAGGCCATATTGATATTGTCCGATCATTGGGCGATCCCAGGTTCGAGCAGGTACTTTCCGGATGGTACTGGCAGGTATCCCGGCAGGCATCGGGGGGGAACGGGGCCATCGTCCGGTCCCGGTCCCTGTGGGACCAGGAACTGCGCCTTCCCGATGCGAGAGCCGGACGGGGCATCATCGAAAGGGGTGACATGACCGGCCCCAAGGGCACGGCCCTTCGTTTCGCCAGCCGAACCCTGACCATCGAAGGGCTGCCCTCGCCGGTACGTTTCTCCGTCGCCGGCGACCTCGCGGAACTTTCCGCCGAACGAAGCCGGTTCGACACTCTGTTGTTCATCTCCTTGAGCCTGCTGGGAATAGGCACCTTGCTGGCCATCGTTCTTCAGGTCAGTTACGGACTCCGCCCGTTGCGCGCCCTTGCCCGTGACCTCGATGAAATCCGCCTGGGCGAGCGGGACCATTTCCAGGAAGGCTACCCCAAGGAAGTGATGCCCCTGGTCAACGCGGTGGAGACGGTGCTGGATGAAAACCAGGCTCAGGTCAGCCGGGCGCGTCAACATGTGGGAAATCTGGCCCATGCGCTCAAGACGCCGCTTACCCTTTTGAAGGCCGAGTTGCACGGTGGCCCCAAACACCCTGGGGAAGCTTCGATGAAGCAGCATGTGGAAACCATTTCAAGATTGGTCGAGCATCACTTGACGCGGGCCGCCGCCGCCGGCCGCTCGGAATACGCCGTCACCTCCATACGGATCGGCGAAGTGGTCAGGGCCGTTCGGGATGGATTGAACAAATCCTTCGCCGATAAGAACCTTGAATTCACCATCGACGTCCCCGCCGAAATGGTCTTCGTCGGCGAACGCCAGGATATGGAGGAAATCCTGGGCAACCTGATGGAGAACGCCTGCAAATGGGCAAGGCACCGCGTCGCCATCAGCGGCCATATGGAAGACGGCGGTATGGTTATCGATGTGGATGACGATGGCCCCGGCCTGTCGGCGGAAAAGCGCCAAATGGCGACCGCGCGGGGAAAAAGGCTGGACGAACGGGAACCCGGATCGGGCCTGGGTCTGGCCATCGTGGCGGATCTGATGGAGATGTATGGCGGAACGCTTGCCCTTCGCCAAGCAGCGCCTGAAACAGGCCTGAGCGGCCTGAGGGCGGAAGTTCGCCTGCCCGCCAGAAGGGGACGGCCCGGCCTTACCTGACCTGCGGCTTTCCCCGCACAATATAAACCATTGACAGATATGCCTTTAATTATGAACGGTCTATGAACAGTTGCTTAATTTTCTGTTTATGGGCACTTCGATAGAATAAAATATTGAACCAATAATAATCTTTGCCAGTCACTGGGATGATCGCGGACTGGAAGAACAGGGAGCGGGGCATATCGGCGGCAAAAAAATTATCGCTGCCGGTGTTTATTCGTGCCCCTTTTTATTAGGGTCCTATTGAAGAAAGAGCCGGAATCATGAAAAGTACCCTGGGCATTGAAGATAGTGACGAAACCATGAACTCATCGAAACAAGGTTGCGCCGTTCAGATAACCCGCCGCCGGGCACTGGCCAGGCTGGGCCTGACCACGGCCCTTGTTTACGTCGCGCCCGTATTGTTGTCCTTGAGCGGCGGCGCAAGAGCGTCGGACAGTGGCGGCGGCGGCGCAAGCGGCGGCGGTAAAAGCGGCAGTGGCGGCGCTGATAGCGGCAGCGGCGGTGACAACAGCAGCAGTAGCGACGACGGTAAAAGCGGCGGCAAGACTATTATTACCGGCGCTTCGGGCGGCGGACACGGAAATGACGGTGAGGGGATTGGCGGCACCGGGCTTTAGGCTGGGCCATCTTCGAACACCTGTAATAATTGGGAATTCCGGATTGCGGTCCGGGGAACACTCGGACCAACATCGCCAAATATGAAAATATTAAGCCCTCCAAAAATTATGTTTTTTTCCTGTTGGCCTTGGCCGGATGCGCCGAAGTTCAGGAGGTTTTGAAAAAAGTGGAAAAGGCCATCGCCCTTCCCGACCGTCCCCGGTACGGCGCCATCGCCTATTCCCAGGCCACTCAACGTTGGCACATCCGCCGAAATGTCGTCGATCAACAGCGAGCGTCAGACCTCGCCGTCAAGTTCTGCCTGGTCGACGATTGCCGTGTGGTGCTCAATTTCGGCCCCGGGCAATGCGGCACCTTTTCCCTTGGTAACGACGGGGCCCTGGGCGTGGGCAGGGGAAAAACGAAACCAATCGCGGAGAAAGCGGCCCTGGCCCAGTGCGCCGCCTCGGGGCAGGAGTGCAAAGTCGCCCCCACCCAGTGCAATGAATGAATAGACCGGCCTGCGGAAGATCGCCCCGAAAGGAGCAGTCCTGGTCAAAAGGCGGAAGTTTAGAGGTCTGGTACGATGGCCATTCCTTTAACCGATCCGGCCTTTAAGTAATCCTGTCCTTGAGTTTTTGGATCAAGCCGTCAACACCGTCGCCCTTTCGCAGGATGGAGGCAAATTCCTGACGCAGGGTTATGGCCATGCTGATGCCTTCGACAACCAGGTCGACAATCCGGAATTCATCGCCGTAAGGCCTGATCCGCCAAGTGGCCTGGACGGGGTCCGCATCGGAACGGATGACCCTGGTGTGGACAAAGATATCCTTGCTGTTTTTTGCTTTGTTCGCCTTGACCACATGGAATGCATCGACCTTCGCCCCACCCAGTCTGGTCGAATACGTCTTCAGGATGAAGGCGGTGAAGACTTCGGTATAAGCAGCGCGCTGGTCAGCGGTGGCGCGTTTCCAGTAGCGGCCGAGCATGAACTTGGCCAGCACCGGGATATCCAGGTCGCGGGAAAGAATCTTGTGAAAATAGGACGCCCGTTGTTCCTTGTTTAGGGAATGATCCGATAAAACGGCGACCGCTTCCTGCCCCAGGCGCTCCACGGCCTGGGCGGCGCGCATCTGAACCTGATCGCTTTTAATGGTAGCCAGCGCGGCGGTGGTCATCCCCGCCGCAGGCTCGCCGGCGTAAGTCGGATTGAGCCCCCCGGCCAAACCCAGCCCCATCGACATCACCAGCGTCAATGCGGGAATTCCCCTCATTGCCTTAATCCTAGCTCCATCCATGACTTCCTCCTGATGAAAATTGCTTAGCATTTTCAACGCCTTGTCACAAATTTCCCAGCAAAAGCAATGGAATTTATATTGGTATTGGAGTCATTCTACCCGAGCCGTCCACCGGGGTATGTGAGCCTGATCACAAAAGCCCGGGTATTTTCCGGGCTGGTATTGAGAATACTGATGGGAGGTTTTATTAGCTGATTCCAGCCATTTTTCATCACACCCCCAGCCTGCGAAAGGCCAAGGTTCAATCATCATCATAAGCAGCGCGGGATGGCGCCGGATCAGCCGTCGCCGATGAATTTCAGGCAGGATTCCAGGGAATTCAGGGGGTACACCGGGCGGCGCACCTTATTGAATTCGATCCCCTCGCCGCTGGGGGTACACAGCGCGCCGCAGTCGGCGACCAGCACCTGACGGGCGATGGGCCCGAAGGCGGCGCGGAAGTGCTGCATGGATTTTACCGCCACCACCGACTTTTCCCGGGGATCAATGCCGTTGCTGAAAAACATCTCCAGGTCCAGCCACTGCATGTTGTGGGAAACCACCGCCACATCGACGCCACCCGAACGGATCACCGCCGACGGCCCAAGACAGGATTCCACGCCCCCGTGCATGGGTCCCCGATAACGGAACGTCCCGTCGGTGGTTTTCACGACGGTCCCGGTGAGCGTCACCGGACCACCCCCCATGGCGGGTTCGGTCCTGCCGCCCAGGTCCAGGGTAATCTCGGCCCCTTCCCCCGCCCGGGTCATGACCTGGGCGGCTTCCGGGTCCCAGATGCCGCCGAAAGCGGCGTTTTCCAGCCCCCCTTCCAACATGGCCCGCAAAAGATTGGTCGCATCGCCGTAACCGCCGCCGCCGGGATTATCGGCGAAATCGGCGATCACCACCGGCCCGGTTCCGCCTGAGGATTCCGCGGCAAGGCTGACCGCCTTTTCGGGGGTTAGAAATTCCAGGGTGTTGTCGTCCCGCCGTTCCCACACCTTGTCCATCAGGATTTCGGCGATTTGGCGATAGTGTGGATCGTCCCCGTCCCCGGTTACGGTGACCGTGGGCCCGGCTTCGAATATGTCCGCATGCCAGAACCCGGCGTTGATGCTGACCGCCAGTACCCCCGGTTCGTGTTCAAACCGGCGCGCCTCTTCCAACAGCGGGATCATGGGCCCGTCGTGGGTGCGGCCATGGTTGCAGCCTTGCAGCAGCGGGCGGCGGGCGGCGACGGTGCGGGGCCGGATTTCGCCGGCCATGGCCCGTTCAAGCAGGTCGGCGGCATCGGCGCCCCGGTCCCGCATGTCGATGTGGGGATAGGTCCGGTAGGAAACCAGTATATTGGCCAGTCCGGTCATCCGGTCGGTCACGTTGGCGTGCAGGTCCAGGGTGACGGCGATGGGCGTTTTGGGCCCGACGATTTCCCGGATTTGCGCCAGTAGCTCGCTTTCGCCATCCTCGCTTCCTTCCGTCACCATGGCCCCGTGCAGGGCCAGCAGAACCCCGTCGCAATCGGCGTTTGCCCGAACCCCGTCGACGATCATGCCGCCCAGTTCCCGCACCGCTTGGCGGGTGACCCGCCCCCCCGGGCTGGCGGTGGTGGAAACGGTGGGAACCAGCCGCCACCCATGTACGGCGGCCCGGTCCATGAAACCGGCGATTTCCGTGTTGGTATCCTTCAGCCCGGACAACAGTTCATCGCCGGCCAGGCATTGGCGGGCCCTGAACAGTTCCACCGTCGTCGGAATTTTACTGAAGGTATTGGTTTCGTGGGCGAACTCGCCGATGACAACGGTACGGGGCATGGTGGGGCTTTCCTGTGGTCTTCGATTAAACACCGAGGGTAAATGCGCAAGTTTCCGGGCGCCCGGGGAGAGACAGCCGACTTTGCCTGGCGTTGGCCTGGGCCACCACGCGGCCCCGGGAAATGACATGCAGGCGCGGCGAACGCAGGCGAATGGCTTCCACCGGGTTGCCCGCCTGAAGCACCACCAGATCGGCGCGGCAGCCCTTCCCGATCCCATAACCGTCCAGGCCGAGGGCGCGGGCGCCATTGACGGTGACGGCGTCGAAACAGCGGCGCATGTCTTCCTGGCCGGTCATCAGGCCGACGTGCAGGGCCATGTGGGCGACATCCAGCAAATCGCCGGAGCCCAGCGGGTACCACGGGTCCATGACACAGTCCTGGCCGAAGGCGACATTGACTCCCGCCGCCATCAACTCCGGCACCCGGGTCATGCCGCGGCGCTTGGGATAGGTGTCGTGGCGGCCCTGGATGACGATGTTGATCAGCGGATTGGCCACCGCCGTCACCCCGGCCTCGGCGATCAGCGGCAGAAGCTTGCTCACGTAATAATTATCCATGGAGTGCATGGAGGTCAGGTGCGAGCCCGACACCCGCCCTTCCATCCCCAGCCGCCGGGTTTCGCAAGCCAGGGTTTCGATGTGCCGGGACAGGGGATCGTCGGTTTCATCGCAGTGCATGTCCACCAGCAGTCCCCGTTCGGCGGCGATCGCGCAAAGCGCGATTACCGATGCCCGGCCGTCTTCCATGGTCCGTTCGAAATGGGGAATGCCGCCGACCACGTCGACGCCCTTGTCCAGGGCCCGGGCCAGGTTTTCCGCCGATCTGGCATGGCGGAAATACCCATCCTGGGGAAAGGCCACCAGTTGCAGGTCCATGTAGTCCCGGACCTTTTCCCGCACCTCGATCAGGGCGTCGACGGCCAGCAGGCGGTCATCGCAGATATCCACGTGGCTGCGGATGGCCAGCACGCCGTTGGCCACTGCCCAGTCGCAGTATTCCAGCGCCCGGGCGATGATCGCCTCGTGGGTCAGGTGAGGTTTCAACTCCCCCCACAGGGCGATGCCTTCCAGCAGGGTGCCCGAGCGGTTGATGCGCGGCTGGCCGAAGCTGAGGGTGGCGTCCATGTGGAAGTGGGAATCGACGAAGGGCGGCGTGACCAGGTTGCCGCCGGCGTCGATCTCCTGGGCGGCGGCGGCGTCCATGGCCGGAACCACATCGGCGATGCGTTCGCCTTCAACGGCGATGTCCATGCCTTCCCGTCCGTCCGGGAGGGTGGCGTTGCGGATGATGAGATCAAGCATGGTTCGTTTCCTTCGTCGCTGCCAAGCCCGGATAGCCGGCCCAGACTACCGCTCTCCCTTCCGGTAGGGAACCATCAGGGCCTTGGGGTATTCGGCCCGCCGGGACATGACGATCAGGGCGAGGATGGAAATCACGTACGGGGACATGAGGAAGATCTGATAGGGGATGTCGGGCAGGAACTGTTGCAGGCGCAACTGGTAGGCGTCGATGCCGGCGAAGATGATCGCCCCCAGCACCACCTTTCCCGGCCGCCACGAACCGAAAACCACCAGGGCGATGCAGATCCAGCCGCGTCCGTTGACCATGTTGAAGAAAAAGGCGTTGAAGGTGGACATGGTCAGGAAGGCGCCGCCGATCGCCATGATGGCGCTGCCGAAGGCGACGGCGCCCATGCGAAGGCCGCTGACCGACAGGCCCTGGGCTTCGACGGCGGCCGGGTTCTCGCCCACGGTCCTGACCGCCAGGCCAAGGGGCGTCTTGTATAGAATAAAGGCGACCAGGCCGGTGAGAATGAAGGCCAGGTAAGTCATCGGCGTCTGGTTGAACAGGGCCGGACCAACCAGCGGAATGGCGGACAGCCCCGGGATGGGGTATTCGGCGAAGGCTTCGATGGTCGGCGGCGAGGAAACGCCGGGCAGCAGCAACCGGTAGAAATAATAGGAAACGCTGGTCGCCAGCAGGGTGAGGCCGATGCCGCTGACGTGTTGCGACAATCCCAACTGGACCGTGAACACCCCGTGCACCAGCCCCGCCATGGCGCCGAACAGGGCCGCCATCAGCACCCCCAGCCACAAGTCCCCGCCCAGGTAGACCGTGACCCAACCGATGACGGCGCCCAGGGTCATGATCCCTTCTATCCCCAGGTTGAGCACCCCGGCCCTTTCGCATACCAGTTCGCCCAGGGTGCCCAGGATAAGCGGCGTGGCGATGCGCACGGTGGCGGCCCAGAAGGTGCCCATCAGCAGGGGTTCGATAAATTCCATTTCAGCCCCGCCTGATCCGGTAGCGGGAGAAGAACATGGCGACCAGCATGCACAGCAGGGAAGTGGCGACCATGACATCGGCGATATAGTTGGAAACGCCGACGGTACGGCTCATGGCGTCGGCGCCGACGAAGATGCCGGCGACGAAGATCCCGGCCAGGATAACGCCCAGGGGATGCAGGTAGGCGAGCATGGCGACGACGATCCCCGTGTAGCCGAAGCCGGGGGACAAATCCTGGGTCAGGTTGCCTTTCAGGCCGGCCACTTCGCTGAACCCGGCGATACCGGCGACGCCACCGGAAATCAGGGCCAGCTTGACCACCGTCGCCGTCACCGGCACCCCGGCGAAACGCGCTGCCCGAAGATTGTGGCCGAGGGCGCGGATTTCGAAACCGAGCACGGAAAACCGGCCCATGATCCAGATGGCGACGGCCAGGCCGCAGGCGATGAGAAACCCCGCATGAAGCCTGAGCCCTTTCCACAACTTGGGCAGTTCCGCCTCGCCGGTCACCGGCTCCGACTGGGGCCAGCCCAGGCCCATGGGGTCCTTGAGCGGGCCTTCCAGCATCATGCCGACGAACAGGATGACGATGAAATTGAGCAGCAAGGTGGTCACCACCTCATCGACGCCAAAACGGGCTTTTAACAATGCCGGGCCCAGCAGCAACAGCGCCCCGGCCGCCGCCGAGGCCAGCACCAGCACCGAAATCAACAGGTAAGACGGCAGGGCCACGGCGCCGGTGCCCAGCGCGATGGTGATCATCGCCCCGGCGTAGAGCTGCCCTTCGGCGCCGATATTCCAGAACTTGGCGCGAAAAGCCACCGCCGCCGCAAGCCCGGTGAAGATCAGCGGCGTCGCCCGGGTCAGGGTTTCGGCCAGGGCGAAGGGCGAGCCCAGGGAACCGTTGATCAGGGCCTGCACCGCCTTGCCCAGGTCGATGCCGCCCCAGGCCAGCACCAATAAGGCGCTGACGCCGAGGCTGACCGCCAGCGCCGCCACCGGCGCGATGGCGGTGACCGCCAGCGAGCGTTCGGTTCTAGGTTCCAGTCGCAAGGTCCGCCCCGCCCCCGTTGCCGCGCCCTTTGTCACGCCCTTTTTCGCCCCGGCCCGCCATCATCAGGCCCAGTTGAAGGATGCTCACCTCTTCCGGCCGGCCGGCAAGTATCGCGCCGCCGGCATACATGACATAGATGCGATCGGAAAGGGCGCGGATTTCGTCCAGGTCCTCCGAGATAAGCAGCACCGCCGCGCCCGCCGCCTTGGCCGCGTTCAACTGGCCATGGATGAAGGAAACGGCACCCACATCCAGCCCCCGGGTGGGCTGGCCGGCGATGATGATCCCCGGGTCAAGTTCCATGGACCGCCCCAGGATCAGTTTCTGGATATTGCCGCCGGAAAGGTTCTTGGTCTGGGCCTCTTCGCCGGGGCAGCGCACATCGAAGCGCCGGATTACGTCTTTCGCACTGGCCCGGGCCGTTTCTTGGCGCTGGAACCCCATCCGGGCGAAGCGGGCCGAACGGTAGCGTTCCGAAATGACGTTTTCCCAGACCGCCATTTCTCCGATAACGCCGTCTTCCAGCCTGTTTTCCGGAATGCGGGCCACCGCCCGGGCGGTCAGAAGGCGGGGCGAGGGCGCGGCGATTTCCTCGCCATCGATGATCAGCCGGCCCGATGCCGCCGAAACGGTACCGCTGAGGAAGGCGCCCAAGGTACCCTGGCCGTTGCCCGAAACGCCGGCGATGCCCACGGTTTCGCCGGCGCGCACTTCCAGGTCCACATCCCGCAACAGGGTTTCCCCCCCCTCGCCGATGACGGAAAGACCCTCGAGGCGAAGTCGGACCCGGCCGGCCTCCACCCTGGGCCGGGGCGCGGCTTCCACTTCACGGCCGACCATCAACTGGGCCAGCTTGTGTTCGTCCGCCTGGTCACGGTCAAGAGCGCCGGCGACGCGGCCCCGGCGCAGCACCACCATGCGGTCGGCGATCTCCATAACCTCCTGAAGCTTGTGGGAAATGAAAAGCACCCCCAGGCCCTTGTCCTTCAACCGGTGCAGCACGGAGAACAAGCCGCTGGTTTCCTGCGGGGTGAGCACGGCGGTGGGTTCGTCCAGGATCAGCAC
>JAJRSS010000008.1 GCA_024278615.1 Alphaproteobacteria bacterium
AGCGGGCCGTCGTGGCGGGTGGCGGGACAGGCTTCGCCGAAGGCTTCCACTTCGAAGTCCGTGTGTTCCAGTTCCTCCACCGGCAGGTAGGCGTAAACGATGGGCTTGCCGATGGTGTAGCCGAAATTGGCGCTGGTGGTCACCCCTAGCACCCGGCCGCCCCGCATGAGGGCCTCGCCGCCGAACACCGAGGCCGGTTTTTCCAGGGTGAAGATGGAAAGTTTCTGTTTCGGCCCTTCGTCCTTGACTTTCGCCAGCGCCTCGCGGCCGATGAAATCGCCTTTCTTCATCGAAACCCGGAAACCCAGCCCGGCTTCATAGGGGTTGTAGTCGGGCGTGATGTCCGAACTCCAATACAGGTATCCCTTTTCCATGCGCAGGGAATCGATCGCCCGGTAGCCGACGTCGGCGATGCCGAAGTCCTGGCCCGCCCGCCATAATTCATCGTACACCCGGCGGGCGAATTCCACCGGCACATGCAACTCCCACCCCAGTTCGCCCACGTAACCGATGCGGATGGCACGAACCCGGGCGCCGCCGATGCCGATTTCCTTGAAGCGGGAGAAGGGCAAGGCTTGGTTGCCGACGTCGTCTTCGGTAACGCGTTCAAGCACCTTTCGCGCCTCGGGCCCGCACAGGTTGATCACCGCCCGCGACGAGGTGATGTCGCTGAGGGTCACCGAGCCGTCGCCGGGGACGTGGGTTTCAATCCAGTTCATGTCGTGGACGCCGAAGCCGCTGCCGGTGACGATATAGAACCGGTTTTCGTCCAGGCGGCAGATCGTCAGGTCCGCCTCGATGCCGCCCTTCGCATTGCAAAGCTGGGTATAGACGGCGTGCCCGCTGAACTGTTCGTAAGGCTTGTCGAGATTGGAGACGGCGAGCCGTTGCAGGGCCTCGAAGGCGCCGGGACCGGAGATCTCGAACTTGCTGAACGAGGTCTGGTCGATCAGCGCCACCCTTTCGCGCACGGCGCGGTGTTCTTCGCCGACCTGGCCGAACCAGTTGGCGCGGCCGAAGGACGGCTCGTCCACCGGCGCGACCCCTTTTGGCGCGAACCAGTTGGGCCGTTCCCATCCGGCCTTGGAGCCATAGGCGGCGCCGTGGTCCTTGAGCACGTCGTACAGGGGGCCTAAGCGCAGGCGGCGGGCGCTTTGGTGTTCCTCGCCCGGCCAGTGCATCTTGTAATGATGGCCGTAGAGTTCCACCGCCCGCGGGTACATGAAGGATTTCGCGTTGTGGTGAGGGTTGAAGCGGCGGATATCGAGGGGCCACAGGTCCAGGCTGGGGGCGCCGTCGATAATCCATTCGGCCATCATCTGCCCCGCCCCGCCGCCGGCGGCGATGCCGTACAGGAAGCCGGAAGCGACGAAATAGTTGTCCAGTTCCGGCGCCAGGCCCATGACGAAATCGCCGTCGGCGGAATAGGGAATGGGACCGTTGATGACCTGCTTGATACCGACGTCGTTCAAAACCGGCGTCCGCTTGGCCGCCAGTTCGGCGATGCGGCCGAAGCGGTCCATGTTTTCGGGCAGAAGCTGCTGGCCGAAATCCCTGTCGATGCCGTTCTCGCCAAAGGGCACCGTGTCCGGCTCGTAGCCGCCCATGGCCAGCCCCTGGACCTCCGGCTTGTAATAGACCAGGTAATCCGGATCGCGCATGTTGGGCATGTCTTGCGGCATGTCGGGGATCGGTTCGGTGACCAGGAAGTGGTGTTCCAGGGCCAGGGCCGGCACGTTGACCCCGGCCATCAGGCCGATCTCGCGGCCCCACATGCCGGCGGCGTTGACGACGATCTCGCAGTCCACCGCGCCCTCTTCGGTCAGCACCTGGGTGACCCGCCGGCCGGCCAGGGTGAAGCCGGTGACCCGCACCCCCTGGACGACCCTGGCGCCGCGGCCGCGGGCGCCCTTGGCCAGCGCCTGGGTGACCCCGGACGGATCGATGTGGCCGTCGGTGGGGATGTAGGCGGCGCCCAGCACGTCATCGGTGCTCATGATGGGGAACAGGTCCTGGGCTTCCTTGGCCGAAATGATGTGCATTTCCAGGCCGAAGCTCTTGGCCATGGTGGCGGCGCGCTTGATTTCCATCATTCGCTGGTCCGAACAGGCCAAGCGCAGGCTGCCGACCTTTTTCCAGTCGATGGCCTGGCCGGTTTCTTCTTCCAGGGTGTCGTAAAGTTCGACGCTTTTCTGCAACATGCGGGTGGTGTTGCGCGACGTGCGCAATTGCCCCACCAACCCGGCGGCGTGCCAGGTGGCGCCGTGGGTGAGGCCGCTTTTTTCCACCACCGCCACGTCGCGTTCGCCCATTTTCGTCAGGTGATAGGCGATGGCACAGCCGATGATGCCGCCACCGATGATGACCACCCTGGCCTGGTTGGGAAGTTCAGCCATGTTCGCCCCCATTTTTGCTGTTTTTACCGGGTCCTTTTTTGCCGGGTTGGGCCGATCATGGCCTACATCGCGCCGCCGATCAACGGACCAGATGGCCCTTTTTTCCGGCCATGGCGACGGCGGAAAAATCGTGCTAAGGTCGCCGCCGAAAGCGCCCGCCAAGGACGCCTGCAATAATATGTATAGGGAGGCAATGATGATCAGAACAATGATTCGCGGCACGATTTTGGCCGGCGCGGTGGCGCTGGCCCTGGGAATATCCGCTCACATCACCGAAGTTCAGGCCGCCGACCCGGCGGCGTGCCAGACGGTGCGATTCTCCGACGTCGGCTGGACCGACATCACGGCGACCACGGCGGCCACGTCCGTGGTTCTCGAAGCGCTGGGCTACAAGCCCAAGGTCCAGATCCTGTCGGTGCCGGTGACTTACGCCAGCCTGAAGAACAAGGACATCGATGTCTTTCTCGGCAACTGGATGCCGACCATGGAAGGCGACATCAAGGCCTACCGGGAAGACGGCTCGGTGGAGACCATCGGCGTCAACCTGGAAGGGGCAAAGTACACCTTCGCCGTGCCCACCTTCGTGGCCGAGGGCGGGATCAGGGATTTCGCCGACATCGCCAAGTTCAAGGACAAGCTGGACGGCAAGATTTACGGTATCGAACCGGGCAACGACGGCAACCGGCTGATCCAGGACATGCTCGACAAGGACGCCTTCGGGCTCAAGGGTTTCAAGCTGGTGGAATCCAGCGAACAGGGCATGCTGTCCCAGGTCGCCCGGGCGGTGAGGTCCAAGAAATGGATCGTCTTCCTGGGCTGGGAGCCCCACCCGATGAACGCCAACTTCGATATGACCTACCTGTCCGGCGGCGATGATTACTTCGGTCCCAATTACGGCGGGGCGACGGTTCATACCAACGTCCGCGCCGGCTATACCCAGTAATGCCCCAACGTCGGCAAGCTGCTGACCAACCAGAAGTTCTCCCTGGCCATGGAAAACGAAATCATGGGCGCCATCCTCAACGACGGCGAAGACCCGGACAAGGCGGCCAAGGCGTGGCTGAAGAAGCACCCGGACGTCGTCGCCGGCTGGCTCAAGGGCGTCACCACCTTCAAGGGCGGCGACGGCATGGCGGCGGCCAGGAAGGGGCTGGGCCTCTAGGCAACTCCCTGGACGCACCCCCACCCCAACCCTCCCCCATCAAGGGGGAGGGAATAAGAGGTAGGTCAGGCATTTTCCTTCCCCCCCTGGGGGCGGGCGTCCTCTTGTTTTAAGTTCGGGGGAAGAAGGGGGAAAGAGGTGCATGGTAGTCCCATATCCCTTCGTCGTTGATGGAGAAACGCTGTTGGGAAATTATGCGCCCCCTCCCCCCTTGCGGGGGAGGGCTGGGGTGGGGGGAGTAAAAATAATCGGGAGGGGCCGGAAATACCTATGGACTGGCTGACCGACAACAAGATTCCCCTGGGCCGGTGGATCAAGATTTTCGTGGATTTTCTCAACGACAACGCCGCCGGCCTGTTCAACCTGATTTCCGACGTGCTCGGCTTCCTGATCGAGG
>JAJRSS010000093.1 GCA_024278615.1 Alphaproteobacteria bacterium
ACCATATCAGGCGCCCTATGATAGCCGCGTATTGGGTGCGCATGGGGTGCATTGTAGCGGAATTCCGTTGAACTGAACATGAACGGCGGGCCGGCCCGGCATCGGGCTCCCTATGCTCGGGCCTGGTTTCAAATATCGCGTTTTGACCGGAGATCGAATAGGGTCCCAGTATGAAGCTTACCTTGCTCGGAACCGGATGTCCCAGCGTCTCGGTGGACCGGTATGGGCCCGCCGCATTGGTTCAGGGCGGTGCCGGGGCTAATCTGTTGTTTGATTGCGGCTCCGGCGTAACCCAGCGCCTGCTGGCGGCCGGGTGTCCGGGACGGGATGTGGACGGACTTTTGATCACCCACCTGCATTCCGATCATATCGTTGATTTGTTCCAGTTGGTGATTTCAAGCTGGCACCAGGGCCGTGACCGGCCACACCGGATATTTGGCCCGCCGGGAACGAACCAGATGGTTCGGCGGGTCATGGAAGTGTGGCGGCCCGAGTTGGAACAGCGGCAAGCCCATGAATGCCGGCCATCCACCGCCGGACTGGAAGTGGAGGCCACGGAATTCGCCCACGGCAGTCAATTTGGTTTTGGCGCCCTCACCGTTACCTGCATCCAAGTAAATCATCGTCCGGTACGCCATGCTTTTGGTTTCAAGGTTGAAAGCGACGGCGGCGGGACAACGACAAGCCTGTTCATCAGCGGCGACACCACCGAATGCGGCGCCCTGGATGAAGCGGCGTCAGGTGTTCATATGCTGCTGCACGAAGTCTTCATCCACCGGGAAATGAAAGTGGTGGAAGGCCGGCGTTCCCAGGAAACCATCGACAACGTGGCCAGCTATCACACGCTTTCCAGTGTTGTCGGCAAGGTGGCGGCCAGGGCGCGGGCCGGGACCCTGGTGCTCACCCATTTTGTTCCTCCCCGTTTCGACGAAACCGCGTTAACCCGGGAAGTGGCCGGCGACTTTTCGGGCCGGCTGGTGATCGGCCGGGACTTGATGGCTCTGGACGTGGCGACCGGCCGCATCCTGGAATCCGCCCTGGCCCAAGGTTAGTGCCCCAGGTCCTAACCTTTGGCCCTAACCTTGGGCATGGACCACGGCGACGGCGCTCATGTTGATGATGCCCCGCACGGTTACGGATTGGGTCAGGATATGGGTGGGCTTGGCCGTGCCCAGCAGGACCGGGCCCACCGGTTGGGCTTCTCCCAGCGATTTCACCAGGTTATAGGCGTTGTTGGCGGCGTCGATATTGGGAAATATGAACGTGTTGGCCTGGCCGGAAAGGCGGGTACTTGGGAAGATCCGCTGGCGCAGCTCTTCGTCCAGGGCGGTATCGCCGTGCATCTCGCCTTCCACTTCCAGGTCGGGCGCGCGTTGGCGCAGCAGGCGGGTGGCTTCGCGCATCTTTACCGATGTAACCGATGGCGACGAACCGAAATTGGAATGAGACAGCAGGGCTATTTTGGGTTCTATGCCAAAACGCTTGACCGCATCGGCGCCCAGCAGCGTCATTTCAACCAACTCCTCGCTGGTGGGGTCGAAGGTGACATGGGTATCGCAGAAAAAGAATGTTCCCCGGGGCAGGATCAAGGCGATCATGGCCGATACATCCTTGACCCCTTCGGCCTTGGCGATGATTTCCAGGACATGCTTTAGGTGCCAGTGATAGCGGCCCTGGACGCCACAAATCATGGCGTCCGCCTCATTTTTTTCCAGCATCAGGGCGGCGATGACCGTGGTGTTCGTGTGGACGATGGTGCGCGCCGCCGCCGGCGTGATGCCTTTCCGCTCCATGATCTTCTGGTAGGTCCGCCAGTAATCATCGTACCGGTCGTCCTGCTGCGGATTAACAATCTCGAATTCCCGGTCTGGCCGGATTCGTAGTCCAAGCTGGTGGATCCTTGTTTGGATCACCTCGGGGCGGCCGACCAGGATGGGCCGGACCATGCCTTCGTCGACCAGGGTTTGCACCGCGCGCAGGACCCGCCGGTTCTCGCCCTCGGCGTAAACCACCCGCTTGGGGTCTTCCTTGGAGCGGGTGAAGATCGGCTTCATAAGCAGGCCGGAGCGGAAGACGAATTGATCGAGTTGTTCCCGGTAGGCATCGAAGTCTTCGATGGGCCGCGCCGCCACTCCGGAATCCATGGCCGCCTTGGCGATCGCCGGTGCGATTTCGCCGATCAGGCGGGGGTCGAAAGGCTTGGGGATCAGGTAATCGGGGCCAAAACTCTGCAATTCCCCGCCATAGGCCTTGTCGACGATCTCCGAGCTTTCCGCCATGGCCAGGCCGGCGATGGCGGTAGCGGCGGCGAGCTTCATTTCCTCGTTGAAGGTCGTGGCGCCGACGTCCAGGGCGCCGCGGAAAATAAAGGGGAAGCAAAGGACATTATTGACTTGGTTTGGATAATCGGAACGCCCAGTGGCGATGATGCAATCGGGCCGCGCCGAACGGGCGTCTTCGGGGACAATCTCCGGATTTGGGTTGGCCAGGGCCAGAATGATCGGTCTTTCGACCATGCGGGAGACCATGTCCGAGGTCAGGATTCCCGGCGCCGAAAGTCCGAGGAATACGTCGGCGCCGTCGATAACGTCATCCAGGGTCCGGCCCGCGGTATCCTGGGCGAAGGCTGCCTTGTAAGGGTCCATTTCCTCCGTGCGGCCTGCGTACACCACGCCAATCCGGTCGACCAGGGTTATGTTTTCCCGGTCCAAGCCCATGTCCACCATCAGGTTCAGGCAGGCGATGCCGGCGGCGCCGCCGCCGGTGGAAACCATTTTTACTTTGCCGATATCCTTGCCGACCACCTTCAGGGCGTTGACCAGCGCCGCCGTGGCTACAATGGCCGTGCCGTGCTGGTCATCGTGGAACACCGGAATATTCATCCGTTTCCGCAACAGGCTCTCGACCTCGAAGCACTCGGGCGCCTTGATATCCTCCAGGTTGATGGCGCCGAAGGTGGGCTCCAGGCCGGCGACAATGTCGGCCAGCCGGGAAGGGTCCCGCTCGGCGATTTCCAGGTCAAAAACGTCGATGCCGGCGAACTTCTTGAACAGCACCGCCTTGCCTTCCATCACCGGTTTCGCGGCAAGGGGGCCGATATCGCCAAGGCCCAGGACGGCGGTGCCATTGGTTATGACGGCCACCAGGTTGCCGCGCACGGTCAGCTTGGCGGCCTGTTCGGGGTCGGCGATGATGGCTTCGCAGGCATAGGCGACGCCGGGGGAATAGGCCAGGGCCAAGTCGCGCTGGGTGCCCAGCGGCTTGGTCGCGGCGATGGACAGTTTACCGGGCTTCGGGCTGCGGTGGTATTCGAGGGCCGCTGTCTTCAATTGATTCGTCATAATCTGTTCCACCAAATGGCGCTGTCCGTAAACCTTTGATTTTACACCATACCAACGATTGATCCTTGCGGCCAAAGAATAGTCAGGATCCGTTTTTCGCCGTCTTCGTGCCCGTATTTTTCCCTGGCTTCGCGTCAGGGCCACCGGTGTTGGAATGGCGGAGGGAAGCCAGCGTGGCATTGTAAAGCTGGCGGCTGGAAACGCCAAGGTTGCCCAAGGGAAGAAACGCCGCCTTGGCCTTTTCTCCTCGTTGCCGGCGAATCATGCGGTAGGCGGTGAAGAGCGCCAGCCAGCCGGCAATGAAAGCATTGAACAAAAACAGCCCATGGGGACCGACCCGGCCCATGATCTGGGAGGAAATGACCGGGCCGATGCTGGCCCCGATGCCGTAAGCGATCAACAAGCCGGCGGCGACTTGCACCAACCGGTCCGGGTCCGCCAGATCGTTCACCTGCGCCGAGGACAGGGGATAGATGGTGAAACAGAAAGCGCCATAAACGGCGCCGGCGGCGAACAGCCAGATCGGCGGCTGGGATACCGCCCAGACGATGGCCAGGCTGGAAAGCGCCGTCGCCATGGCGGTAATGATCAGCACCGTCCGCCGGTCCGTGCGATCGGAAAACCGGCCAATGGGAAACTGAAGGACCATTCCGCCCAGGATGACACAGGCCATGAAGGTGGATACGCCGGCCACGGTAAGGCCGCTTTCCCTGGCGAATATCGGCCCCATGCTGTTCAGGGTCGCATTGGCCATGCCGGCGCTGATGGTGCCAATGACGCCCAAAGGGGATATGGCATACAGGGCGCGGAACTTCATCGGTTGAGGTGAACTTGGTTTGGGGGCATTGGCCCGGGTCAGCAGTATGGGCACCAGGGCGATGGAGTAGACGATGGAGGCGATGGCGAACAGTTCAAACCGGGCCGGGTCGGCGACCGTCACCATGAACTGTCCGACGCCGGCGCCAAAATAGTTGGTCATCATGTACAGGGACAGGATTTGCCCGCGGGTTCTGTTGGTAGCTTTTTCGTTGAGCCAGCTCTCCACGACCATCACCATGCCGGCCATGCAAAATCCGGCGAACAGGCGAAGAAAAAACCAGATAAAGGGATCAATGAAAAGGACGTGAGCGAGCACGGAAACGGACATGATAGAGGCAAAGGCGGCAAAGGCCCGGATATGGCCTACCGCCGCCACCACCCGAACCGCATGGATGGCCCCAAGCAGCAATCCGACGAAAAATCCGGCCATAACCAAGCCGGTGGTTTCGGTGGAAAATCCCTCCAGCCTGCTGCGCAATCCAAGCAGGGTGCCAAGCATGCCGTTGGCCAGAAGAAGGAGGCCATAACTGAGCAGAAGGGAGGCTACCGATCGAATCGAATTCCGCAAAATGGACTGCCTTTCCGTATGGGGCGCCGGCGGCTCAGCCCCGAAGCGGGGCCGGTCCTCTCTTCCGCCGGTCCTGGCCGTGGCCTGGCCTGGACTGAAAATGGATAATAGCTTTAGTGGTTTGAGGGCCGTATCCAGGCTGAGGGAATCTGTGAGCGGTATATTCGATCACCGGCCACAAAAAAACAATCAGATGCTTGCTTCTGAGACTCCGCTTTGAAACAATGCCGAATCGGAGGCCGGTTCCACCGGACTTGTAGGCTTAATCTTCATTGTATCGAAGGGGAGTGATTACGAATGGCATCTAGTTACAAAGCAACGCCGAAGGATGCGAGCGACCGAGAGCATCTGATCAATGTTATCCGGGACCAAACCGGTTGTACGGCGAAAGCAGCCAAGGAAACCCTGGGTGCGGTGCTCGGAACGATTTCCGTATCTCTCAAGAAGAACAAGAAGGTTCAGCTTGTCGGTTTTGGTACCTTTGCCGTTTCCAAGCGCGGGGCGCGCAAAGGCCGGAATCCGCAGACTGGCGAAACCATTAAGATCAAGGCCTCCAAATCGGTTCGCTTCAAACCGGGCTTGGCGCTCAAGAAATCGCTCTGAGCCGAAATTCGGAACCGCCGCAATGGCCGGTTAAAGCGGGTGGAGGCTTGAAACCCTAAGCTCCTCCCCTTGCCTATCCGGCGACCTGCACCATGACGGCGGCCGAAGACAGCGCTTGGCTTAGCCTTTTATTTCGAGTCAGACCCTGAGGGGCGATGGGAAGCTGGCCTTTAGCCGTGACAGCCCCCTTCGATTTCCAGCAGGACGAACAGGCTCATGCGATTTGTCACTTTTTCCGCTAACGGCGGCGAATTCATCGGCGTGCTGCTACCCGATAGCGGCGATATCGTTGATCTTTCCCAGGCGGCCCCCGGCCTGCCAAGGGAGATGACGGAACTGGTCGCCCTTGGCGCCGCGGGTATTCAGGCCGCCGAAGAAGCGAGCCGGTCAGCGCCGGCCACCGCCATCAGGAAAAAGGGTTCGGTGAAGCTGAAGGCGCCGTTCCCAAGGCCGCGGCGGAATATCATGTGCGTGGGAAAGAATTACCGTGAACACGCGGAGGAATTTCACGGCAGCGGGTTCGATGCCGCCGGCAAATCGGCGGTGCCCGATCATCCCATCGTTTTTACCAAGTTGCCGTCGTCGGTGATCGGCCCCGGCGATCCCATCCCCAGCCACCTGGACCCGACAAACTCCGTCGATTACGAGGGCGAGCTGGCGTTCATTATCGGCAAGCCCGGACGGAATATTTCCAAGGCCCGATCCATGGACCACGTCTATGGCTATACGATCATCAACGACGTCACCGCGCGGACGCAACAGCAAAAATATAACCAGTGGTTTCTGGGCAAAAGCCTGGACGGGTTCTGCCCCATGGGACCGGCGCTGGTCACAGCCCGCGAAGTGGGCGACGTCAACGAGATCCGGCTGCTGACCAAGGTCAACGGCGAGGTTCGCCAGGATGCCGCGGTCAGTGACCTGATCTTCGACATCCCCACCCTGATCGAAGTCATGTCCCAGGGCCGGACCCTGGAATCGGGGGATATCATCGCCACGGGAACATCGGTGGGGGTGGGGGTCGGGTTCGATCCGCCCAAATTTCTCAAGCCCGGCGACGAGGTTGAAATAACTTTCAGCCGGATCGGCACGCTGGTCAACCCGGTTGAATAGGGGCGGTCAAAGGGTACGGCCTTGCCGGTGGTTCAAACCACGGTGATCGAAATCTCCGCCACGCCTTCTACCGCCCCTTTAAGCTGGTCGCCCCTTTGGACGGCGCCCACACCCGCCGGCGTTCCGGTATAGATCAGGTCCCCGGGGGCCAGGGTAAACAGCCCGGACAGGCAGGAAATGGTTTCCGGGATATTCCAGATCAACTGGTTGATGTCGCCGTCCTGGCGGACCTCGCTGTTGACTTCCAGCCAGATGCGGGCGCTCGTGGGGTGGCCGATAGCGGTTGCCGGAACCACTTCGCTGCACGGCGCCGCATGGTCGAAGGCCTTCCCCACGTCCCACGGCCGGCCCATCTTCTTGGCTTGGCCCTGCAGGTCGCGGCGGGTCATGTCGATACCCACCGCATATCCATAAACGCAATCCAGGGCCCGGCTTTCCGGAATGTCCTTTCCACCCTTGGCCAGGGCAACCACCAGTTCAATTTCGTGGTGGACGTCGTTGGATTTGTCCGGATAAGGAAACCGGCCGCCCGATGGTACAAGGGTGTCCGGGTTCTTTTGGAAAAAGAAAGGCGGTTCCCGGTCCGGGTCGTGGCCCATTTCGCGGGCATGGCTGGCATAGTTGCGGCCGACACAATAAATCCGGTGAACGGGGAAAAGGTCGTTCGATCCGCGAACCGGCAAGGACGGGATTTCGGGAGCATCAATGACAAAATTCATGGTCTTTCTTTCGCATTATTGTTGTTCAGGCTGTTCATCGCCAACTGAATGGCGCCGTCATCCCGACGGCAGCAGTTCCCAATCCACATCCACCTTCACGTCGGCGGAACGGAACAGGTTCATGACCGGGCAGCGGTACTCCACGTTCTTGGCCAGCTTGGCGAACCGCTCTTCGCTTTCGTCGCTATAGACTCTTACCCTCACCTTGACCCAGTTGAAATAGGGCCGCACCCCGTGGACGCCGCGGGAACCCCGCTGGTCCACTTCCCCCTCCGCATCCATTTCGACGGAGCGGTAAGTAAAGCCCATGGCTTCGGCGCAACGGTTGATGATAACCCCCTCGCAACCCAGAAGCGACGACAACGCCAGTTCAAGAGGCGTGGGGCCCGTATTGGATTCCTTTTCGTCCGTAATCACCACGTGGTCGCGAACCATCATCACCGATCGCGTCGAGGCTTCGTTGTGGGCGGTAACCCGGCGAATGCCCAGGACCCTTTTCCTGGGGTCCACACTCGGTTCAAGCAGGTCCGTGTTAACCATGGGGGTTCCCTTTTGTTGGGCTGACGGTTTTCACAGTTTCATTTCCAAAATATCCAGGCCGCGGTTGCGGTCGAGCAGGTATATAAGGCCGTTTTCATCCACATCCACGTCATTGGATTGCGGTGACGGCTCGTCGCCAACCGGCTCGGGGATGAAATGCGCGACCTCGGCCGGGTGGTAGGGGTCGGCCATATCCACAACCCGCAGCCCGCCTGAAAACCACGTCAGGTAAACCAGGGTTCCATCCATCTTCTCGCGGAACTGGTGGGCGCCAAAGCGGCCCGCGGCCCGTGACCAGGGGCTGTCCAGTTCGCTGACGTCAAAGGCGGAAACGGCATGGATATTGGAAAGGTCGGTAACGTCGAAGACCCACATGAACCCGTGCAGGCGGCCGGGCGTATGGGCATGCTCCTCATCCACCGCGACCGCATACCGCCGGCCGTTTATAAGCTCGGGCAACGGCAGAACCGTGTGCGTCGGTTCGGGAAAGGGCGGATGATAGTCGTGGGCGGCGATTTCTTTCGGCGAGGTGATATCGCTTGCATCCAGAATGCGGAAGCCGGCGTGCCAGACCGACGCCCACAACTCGTCGCCGACCCGCATGGCGTGGTGGAGTCGGTTCTTGTAGCCTTTCCAGGTGGGCTTCTCGCCGCCGGCAAGATGCTGCCCCGGCATCCACCAGCGGCTGACTTCCTTCGGCGCTTTCGGCTCGGAGATGTCATAAATCACCAGGATATTGCCGATGTATCCTTCCATTTCGGTTGAAATATAGGCGTAGTTCTCATCCACATCGAAGCGGTGAACGCCAAACCCAAAGGTCCGGGTGTAGCTGAGCAGTACCGGCGTTGACTTGTCGGAAATGTCATAGATGCGGAAACCCCCATCCCCGTAACCCCGCTCCCGGGCCTGGTCCAGCTCGCCGACCTGCCCGGGCCGGACTCCCAGCTCGGCGGCGATTTCGGCATCGGTTGCCTGGCGGCCCAGCTTCGCCGCCAGTTCGGCGCGAACTCCCGGGATGGCGTCTCCTTTTCTCAGGAAATGGCGGTCATATTGTTCCACATTGGTGAACATCAGGTCGCCGGCCACACGGACTTTGTGGGTGTGGGAATAGGGGTCGGGCAGTTCCAGGGTGGATACGACCTCGGGGTTCCTGGGGTCGGATACATCCAGAATGGTGGTTCCATGAGGCGGCTTCATGTGGCCCACGAAGGCATAGCCGCCATCCACGACCACCTGTCCGCCACCGGCGATATCTACATGTCCAAGGCGCATGATGTTGCGCTGAAGCTGGTATTCAATCGTTTTTTTCATTTTCATACCTCTACGTGCCGGCCTGCGTGTTGGCCACCGCCCGGCGGCGCCTAAACCCCAACACCATGGGCATGAGCAGGCTGGCGATCAGGACCAGCCAAAGGATGTTCCCAAGGCTGGACGAAAACAACACCATGAGGTCCCCTTCGGACTTCTTCAGCGCCCGCAGGAAATAGGTTTCCAGAAGCGGCCCCAGGATCACCCCGATCAGAATCGCCGCCACGTGATAATTGGTCCGCCGGGCGATATACCCAATGACGCCGAAGACAAGGCCCAGGTACATGTCGAACATGTATTCCCGGGAGACGAAGGACCCCACCAGGGTAAAGGCAATGATCATCGGCGCCATGTAGGTGGTGCTGACCAGCGTCACCCGGGACATGTAGCGGGAAAGGGGCAGGATGGTGAAAATCATCAGCAGGTAGGTTATGGCCATGGCGGTAAAAACACCGTAAGCCAGTTCAGGCTGGTCGAAGAACAGGCTGGGGCCGAAATTCACCCCGTGGTACTGCAGGACGATCAGCATGATGGCGGCGGTGGCGCCGCCGGGGATGCCCAGGATCAGCAACGGGATGAGCGTTCCCGAAGTGACGCCGTTGTTGGCGGATTCCGGCGCGATCAAGCCTTCGGGATGTCCCGTGCCGTACAGATGGGGCGTTTTGGAATAGGTTCTGGATTGCTGGTAGGCGACGAACGAGGCGATGGACGCACCGGCGCCGGGGATGACGCCGATGATCAGCCCGATGATGCTGTTCCAGGTGATGTGCCACCAGTGCCTGAAGGCGATGGCCGCGCCCTCGAAGGTTGCCGCCCAACTGGGGGCCGCCATGATTTCACGTCCCTCATCGGTGACAATCGATTTCTTTTCGATAATGATGAACGCCTCGGATACGGCGAACAGACCGACCAGTGCCGGTATCAGGGGCACGCCGTCATACAGTTCCAGGAAACCCATGGTGCCCCGTGGGGTGGCGTATACGACGTCGGTGCCGATGGAACCGATCATCAAGCCCAGGAAACCGGCGATCAGTCCCTTCAGCATGTCCCGGGCGGCGATGGAGGCGATAAGCGAAATGCCGAACAACATGACGACGATCATTTCCACCGAATGCATGTAATAGCCCACTTCCGCCAGCACGGGCATGGCAATAATTGCCAGTATGGTGGTGAGCAGGCCGCCGAACGCGGAGGCGACGAAGGACATGGACAACGCCTGCTGGCTGCGGCCCTGCTTGGTCATCGGGTAGCCGTCCAGGGGCGTTGCCGCCGCCCCCGCGGTGCCCGGGATGTTGACCAGTATGGCCGGAATGCCTGCTCCCATGCGCGATGAACAATAAAGCGAAACCATGAAAATAAGGCCGACCTCAACATCCATGGCCAGGGTCAGGGGAAGCAGGATGATGATCGTGTTGGCGGCGCTGAAACCAGGAATCGCGCCAACCACCAGGCCCAGGAAAATGGTCGGAATGATGACCCACCAAAAGGTGAGCGTATGGCCGAAAAGGCCAATAAGAAAACCTAGATCAGCCTCCATTGTTCAGCGCCGCCTTCATGAAAATTTCAAACGGTCCCTCGGGAAACCGGGTATCGAAGGCGAGGATGAAAAGCGCATAGCCACCCAGCGCCATGATGGCGGACAAGGCGGCGGCAAACCCCGCTTTCCTTCCCCGGTTGAGCAGAAGCATTGAAAAGAACAAGAAAAAGTAGGTGGTGATGGTGAATCCGGCCCAGTCGATCAGCAGAATATAGCCGAGTGTAATAGCGAAAAGCCCCAGGCGGCCCGATGAAAGATCGGTTCGGTTGACCAATGACGTGAAGCGAAGACTGGCCTTGCCGCGCTGCAATTCGATCCATGTTCGGACCATGAAAACCAGGGACAGCAGGATCAGGACGGCGCCGATGAAGAAGGCACTGACCTGCGCCGTCCAGGGCGAATCCAGAATGGTCGAAAAATAGTAAAGCGAGAAAGCGATTGCGGCGCCGGGGATAACCAGTTCCCCGCCACGCGGTTGCTTTTCAATCTCCGCCCTTGATTTGGCGGGCGCAGGGTTCGACGGAACGTCGGTCATGAGTAATGCCTCTACTGGGCTTTGGCCGTGAAACGGGAACAACCGGCCATCCCCTTCCGCCAGCGGACCGGCGGAAGCGGACGGCTGCTAATCGGCTGGCGCCCCTAATTTTATGACTTGCCGCTCAGCAAGGATTTATAACGGGCGCCAATCTTCATGATGCTCTTGGAATAGGCGGCGCATTCTTCCACGCCACCGTAATTTATGTATTCCCAGTTTCCTTTGGCCTTTTTGACGGCGGCCTTGAAGTCAGGATCGGTAAAAACTTTCTTGAAGGTGGCCTGAAGAACGGCGAAACGGTCCGGATACTTGTCCACCGCCGCCTTGTGTATGCCGAATGCCCGGGAAGAAAGCATGGGGGGCAAATCGGTTCCGAAGTGATCATTGATGGTCGGCGCGTTGTCCAGCCGTTCGCCCAACTTGTTCTTGTCGTCAAACACCAACAAAGTCCTGACGGACTTGCGCTTGGCGGCCACGGTGCCCGAGGTAAGAACGCTCAGGTCCACTTCTCCGGTAACGGCGCCGGCGACGGTGTTCTTGCCGCCGGACAGGGGGATCAAGTTGAATTTCGCGCCCGTCTTTTCACCAAGATACAATATCCCGATGGAAGCGGGGTGAGCCATGCGGCTGGTGCCGACGGTCAGCGTTCTCTTTTTTGCCTCGGCGACGATCTGGTCGATCGAGGTGAATTTGCTTTTCCTGCCGACAAAAACACAACCAGGGTCCGTATCCACCCGACCGAAATAGAGGTAATCGCTGACCTTGAAGCTTTCCGGTTCCTTGACCACCCAGTTCAGCAGTTCCGGTCCCATGTTGCCGAAAATCAGGCTGTAGGCATCGGGCTCATTTTTCCCCATGTACACTTCATATCCGACCCGACCCGACGCGCCGGGATAAAAACGGGGCTCGAATTTGGTCTTCAGGTACTTTTTCCAGATCCCTGAAAAGGCGCGGAAATTGCGGTCCGCGCCACCGCCTTCCCGGGTTGGGATGATAACTTTGAGGTTACGGTCCGGGTACGAAGCCCCGAAGGCGGACGCAAATGGTGCGACGCCAACGGCGGCCGCACCGGCAACCGCGGCCGTGCCGCCGAGAAACTCCCGCCGGGTAGGCTTCCATGAAAAGGTCATGCTCATCTCCCTGATATTTGTTCGTGCGCTTGATGGGTTGTCCCCTGCCTTTCCTAACGCCCGGAATGGCCCGGAAAGGTATGGAATAAGTAACCAAATATCAAAATTGGTGTCAATTGGCCCAATGGTCGATATTATTATTATAATAATCAACAGATTGGAATAATATTGGTATAACCATTTTCTGATATTGGTTTGAATAAAAGGAAGATATGGCATCGGAAAAGGAACAAAAGGCCCTCGATCACATCCGCCGATTGATCAGCCTGGGCCATCATCCCGACGGCAGCCGGCTGCCGCCGGAACGGGATTTGGCGGCCGAACTGGATATTGGCCGGGGTCCGGTTCGTCGCGCCCTTGGTAGGCTGGAGGCGGAAGGCAGGATCACC
The DNA here is from genome assembly GCA_024278615.1 of Alphaproteobacteria bacterium. Lineage (GTDB taxonomy): Bacteria > Pseudomonadota > Alphaproteobacteria > Rhodospirillales > 2-02-FULL-58-16 > JAJRSS01. The sequence continues at coordinate 12,600 of JAJRSS010000093.1, forward strand.
CGCTACGTGGGCCAGGGTACTTTTGTTGGCAACCGTCCGGCGCCAAGAAACATTGCCCCCGCCAAGCCCTCGATCACCATGACCAGTCCTCATGAACTGATGGAGGCCCGTCTTGCCATTGAGCCCCGGGTCGCGGCCATGGCCGCCGTCAGGGCTACCGACGGCGACATCGAATACCTTCGCCTTTCGGTGACGCGAAGCGAATCGGCCACCGACTGGCAAACCTGGGAGCGCTGGGACGTGACCTTTCACCGCACCATGGCCCTGTCCGCCAGCAATGTCATGCTTGCCGACATCATCGACGCCATGAATAATCTCAGGCGCGTTAAAAGCCGCAATCGCGTCCGCCATGCAGCCATCGCAGCGCGTTGGCTCCCCCTTTTGGTCCGCCAGCACCGCGCGGTGGTGGAAGCGGTGGTCAACAGGGACCCTTACCGCGCCGCCGAGGCCATGAGCGAGCATCTGCGGTGCGTCGAGGAACGGCTGTTTGGCAACATCGAGGATTTGGACCAGTTCATTGCGGCCCTATGATCATTTTCAACCGCCCAACGGTGTGCCCGATGAAATTCAGGGGGCGGGATCACCATGACGCCGGCGGGGAAATAGGATGGAATCTTTGGCAAGCCTGCTGATCGGCGAGTCCGGGCTCGTCCTGTGGAATTTTTTCATGCTGTGCGGGGTTTCCTTCCTCGGCAGTTTCATCGCCGCGGCGCTGGGGCTGGGCGGCGGCGTCCTGGTGCTGGCCACCATGGCGCTGGTCCTGCCGCCGACCGTGCTGATCCCGGTTCACGGGGTGGTGCAACTGGGCTCCAACCTGGGGCGTGTGACGTTGATGTACCGCCAGGTGCTCTATTCAATCGTTCCGGCTTTTTTTATTGGCGCTGTCCTCGGCGCGGCCATCGGCGCTCAGGTGGTGGTTTCGTTGCCCACCGGACTTCTCCAGGCGGTGCTGGCGCTGTTTATCCTGTACGCCACCTGGGCGCCAAGGTTTCAGGTCAGCCGGCCCAAGAAATTAACATTTTTCGGAGTCGGCGTCCTCAGCTCCTTCGTCACCATGTTTGTCGGCGCCACGGGCCCCCTGGTCGCTCCCTTCGTTTCCGCCGCCAGCGCTGAGCGCCAGAAAGTGGTGGCGACCCACGCCATGCTCATGTTCATGCAGCACGGGATCAAGATCATTTCGTTCGGGGTGCTGGGCTTCGCCTTCGGTCCCTATGTGCCCCTGTTGATCGGCCTGCTGGCCTTCGGTTTCGCCGGGACCTATGCGGGACGGCAGGTGCTCAACCGCCTGCCCGAACGCATTTTCCGCATCGGGCTGAAGACCATTCTCACCTTGCTCGCCCTGCGGCTCGTCTACGGGGCGGC
>JAJRSS010000094.1 GCA_024278615.1 Alphaproteobacteria bacterium
GGCGTCAACCCGGAAGACATGGAAACGACAAACCCGGCGATCCGCGGTTGCGTGTTGCGCGCCCGTATCACCGAGCCGGCCAATTTCCGCGCGGGCGGGCACCTGGACGCCTGGCTGAAGGCGCGGAACCTAGTCGCCATCCACGGCGTCGACACCCGGCGCCTGGCCCGGCGCATCCGCGACGGCGGCGCACCCAAGGGGGTGATCATCCACGGGGTCGCCGGTGAAATCGACATCACGGCGGCGGTGGCCGAAGCCCGGGCGTGGCCGGGGCTGGAAGGCATGGACTTGGCGAAAGAGGTTTCGTGCACCCAGGCCTTCACCTGGGAGCAGACGGAATGGCGGCTGGGCCAGGGCTACGGCGCCCTGAAGGAGCCCCGCTTTCACGTCGTGGCGGTGGATTTCGGCGCCAAGCACAATATTCTCCGCTGCCTCGCCGGGTCGGGATGCCGGGTAACGGTGGTTCCCGCCTGGACCACGGCGGCCGATATTTTGGCCCACCGGCCGGACGGCGTGTTCTTTTCCAACGGCCCGGCCGACCCGGTGGCGACGGGTGAGTACGCCGTGCCGATGATGAAGGGACTGCTGGAACAAGGCCTGCCCCTTTTCGGCATCTGCCTGGGCCACCAGATACTGGCCCTGGCGCTGGGCTGCGCCACCGCGAAGATGCACCTGGGCCACCGGGGCGCCAACCATCCGGTCAAGGACCTGGAAACGGGCAAGGTGGAAATCACCAGCCAGAACCACGGCTTCGCGGTGGAGCGCGATTCCCTGCCCAAGGGCGTGATCGAAACCCACACCTCCCTGTTCGACGGCTCCCTGGAAGGCATCCGCGTCGAAGGCAAGCCGGTCTTTTCCGTCCAATACCACCCGGAAGCGTCGCCAGGGCCGCAGGACAGCCATTATTTATTTGAGCGGTTCGTCGGCATGATGGAGGGAAACGGTTAGTCATGCCTTGCTCCGCCCGCGCGAAGACCGCCCCAACTGTACTTGAGGCGCGCCATCCCCACCCTGGCCCTCCCCCACAAGAGAGGAGACTTGGAGCATTGAGGCGGCGCCGCTTTAAGTCCCCTCCCCCACAAGGGGGGAGGGAAACCCGGTCAGCCCGGCTTCGTGTTCGGCCAATGCTTCGTCGGCGAGGGATTCGAGAACATCCTCTCATTCGCAGAATTCCTATATCCAACCCAGGAGAGCGAGGGAAAGCCGTGGGGCGATCCTTTGAAATATAGTATTGTTGCTTGGCCCTGGGCGCCGGGAAGCGCCGCCCCGCGGTGGCTGCCCGGCGCTTCGGTTACTTCATGTTCAATCGGATCAAGGAGTTGTTAAATGGGGGATAACGATGAGCGCCAGGTGCCCGTTCTGCAAGGAACCGGGAATATCCTCGTGGTTCAAGTTTGCCTTTCTGGCCAATGGGCGGCCCAAATGCGAGCATTGCGGCAACCGGCCGCACATGACACGGCTGGTTTTCGTGTGGGATTTTATCGGCGTCCTTTTGATTCTCGCGGCCATCGTCTTCGTCCTGGTCATGCCCGATGTGATTACTTTCACCGCCCTCGCCGCCGTCATTGTATTGGTGATTTTCGTCCATTGCCTTTTCCCTTCGTCAAAGCACACAGAACCCGGAAATGAATTTACGGACAACCATGAATGCCTAAACGCACCGATATTAATTCCATCCTGATTATCGGCGCCGGGCCCATCGTCATCGGCCAGGCCTGCGAGTTCGACTATTCCGGCGCCCAGGCCTGCAAGGCGCTGAAGGAAGAGGGCTACCAGGTGGTGCTGGTCAATTCCAACCCGGCGACCATCATGACCGACCCGGGCCTGGCCGACGCCACTTATGTGGAGCCGATCACGGTGGACATGCTGGAACAAATTATCGCCCGGGAAAAACCGGATGCCCTGCTGCCCACCATGGGCGGGCAGACGGCGCTCAACGCGGCCCTGGAGCTGGCCGAACTGGGAGTTCTGGAACGCCACGGCGTGGAGATGATCGGCGCCGACGTCGCCGCCATCCGCAAGGCGGAGGACCGGCAGGAATTCCGCGACGCGATGACGGCCATCGGCCTGGAAAGTCCCGAGAGCCGCATCGCCCACAGCCTGGAGGACGCGCAAGCGGCGCTAAAGGCGATTGGCCTGCCGCTGATCATCCGGCCTTCGTTTACCTTGGGTGGCAGCGGCGGCGGCATCGCCTACAACTCGGCCGAATTCAGCGAAATCGTCCGCGCCGGACTGAAGGCGTCGCCGGCCGGCGAGGTGCTGATCGAGGAATCGGTGGTGGGGTGGAAAGAATTCGAGATGGAGGTGGTGCGCGACAGGAACGACAACTGCATCATCGTCTGTTCGATCGAGAACGTCGATCCCATGGGCGTCCATACGGGCGACAGCATCACCGTCGCCCCGGCGCTGACGCTGACCGATAAGGAATACCAGATCCTGCGCAACGCCTCGATCGCCGTGCTGAGGGAAATCGGCGTCGATACGGGCGGCTCCAACGTGCAGTTCGCCATCAACCCGGAAAACGGGCGGCTGCTGATCATCGAGATGAACCCGCGGGTGTCGCGGTCGTCGGCGCTGGCTTCCAAGGCCACCGGCTTTCCCATCGCCAAGGTGGCGGCCAAGCTGGCCGTGGGCTACACCTTGGACGAGTTGATGAACGATATTACCGGCGTCACGCCGGCCAGCTTCGAGCCCACCATCGACTATGTGGTGGTTAAGATCCCCCGTTTCACTTTCGAGAAATTCCCCGGCACCGAACCGATGCTGACCACGTCCATGAAGTCGGTGGGCGAGGCCATGGCTATGGGCCGCACCTTCGCCGAGTCATTGCAAAAGGGCTTGCGTTCCATGGAAACGGAACTGACCGGCCTGGACCCGGTGGACCTGGGCAGCGGCGACCCCAACGTCATCCGCGCCTGCCTGGCCGAACCCCGTCCCGACCGCATCCTGGTCATCGCCGAAGCCTTCCGCCGGGGCATGAGCCTGGAAGACGTGCAGGCGGCCAGCCGCTACGACCCCTGGTTCCTGGCCCAGATCGAGCACCTGATAGGGGTCGAAGGTGAAATTCGCAGCGGCGGCCTGCCGGATGACGCGCCCGCTCTGCTTGGGTTGAAGAAATTGGGATTTTCCGACGAGCGCCTGGCGGCGCTGAGCGGAATGAAGGCGGAACAAGTGGCCGCCCGCCGCCACGCCCTGGGCGTCAGGCCGGTATACCAGCGGGTGGACACCTGCGCCGCCGAATTCCCTTCCCGGACGCCTTACATGTATTCGGCCTACGAGGGTGACGGCGTCAATGCGCCGGAGTGCGAAGCGGACCCCAGCGGCCGCAGAAAGGTGATCATCCTGGGCGGCGGGCCGAATCGAATCGGCCAGGGCATCGAGTTCGATTACTGCTGCGTCCACGCCGCCTATGCGCTGAAGGACGCGGGCATCGAGACCATCATGGTCAACTGTAACCCGGAAACCGTGTCGACCGACTACGACACCTCGGACCGGCTGTATTTCGAACCGCTGACGCCGGAAGACGTGATCGAACTGATCCGGGTGGAACAATCCAGGGGCGAGCTGTTGGGGGTTATCGTCCAGTTCGGCGGACAAACGCCCCTGAAACTGGCCCACCGCCTGGAAGCGGCCGGAATCCCCATCCTGGGCACGTCGCCGGACGCCATCGACCTGGCCGAAGACCGGGAACGGTTCCAGGCCTTGCTGCACACCTTGAACCTGCGCCAGCCGGCGAACGGCATCGCCCGGTCGATCGGGGAGGCGGAAGAGGTGGCCAACCGCATCGGTTATCCCCTGGTCGTCCGGCCGTCCTATGTGCTGGGCGGGCGGGCGATGGAGATCGTCCACGATTCGGAAGCCCTGTTTCGCTATATGGCGAGCGCGGTCAAGGTTTCCGGCGACAGTCCGGTGCTGCTGGATTCCTACCTGCAGGACGCCATCGAGATCGACGTCGACGCCCTGGCCGACGGCGATGACGCGTACGTGGCCGGCATCATGCAGCATATCGAGGAAGCGGGCATTCATTCGGGCGATTCCGCCTGTTCCCTGCCGCCCTACTCCCTGGAAGCCGGGGTGATCGAGGAATTGGAGCGCCAGACGAAACAGCTGGCCCGCGGCCTGGACGTGGCCGGGCTGATGAACATCCAGTTCGCGGTCAAGGACGGCGACATCTATATCCTGGAGGTCAATCCCCGGGCCAGCCGCACGGTGCCCTTCGTCGCCAAGGCCACCGGCCTGCCGATCGCCAAGATCGCCGCCCGCATCATGGCCGGGGAAAAGCTGGCGGCATTGCTGAAGGAATTTCCCGGCGGCCACACCCGGCAAGGAAGGATTACCGCCGGCCACGTGGCGGTCAAGGAGGCGGTGTTCCCCTTCGCCCGTTTCCCCGGCGTCGACGTGCTTTTGGGGCCGGAAATGAAATCCACCGGCGAGGTCATGGGCATCGACAGTGATTTCAGCCGCGCCTTCGCCAAGTCCCAGTTGGGCGCCGGGGTGCGCCTGCCCCGCCGGGGCGGCGTCTTTATTTCGGTCAAGAACAAGGACAAGCCCGCCGCCCGGGGCCTGGCCCGCCGCCTGGAGGCGCTGGGGTTCGAGTTGATCGCCACCCGGGGCACGGCCGCCCACCTGGATGGCGCGGGGCTTGATATCCGGCCCATCAACAAGGTCCTGGAAGGCCACCCGCACTGTGTCGACGCCATCATCGACGGGGAAATCCGGCTGATCATCAACACCACCGAGGGTGCCCAGGCCATCGCCGACAGCTATTCCATCCGCCGCCGGGCCCTGACCGATGGGGTTCCCTACTACACCACCATCGCCGGGGCGGACGCCGTGGTCGGCGCCATCGAGGCCATGCACGCCGGCAAACTTGAAGTCGCGCCTCTCCAGTCCTATCTTAAGGACTCGTTTTAGGAAATTTAGGAACACTGCGGATACGGGTTGGCGCGGCCCTCGAAAAAGGGTCGCGGTTTCGTTTTTGACGCTGAAATCAGGAGTTCGGCAATGCAAAAGATACCCATGACGGCGGAAGGTCAGGCCCGCCTGGAAGCGGAAAAGAACCGGCTGCATTCGGAAGAACGGCCGGCGGTCATCCGTGCCATCGCCGCCGCCCGGGAACACGGCGACCTTTCGGAAAACGCCGAATACCATGCCGCCCGGGAACGCCAGAGCTTCATCGAAGGCCGCCTGATGGAGTTGAAAGACATCCTCGGACGCGCCGAAGTGATCGACTCCTCCAAGCTGAGCGGCGACGTTGTCCGCTTCAGCGCCACGGTCCTGTTGGTCGACGAGGACACGGAAGAGGAAACCGTTTATCAAATCGTCGGCAGCCACGAAAGCGACATCGCCGAGGGCCGGCTTTCGGTAACCTCGCCCCTGGCCCGGGCGCTGATCGGAAAGTCCCTGGGCGACAGCGTGGAAGTGGTCACGCCCGGCGGCTCCAGGGCCTATGAGATCGTCAAGGTGGAATACAAATAAGGGCGCGCGGCCACGTCGCCCGGCCGCGCTTTTCCTAGGGCTTGCCGGTGTCGGTGACGGGAACGCCCGGTATCTGCTTTGACGTGCGGATGGACAGGGCCGATTTCACATGGCCCACATTGGGCGCCGGCGTCAGCTTGGTGGTCAGGAAAGTCTGGTAGGCGTCCCAGTCCCGGGCCACCACTTTCAGCAGGAAATCCGTTTCCCCGGCCAGCATGTGACACTCGCGAACCTCGGGCCATCGGGCGACCAGTTGCTCAAAAGCTTCCAGGTCCAGTTCCGCCTGGCTGTTGAGGCCCACCTGGGCGAAGACACTGACGTTGAAGCCCAGGGCCTTGGGCTCCAGTTCCGCATGGTAGCCGCGGATATAGCCGGTGGCTTCCAGGGCGCGGACCCGGCGCAGGCAGGGCGGCGCCGAAATTCCCGCCCGGCGCGCCAGTTCCACATTGGTCATCCGGCCATCGGCCTGAAGATCATGCAGAATCCGGCGGTCGATTTGGTCCAGCTTGACCTTTTGAACGGGATTCTTACCCATTTCGGCCCATACTTTCCCCCCGTCGGCTGCCCTGTTGGGTAATTATATTACAATGCGGCCCTGCTTAAGCCAAGAGGGGTGTCCGTAACCGTCAGCACCTCGTGAACTGTCCGGTCAATGTAACATGTAATCCGTCCGCTTTGGGCCGCCTCGGGTTGACGCCACAAGGCCCTTCTTGCATCCCCGCTTTCAGCTTCTTATTTTAAGCGTCCCAACGGGGGCGGTGAATCTATCCGCCGCCGATGGGTCGCCAAAAAGCAAGCGGCGACAGCCGAAGCAGGAGACCCCGTCCGCCATGTCCACCCGCCACCATAGTAAGGTCCTCATCATCGGTTCAGGCCCGGCGGGATACACCGCCGGCATTTACGCGGCCCGGGCAAACCTGAAACCAATTCTGATTCGCGGCCTGCAGGCCGGCGGCCAGTTGACCATCACCACCGACGTTGAAAACTATCCCGGGTTCGCCGAGGCGGTGCAGGGCCCGTGGCTAATGGAACAGATGGAGGCCCAAGCGGCCAATGTCGGCGTCGCCATTATCGACGACACCATCGTCGAGGCGAATTTGAGCAACCGGCCCTTTCACCTGACCGGCGATTCCAACGATACCTATTCGGGCGATACGGTGATCATCTGCACCGGCGCCAGCGCCCGCTGGCTGGGCCTGCCGTCGGAAGAAAAATTCATGGGCTTCGGCGTTTCCGCCTGCGCCACGTGCGACGGATTCTTCTTTCGTGGCAAGGAAGTGGCGGTGGTCGGCGGCGGCAACACGGCGGTGGAGGAAGCGCTGTACCTGACCAACCATGCCGCCAAGGTCACCCTGATCCACCGCCGCAACCAGCTTCGCTCTGAAAAAATCCTTCAGGACCGCTTGTTCCGCAATCAAAAGATTGAAGTCCTGTGGGACAGCGTGGTCGAGGAAATTGTTGGCGGCGGTGAGCCCGCCGGGGTCACTTGGCTGAAGATAAAGAACGTGAATACCGGCGAGACCAGCGACCTTGCCGTGGACGGGGTGTTCATCGCCATCGGCCACACCCCCAATACGGATATGTTCAAGGGCCAGGTGGAGATGGACGAGAACGGCTACATCCTGACCAGGCCGGGCCGGGTGGCGACCAGTATTCCGGGGGTTTTCGCCGCCGGCGACGTTCAGGATAAAATATACCGCCAAGCGGTAACCGCCGCCGGCACCGGGTGCATGGGCGCCCTGGAAGCCGAACAGTTCCTGGCCGAGAACGAAACTTCCGCCGAAGCGGCGGAATAAGGTTTGCAGGAAATGCCCCTCGCTTCACGCCGGGCGGGGCGCATGTATTCGCGGCCGGGAAGGCCGCCCCGGGAATGCCGGATCAGGAAAGATATGGCGGAATTTGACGATCCGGGTTGTTGACCGGACGTTTGGGGGGCCCACCGTGGATTGGGATAAACTTCGGGTTTTCTATTCGGTTGCCGAAGCCGGCAGTTTCACCCATGCCGGTCAGGTACTGAACCTGAGCCAGTCGGCTATCAGCCGCCAGATCAGCAGCCTTGAGCAAAGCCTTCAAGCGACCTTGTTTCACCGCCACGCCCGTGGCCTGATCCTTACCGAACAGGGCGAAGTCCTGTACGGCACCGCCCGCGGGGTGTTCGCCAAGCTGGCCATGGCGGAAGCCAGGATCGGTGAAATCAAGGACAAGCCCCAGGGCCACCTGAAGGTGACGACGACGGTGGCCTTCGGTTCGGTATGGCTGACATCACGCATGCAGGAGTTTCTCAGCCTTTATCCCGAGATCGAGGTTTCCCTGGTGTTGTCGGATCAGGACCTGGACCTTTCCATGCGCGAAGCCGACGTGGCCATCCGCATGGTGCCCCCGACCCAGCCGGACTTGATCCAGCGCCACCTGATGACCATGCGCTATCAGGTTTTCGCCGCCCCCGAGTACCTGAAGGAATACGGCCTGCCCAAAGGGCCCGAGGACCTGGATGACCACAAGATCGTCGCCTATGGGGATAACGCCTATATGCCCGTTCCCAATCTTAATTGGCTTTTGGAAGCCGGCGCCACGGGAACAAAACGCCGCGCCACACTCATGGTCAACAGCGCCTATGGCATTTTCAGGGCGGTTCAAAGCGGCATCGGCATCGGCGCCCTGCCCGATTACATGAGCCGGGATTCCCACAATCTGGTAGAAGTATTGCCCGAATTACGGGGACCCACCACCGACGCCTACTTCGTTTATCCGGAGGAATTACGCCATTCCAAGCGAATCGGGGTATTTCGCGATTTTCTGGTGCGCAAGCTGTTAGAAGTGCAAAGCTGAGCCAAAGAAATCCGTAATTTCTACTAGATATAGTAGGCACTGTTGTGCTAGCCTTCCATCCTATGCGTATCTTGCATAGTAGGCTTGTCGAATTGTCAGTGGAAAAGACCAACCTGTTGCCTATATTTAGATTCGTATGATGTTGCGGTGCGGTAAGCACAATGCAACGGCAAGTTTCAGTTTCGGGCGCAATACCCGGAAAAAGGGCTTATTTCTCATTAAGCCCTTGCGTCTCCTGGACGCGAAGCCTCCCTGTTAAACTCGCCGGGCTCTCGGGCCCGGCTTTTTTCTTGTCTGAATTCTTGTCTGAATTCTGGGCCGATGCTGAACCGAAACCCTGTTTTGAGCCAGGTTTGAACCAGGCCTAAAGTATTTCAACGTTTAGCGGAATCACCCCAACCTTTCGTCACCCCCCGGCCTCGGTCCGGGAGTCCATGGCTCGGCCGGTAAGGCCGCGGATGGCCAGGGCAGGCGCGGCAATAAAGGAGAAAAGAGATTTGATCACGATATGTTCCGAAACAGGGTGGTGCAAAAAAAAGCCCGTATAGTGAAACTTTTTACTGGACTTGTTTCGGAAAGTGGCTATATAAGAAAACAGTGATGTTGCTGTGCAGCACGAAGTTCCTTCTTCCCTCCCCCCCTCGAAGGAACTCCGGCACGGCAGCAAGGTCCGCTGCGGGGTTCGCCCCCCGAATCCCGCCGGATCGCTCGTCTCCCAGACGGGCAGCCTCCCTGTTGAACTTGCCGGGCTCTTCGGAGCCCGGCATTTTTTTTGCGGCGATCAGGTCGCGGCTTCCGCACGGGCGGCGACCACCTGGTCCGCTTCCTTGCCGGCCAGTTCCTGCAGGTGGCCGAAGGTCCAGTTGAAGGTGCCGACGCCAAGCGTTATCGAGCGAAGCTCGTTGATCAGGTCGTGGGTTTCCGACTGGGGAAGTTGCACCGTAACCTCGTCCCAGCCTTTCCAGCCCTCCTTGGCGTCAAAGCCGAGGATGGAACCCCGCCGGCCGCTGACCAGGCGCTGGACCTTGGAGGTGAATTCGCTGGGCAGCGAGATATCCACCTTGAGGATGGGCTCCAGGAGGACCGGGTTGCATTTGGGCATGGCTTCGCGCATGGCCAATTGGGCGGCGGCCTTGAAGGCCATGTCCGAACTGTCGACGGCATGGAACTGGCCATCGGTCAGGGTAACCGCCATATCCACCACCCGGAACCCCAGCGGTCCCCGGACCATGTATTCCTTGACCCCGTTTTCCACCGCCGGAATGTACTGTTTGGGAACCACGCCGCCGGTAATGCTGTTGTCGAAGACGAACCCGCCGCCCCGCGGCAGCGGCTTGATATCCAGATGGACGTCGCCGAACTGGCCATGGCCGCCGCTTTGCTTTTTGTGCCGGGCATGTTGCGTGGCGGGTTTGCGGATGGTTTCCTTGTAGGGCACCTGAGGTTTTTCTGACAAGACTTCCAGGCTGTAGCGGTTTTTCATGCGGTCCAACGCCAGATTAATGTGCATGTCCCCCTGGCCCCACAACAACAACTGGTTGGTGTCGGCGTTTTGCTGGTAGGACAGGGAAGGGTCTTCCTCCATCAGCTTGGCCAGCATGCCGCTGAGCTTGACTTCATCGGCCCGCTGCTTGGCGTGGATGGCCAGGGAATAGAGGGGTGAAAGGGGTCGCGGCCAGTCGTCCGGCTTGCCGCGGCCGGACTGCGAAATTCGCTCGCCGGTCGCGGCGCTTTCGAGGCGGCCAAGGGCGACCACTTCGCCCACGCCCGCTATTGAAATCTTCTCATTCTTCTGCCCCAACAGGCGAAAAACGCCGCTGATGCGTTCACCTCCAAATTGCATGCCGTCGGTGACCTCGCCCGCAAGGATGCGGACAAGGGATAATTTTCCCGCATGACCGGCGTGCAGGGTCTTGAACACCTGGGCGGTGGCGCCGCCGCCGTCAATTCCCAGCCTCTCGGCCGTGGCGGCGGGTTCGGGCGCTTCGTGACGCAACGCCTTGAGCAGCCTGGTGATTCCGTGA
>JAJRSS010000095.1 GCA_024278615.1 Alphaproteobacteria bacterium
CCGCGTCATTGACCAACAGGGATCCGATGCCGACCAGCCTGCCGCCGGCGTCCAGCAGGGCGGCGCCGCCGTAACGGGGATGGGGCGGGCTGGTGAAGATGGCTTTTTCCAGCAGGTATTCCCAATACCCGGCGAAGGGACGGCGGGAAACCACCCGGGCGGCGACGATGGGCCGGGGACCGCCACGGCCGACCACCAGCACCGGCTGGCCCGGCCGAAGGCCGGCCGACGACCCCAGTTCCACCGGCCTGACCCCCAGGGGCCGGCTGGCGCGCAGCAGCCCGAAGCCGCTGTCCTGGTCGTAGCCGATGATCGCCGCCGGCACCGATTCGCCGCCGGGGGCCGTCACCCGGGCCGACTCGGCTTCCAAGATCAAATAACCGATGGTCAGCACCAGCCCGTCGCCGTCGATGACCACGCCGCTGCCTTCCCGTTCGGGGCCCAGGCTGCGGGCGGTGCGGGCGCCCGGCTTGATCTTGGCGTGGATGGTGACCACCGCCGCCAAAGGATCGGCCAAGGGGCCGGATTGGGGATCGGACTGGGGGCCGGATTGGGGATCGGTTTGTTGGGCCTGGACCGGCGATATGAATAACGCCACCGCCATGGCGGCGATCACTCCTGCCGTTCTGCTGATCCAGGACGAAGGCGCCCTCATGGCCGGAACCCGTGCGGTTGCGAAGAAGGCGCCAAGTTTAACCCCGGCGGCCGGCGAGAGAAAGGCCCCGCGACCGCTGTCACCGAATAGTGACCAGGGAGACCATACGGTTTTTCCCATGTATTTTCGGGTACGACACCCGCGAATAGACCGATTCGGCGCGTGCCGCCCCGGCCCTAAAGGGTATCGAAGGCAAGCGTTTGCCTGACGGCGGCCTGATAACCGGGCGAACGTCCAAGCCTATCCGGACGGACGGGGAAATCCGGGCTATGCTGGTGCAGATGGTGAAAATCCACGCCAATTGATCGTGATTTACAGAAGTAATCTAGGCGCAATATCCAACAGAAATGCAGCCTGATCCTGCCAATTATGGGGGTTGAAAATATGGCAAATTTGCCATATAAGAGTAAAGAGCTTTTTTGGTTGGGCAGCAGCCTGGAGAAACTAACCCGCTTCCCCGAGCGAACCAAAAAGCAACTTGGTGCCGCGCTGAGGCAAGTTCAAAACGGTTTAACGCCACAAATTGCCCGGCCCCTCAACAGCTACGGTAGTGGTGTTCATGAACTCAAGGCAAGCACTCGGGGAGACACCTATCGTCTCGTCTACCTCATCAAGCTCAAAAAGGGCATATATGTTTTGGATGCCTTTATGAAAAAATCAAAAACCGGGAGGCGGATACCAAAAGAAATAAGCACCCGGTTAAAACAACGCATCAAGGAAGCAAGGGCCCACGACAAGGAGTGAGATGATGGCTGTCAGGCAAAGCAGCGGTAACGTGTTTCTTGATATTGGCTTCGATAAATTCGAAGCCGAGGAACTGGCCGTTAAATCGGATCTCATCTCCTTGATTGGAATTGCGATTAAGCGCCGCCGCCTAACACAAAGTCAGGCCGCGAAACTATGCGGCACGCACCAATCAAGCCTTTCCAAAATTCTTTCCGGGAAACTTGACAGTGTCACTATTGACCAGCTTGCCAAATGGATTGTCGCGCTCGGAAGCAATGTTGAGATTTCAGTATCTAGACCTAAAGGTTCCAAGTCACAAAAACGTGGTTCATTAACGCTCCTCGCGGGGTAAAGAATACTACAGGTTAAATAGGTACCAGGAATTCCGCGAAAGCGGAAACGATGTCCCTGTCGGGACGGTGGCGTCGGTCAGGTCGACCGGGGCTTTGCGATGTTTCAATTAGGTAATCGCGTTTTCAACATTGATCCGCAAACGTCCCCTAGCGCCATCATGCGGAGGGCGGAACCCCTCCCACGGAGAGAGCAGTGGGCCAGACGTGCAAATGCCGGCTAGAGCGCTTTCCGTTCAAATGGAATCGTCACCCCCGCGAAAGCGGTGGTCCGGGGCGTTGAAAAAGAACTGGATTCCCGCTTTCGCGCAAATGACGGCGCGGATACAACTGATCGGAAAGCGGTCTAATTCTGGCAAAAATACCGTCCGGCGGATTGAAGATTGCTCCGCCGGCGGAAAAGGACAGAATGCCCCCATGATCCTTTACGACATGCCCCTTTACCGTCCCCCGTCGGAGGGAGCCAACCTGATTATTCAGGCCACCCACGGCTGTTCATTCAACCAATGCTCGTTCTGTTCCATGTACAAGTCAAAGCAGTACCGCGCCCGTCCCATGGACGAAATTTTCGCCGATATCGCCGATGCGGCACAGGATTGGCCGCAGGCGCACAGGGTTTTCCTCGCCGATGGCGACGCCATGGGACTGCCGGCGGAAGACCTGGAGGCGATCCTGGTCAGGCTGGCCGCGACCTTCCCCAACCTGCAACGGGTGTCGGCTTACGCGACGCCGGTCAACCTGCTCAGGAAAAGCCCGGAGGAACTCGATCGATTGCGCGCGCTGCGCCTCAATCTGGTTTATGTCGGCGTCGAATCCGGTTCGGGGGAAATACTCAGGCGGATCACCAAGGGGGCTTCGCCCGCATCCATCGAAAAGGCGCTGGCGAAAGCCCGGTCGGCGGACATCAAGGTTTCGGCGACGGTGATTCTGGGCCTTGGCGGACGCGACCTTTGGCGCGAGCATATCGAAGGCACCGCCGGGTTGATAAACAAGACCGCGCCGACCTATCTGTCGACCCTGCAACTGGGGCTGGAGGAGGCCCTTGAGCCCGGCTTCATGCGGCGGTTTGAAAGACTGGGCGGCGCCTTCGAATGGCAGGATGATTTAGCCACCCTGGAAGAACTGAACCATCTGGTCGCCGGACTCGATCCCGTCCGTCCCGTCATCTTCCGTTCCAACCATGCGTCCAATGCGCTGGCGCTGGCGGGCAACCTGCCCAGGGACAAACCCAGATTGCTCGCTGAAATCGCCTCGGCGCTGTCCGGCGAAACGGCGCTTCGGCCGCACTATATCCGCGGTCTCTGATCCCGTGGCGGTTCCCGAAAGCCGAAATGTACCGAACAGGGCCAAAAATGGCCTTGAAGCGCTCTTAAGAGCAGATTAAGCAAGTTTTACTGCCCTTAAGAGCCGATTTCTTGACAAAACCATGAAAATTCCGATATGCTCTTAAGAGCGGATTAACCCGGATAAAAGGCCCTTGAGAGCAGATGACAGCGAAAAACCTATTGAGCGAGGCGCCGCCCTATCAGGTCGAACAGGCGATCAAACGCCTGGGCGGGAACCTGCGTACAGCGAGGTTGCGGCGCAACCTGACCATCGAAGAGGTGGCTGAAAAGATCGGTACGGGTCCCCGTGCCGTCATCGGCGCCGAGAAGGGAAAGCCCTCGACCGGGGTCGTTGTCTATACCGCCCTGCTCTGGGCCTATGACCTGCTGGGGCCGATCTCGGCACTGGGCGATCCGGCCCGTGACGAGGAGGGGCTGAGCCTGGAACGATCAAGCGGCCGCATGCGCGCCCGCGCAACGGAAGAGCTCGACAGTGACTTCTGATACGGGCGCGCGGGAATGTTTCGTCTATATCACGCTGCCCGGCGCAACGGAATTCGTGACGGCGGGCCGGTTCGTGCTGGAACCGGACCGCGCGGGCTTGCCGGTCGGCCGGTTCGTCTATGGACGGAGCTATCTGGAACGCGCCCAGGCCGTGCCTATCGATCCGGTCGAACTCAAGCTAGGCGGGACGACATGCCGCACCACCGCGCTTGAAGGCGTGTTTGGGGCGCTGCGCGATGCCGGTCCCGATTATTGGGGCCGCCGCCTCATCGAAAAATATGCCGGCAAGCCGCGACTGGGCGAGCTTGATTACCTGCTCAACGCGCCTGACGACCGCGCCGGGGCGCTGGGATTCGGACTGGGTCCGGAGCCGCCGGCCCCCAGGCGGCGCTTCAACAAAACGCTCAACCTTGAAAAACTGCTCCGCATTGCCGACTCGATCATCGCTGATGAAGAGGTGCGGCAAGGCCCCGAGGCCGATCAGGTGGAAGATCTGATGCTGATCGGCACGTCGATGGGCGGGGCAAGGCCAAAGGCCGTCGTCGAAGATGACGACGGGCTCTGGGTCGCGAAATTCAATCGCCCGGACGACAAGTGGAACCATGCGCGCGCCGAGCATGCAATGCTCGTGCTCGCCCGCGCCTGTGGAATCCGGAGCGCTGAAAGCCGGATCATCACGGTGGGCGAACGGGACGTGCTGCTTGTAAAGCGCTTCGACCGCGAAAAAACGAAAGGCGGGTACGTCCGCGCACGCATGATCAGCGGCCTGACCCTGCTGCGCGCCGAAGAAACGCATCGGCGCCGCGAGCGCTGGTCATACGTGCTGATGGCCGAGGAGCTGCGCCGCATCTCCGCCGAACCGAAACAGGACGCCGCCGAGTTGTTCCGCCGCATGTGCTTCAATGCGTTGATCTCGAACATCGACGATCACCCGCGCAATCATGCCGTGATCGCAAAGGGCGACGACTGGAAACTTTCGCCGGCCTATGACCTGACGCCATCGATGCCGGTCAGCGTGGAACGGCGCGACCTGGCGATGACCTGCGGCGACGCGGGCCGCTACGCCAATGCCGAAAACCTGCTCTCGCAAAGCGCCCGCTTCTTCCTCAGGCGCGAAGAAGCGGAACGCCTGATCGCCGTCATGGAAGACCGCATCGTAGCCATCTGGCATGAAACAGCCCGCCGCCAAGGCGTTTCCGAAAAGGATTGCGAAACGATCAAAGCCGCCTTCGTCTATCCGGGCTTCCGGCTTCGGCGTGAAGAGCCGGCGCGATAATACTAAGGAGCGAAGATAAAGACCTATGGCCATGCTTCGAGACGGCGCTCCGCGCCTCCTCAGCATGAGGGGTAAGTGTTTGATAACAAAATTTTTCCTCATCCTGAGCCGCCGCGAAGCGGCGTGTCGAAGGATGCCGTCAATGAGCAGTCATCACCGCTTCCTGGTATAAGGTCCGAACACCACCGTCGTCGTCATCGGTATCGGCAGCATGATGATGATCGGTATCATCACGACGACCATGGTGATGACGGCGACGATGACGGCCATGGAGATTATTACGATGACCACCATGGCCATGGCGATCATCGTGCCCGCTCACTCCCCCTATCTGGCAAATGGCGCCAAGTGCTTGCGCATGAACAGTTCCGCCCGGCGGATGGCGTCGCGGGCGGCCAGATCGTCGGCCAGCGTGCGCACCGTTTCAGGTCGGAAATCGAAACCGCGCCCGACACCGGGATAGACGAACAGTTTGACGTCGCGGCCAAGGGCCAACATGGCGTTGACCGCCGTTTCCACGGAGCGGCGGCGCTGGTATTGATCGTTCTCGCCGATAAAAATCATCGTCGGAATCCTCAGGTCGTCGGCTTCGGTGGCATAGCGGTAAACCTGCATCGGTTCCGGCGCGTTAGGGTCCTGCATGTGTGGATAATAGGACACGTAACACGCCGCTGCGTCGTCCTGGCGGCCCTTGGTGACCGCTACCTTCAAGGTGTAATAGCCGCCCCGCGTATGGGAATAGAGGCAGGCCCGGGTCGTCGACACGTCGGGCAGCGTTAACAGAAACGAAAGCCCGGCATTGACGTCGTCTTCGAGTACGTAATCATGTTCGATCGGGCGAGGGTCGATGAACCGCCCGGCATAGATATCGGGAGCAAGCACGGTGAACCCCCGCGCCGCCAAACGCCGGGCGTGGCCTTGTACCCAGTCAATAAGGCCGGCGCGGCCATGCTGGAATAGCACGGCGGGATATGTTCCGGCCTTTTTCGGGCGGTAGAGGATCGCCGGCACTTCGACATCGCCACTCATGTAACTGATATCGCGCTTAACGACATCGAAATTTTCGGGCGCGTCCAGTTTGCCGTCCTTCCACCAAGCCTCGTCCCACCACCAGGATTTCTCGATCGTGACCTGCTGATAATCGAGTGTCTGCTGGGCGCGGGCCGCACCGGGGAAGGCCCAGACGGCGGCGGCCATCAGGCAGAGGGTCATCAGGCGCGGCACCCATTGACGTATCTTCATCGAATCGTCCTTAAGAATACCGGGGTGGTTCAGGTGCGCCTTGTTAAAGGCCGCAGCCCACTCAATATATCATAAGGGCCTAATATACAAATCGGGCCTCACCCTGAGCCTGTCGAAGGGCGAGGCCCGAGTCAGTTCATTCGCTCGCCGGGATGAGTTAAGAAAACCACGATGAACCACCAAAATCGTTCAATCACACGATCAATAAAGGGGTGGAATTTTTTTACAGGCATTGGCGGGCACTGAATGAGGAGAAGGGAGAAATGTCTCAGTCCGGCTGCAAACGGGCCATCCCGCCATGCCCACGACAGGTCCGGTTTAACCCCGGCTTCGGACGTGCAATCCGGTCCCGGCAAATGTTTCATTTTTAACCGATGCTGTTGATAAACTATTTTCGAGATGCGGGAACGCAATATCGATTCGCGAAGAGGACCCACACCGCAATAATGATTCGTCCTTGATGCACCCTGGATTCTTATGTTGCGCGACAGTTGTCTTTGCCCGACTGTTATCAACAGTATCGAACCATAGCGGACATTGAAGTGAGGCGATAATTCAAACATCAACGTATTTGCTGAACCACACGCAACTATGAGGTCTTTTCGGTTTGGCTCAGCCAACAACAAAGCTGAAGATCTGAGTTCGCTGCTGACAGTGCTTGTGAAAAAATAAAACTCGTTTCTTGTTTTGCGAGTAGTATTTGTATTCCGTTTTTATGCACCAGAGAGGTTTCGAAGATGGCCCTTCTCAATCCGCAGTATATGAACGCAGTTGTTGCATTGGGTATTCCAAAAAAATCAAGTGAGCAGTGGGTTGCCTCCGGCTTCATCTACGGACACCGCATAACCCATCATCGAGCTAAAAATCAGAAATATAGAATGTATCTAGTTTCAAATCGTCATGTCTTTGAGGGACAGACGAAGATGATAGCCCGGTTTAATCCACGGGGACGCGCCTACGCGAGAAAATTTCACATCAACTTGGAGGACCAAAACGGCACGCCGATTTGGGTGCCCCACCCCAAGCCTGAAATCGACGTTGGAGTTATACCTATCGATATTAATGTACTTCGAAATGAAAAGATTCAATTCAGCTATTTTCTCAGCACGGATCACGCAGCAGACATTAAGAAATTGAGGTCGCTAGGCATCCAGGAAGGTGACCCAACATTTATTTTGGGATTTCCTATGGGATTGGTGGGCAACAAGCGCAACGCCGTCATGGTAAGGGGAGGCCCTATCGCTCGAATCCAGGATACATACATAAAACTCAGTGACAACATCATCGTTGATACCTTGATATTCCCGGGGAACAGTGGCGGCCCGGTCGTTACTAGGCCGGAAGTGACTGCGATTAAGGGAACACAGGGGCAAGGCGCTTCATATCTCATCGGAATAGTGAGTGGATATTTACCCTATACCGATGTTGCAGTTAGTCAGCAAACGGGTAACCCCCGTATCACATTTGAAGAAAACTCGGGACTAGCGACCGCACACCCTATCGATTGTGTGAATGAAACGATAAGGATCGATTTCAAGAACGAGGGTATAAAAATCGGCCAGGCAAATAGGCAATAGTTTTGACATCTACTGGCATACTGCATCTATTACATAGCCACCGCCCTCGTAGTTTAAATGGCGATAGTTTCAATGGCTCAAGCCACGGTTTACCTCCCTCGAACTCCGATGTTGGTTAATGGCCAAGAAATGGCTGTTCGGCGGTGTTCTCCTGAACTTCCTCTGTCGGCTGTATTCTGTTGCAAAACTCTGACTGCGACCACCTCGGCGCAACGATAGAATCGAAACCGTCTCGGCCACGAATCATTTTTGCCCAAAGGAACCACCGAACGAATCAATCTTGCGTCCCAATGGTCCGAAAATAGTTTTGCAACACTGTCGGCTGGAATACAGACCCGGATGCTCTCGTTCGGGTTTTGCCAAACAGAATATTCCGCGCCAGGACCGTAGCTCCTGGATGCTTTTTGCCGGCCCCTTATCTCACCACGAGTACAGGCCGCCCTTTCGGATTATTTTCCTTGACTTCCTTGAAGCGCAATCGTATGTTCTTGTTTTGTACTGTTTCATAAAGGCCGCCCGGTGCGCCGGGCGCGGACGCCCGTGAGTCCGGGGAAGGTGGGTTTTTTTGTTTCCGAAACCCGGTTCCTGTTAACAAAAGCCAACATTTTGGGTGTCGCAAACGGGTGTTTTGGGTGTTGCAAATGGGTTTTGTTTTGTATCAAAAGGTTAGCCGGGAAAATGAGTACAAATGCATACAAATAAGTATATTTCCCTAAGCGAAAACGGCCTGTTTTCTTTTGAATCAACGGGTTATGGTCGAAAGGCGTGTATCTTTCCGTGCTTTAGCGGGCTTTTTGGGCGCTTTTTCGAGCTTTTCGCCGCCCAAAAGGCGACACCCATCCCTTCCTCTCCCCTTTCCCGCCACGGGACCGGCCGGGTTTCGGGCTGTTTTAAGTCCCCAAGGGGGCGCGGGGTCCCCATCACAGGAAGGCAGAGACAGCGGCCCGGCCCGTGCTATACAGCAACCATGTCCGATCCTTTCGAACTGGCGGATGTTCCCCAGGCGATTCCCCAATCCGCCGCCCCGGCGGCGTCCCCGGTTGAGCACGGGGCCGCCTCCCGGGGCGCGGTTTCCGGGCCGGATTCCATGCCGCCCACCCGCCTGGACGCCCACCTGGAGGGCCTGAACGAAACCCAGCGGGACGCGGTCGAGGCGACGCAAGGGCCCCTTCTGGTGCTGGCCGGGGCCGGCACCGGCAAGACCCGGGTGCTGACCACCCGCCTGGCCCATATCGCCATCATGGGGCTGGCCCCGCCGTGGGAAATCCTCGCCGTCACCTTCACCAACAAGGCGGCCCGGGAAATGCGCCAACGGGTCGCCGGGCTGCTGCGGCGGGACGTGGAAGGGTGGTGGGTCGGCACCTTTCACGCCCTCGGCGCCCGCATCCTGCGCGCCCACGCCGAAGCGGTGGGCCTGAAGACCAATTTCACCATCCTCGACCAGGACGACCAGGCGCGGCTGGTCAAGCAATTGCTGCAGGCCCGCAACATCGATGAAAAATATTCCCCCGCCCGCGTCGTGCTGGGCGTCATCCAGCGCTGGAAGGACCGGGGCCTGACCCCGGACAAAGTGCCGGCCAATGAACAAGGGGAAATCGCCAACGGCCTGTCGCTGAAGATTTACCGCGAATACCAACAGCGGCTGCTCGATTTCAACGCCTGCGATTTCGGCGATTTGCTGCTCCACTGCCTGACTCTGTTCCAGGAGCGGCCGGATATCCTGAAACAATACCAGGCGCGGTTCCGCTACATCCTGGTGGACGAATACCAGGACGCCAACGTGGCCCAATACCTTTGGCTGCGTCTTCTCGCCCAATCCCATAAGAACATCTGCTGCGTCGGCGATGACGACCAGTCGATCTATTCCTGGCGCGGGGCCGAGGTCGGCAACATCCTCCGTTTCGAAACCGACTTTCCCGGCGCCAAGGTGGTCCGGCTGGAACGCAACTACCGCTCCACGCCCCATATCCTGGGCGCCGCCTCCGGGCTGATCGCCAACAACCAGGACCGCCTGGGCAAGACCCTGTGGACCGACCTGGGGGAAGGGGAAAAGGTCGGCATCCGCGGCGTCTGGGACGGCGAGGAGGAAGCCCGCGTGGTCTGCGAGGAAATCGAAGCCCTGCACGGCAAGGGCAATTCCCTCAATGAAATGGCGGCCCTGGTGCGGGCCAGTTTCCAGACCCGTGAATTCGAGGAACGGCTGATCACCCTGGGCGTTCCCTACCGGGTGGTGGGCGGCCCCCGCTTCTACGAGCGCCAGGAAATTCGCGACGCGGTGGCCTACCTTCGCGTCGTCGCCCAGCCGGACGACGACCTGGCCTTCGAGCGCATCGTCAACGTGCCCAAGCGGGGCCTGGGCAAGGCCACCTTGCAGGTCATCCACCACCTGGCCCGGGCCGAAGGCATTTCCCTCACCCGCGCCGTGATCCGGCTGGTGGAAACGGACGAACTGCAACCCCGGGCGCGGCGGGCGCTGACCCAATTGCTGCAGGATTTCGAACGCTGGCGGGGCCTGATGGGCGTCATGCCGCCGGCGGAACTGGCCGAGACCGTGTTGGATGAAAGCGACTACACGACGATGTGGCGGATGACCAAAACCCCCGACGCGCCCGGGCGGCTGGAAAACCTCAAGGAACTGGTGGTCGCCCTGCAGGAGTTCGATTCCCTGCAAGGCTTCCTCGAACATGTCAGCCTGGTGATGGAAAACGACGCGTCGTCCGATGACGATAAATTTACCTTGATGACCTTGCACGCCGCCAAGGGGCTGGAATTCGAAACGGTGTTCCTGCCCGGCTGGGAGGAAGGCCTGTTTCCCCATCCCCGCGCCCTGGATGAAGGCGGCACCGGCGGCTTGCAGGAAGAACGGCGCCTGGCCTATGTCGGGCTGACCCGGGCCCGCCAGCGGGCGTTTATTTCCTTCGCCGCCAACCGGCGGGTCTATGGCCAGTGGCAAAGCGCCATTCCGTCCCGGTTTATCGGCGAATTGCCCGCGGAGCATGTGGAACATGCGGCCCAAACGGGCCTCCATCCGGGCGGCTGGGGCGGTGGCGGGCTTGACGAAAACCTGATCCGGATGACCATGGGCCGGTGGCGCGGCCGGGGCGGGCGCCGGGAAAAGATGCTTGATGACGTGCCGTGGCGGGTGGAACACCGCGACCAACCCCGTTCGGCCTTTCAGGCCGGCCAGCGGGTTTTCCACCAGAAATTCGGCTATGGCCTGATCCTCGCCCGGGACGGCGACAAGCTGGAAATCGCCTTCGAAAAGGCGGGCACCAAGAAGGTGGTGGACAGTTTCGTCGAGGCGGTCTGAACCATGACCGGGCCATGACCGGAAACGGCGCCGCCGATGCCGCGGTCTGGAGGCTTGAGGTCGCGGTCGCCACCGAAGCCGCGCCCGCCTTCGAGGCCGTTTTCGATCCCTACTGCGACGCCGTGTCCTGGTACGTGACCGACTCCCGGACCCACTGGCATGTCGAGGGGTTTTCAGCCGCCGAACCCGATACCCGGGCCATTGGCGTGGCGCTGTCCCTGGTCGCCGCCGCCCAGGGGGTGGCGGTTCCCGAACTCCACGTCAGCCGGGTGCCGGCCCGGGACTGGGTGGCGGAAAGCCTGCGCAACCTGCCGCCGACGATCGCCGGGCGCTATTTCATTCATGGCTCCCACCACCAAGGCGGGGTGCCCGCCGGAAAGATCGGCCTGCGGGTGGATGCCGGCGCCGCTTTCGGGTCGGGCCAGCATGAAACCACCCTGGGCTGCCTGCGTGCCTTGGATGGCCTGGCCTCAAGTGGGGGAGGCCGCCGGCGCTTCCGGGCGCCCCTGGACATGGGATGCGGGTCGGGCATCCTGTCCCTGGCCATGGCGCGCACCTGGCGGGTGGCGGTGACGGCGGTGGACGTGGACCCCAGGGCGGTGAAGGTGACGCGCGAAAATGCCCGGCTCAACACGCTGGGGCGGCTGGTCCGGGCCTTCGCCGGCGACGGCTACGCCGTCCGGGAACTGGGCGCCGGGGCGCCCTTTGACCTGATTGTCTCGAACATCCTGGCCAATCCCCTTTGTCATATGGCCAGGGACCTGGGCCGACACCTGACCCAGGACGGCGTCGCCGTCCTTTCCGGATTTCTGGTCAGGGATTCAAACCGGGTGCTTGCCACCCACCGGCGCCTGGGGCTCGTCCTGGTGCGGCGGATAACCGTCAAGGACTGGCAAACCCTGGTGCTGGCGCGCTGAACGGTTCGCCGGCCTAGCCCGGATTTTGGCCCGGTTATTTGGCCCGGATATCCGGCTCAGTGGGGAACCAGCGCCCGGGCCAACTGGCTCAAGGCGGCCTTATGGCGCTGGTCGTGAATTTCGGTGAAATTCCGCGCCAACTCCAGGCACATGCGTTGCCGGTCGGTCAGTAATTCCTCGCCGGGGGGATTCTCGAGGCCCTCGAAGAAGTAGCTCACGGGAACCCTCAGGGTCTGGGCGATCTCATACAGCCGCCCGGCGGAAATGCGGTTGATGCCGTGCTCGTACTTATGAGTTTGCTGGTACGTGACGCCGACAAGTTCGGCCATCTGCTGCTGGGACAGGCCCATCATGATCCGGCGTTCGCGGATGCGGTTGCCGACATGACGATCCGTTTCGGCGGCCCGGTTACGGGTTTCCTCGAAATGGACAAGAGGTGCTTCTCTCAGGGTTGTCCTTGGC
>JAJRSS010000096.1 GCA_024278615.1 Alphaproteobacteria bacterium
AATATACGTTCGTCCGGCACTTTTCCCACCGCGAGATATCCAGGCCACGCATAGGGCAACCTTTGCTGACTTCAGGTCCTTCTAACGATCGTTACCTGTGCCGGTCGGCGCCGTAATAGTAGTAGGATCCATACGACCCGTAGTAGTATTGGGCATAGGGGCTGGATGCGAGAATCGTTCGGGACTTATTCAGAACCAGCCCGATACTCTCACAAGAGCTCAACACATCGAGCGCTCCCTTGACCGCCCCCTCACTCGTCTTCTCGGATTCCACGACAAATACAACTTGCCCCACATGACGGGAAAGCGCCCCGCCTTCGCTGCTGGCCAGAACAGGCGCCGTATCAAAAATGATTATTCGATTGGAGTACCGGGTGGCCATTTCCCGCATCACCCGCTCGGCGCGCTCACTCGCCAGCAATTCCGTTCCCATGGAGTGAGCCCGGCCCGCGGGTATGATCGACAGGTTTTCAATATTGGTTTTGTACATCACTTCGGATACGTCAAGGCTATCGTCTTCCAGAAGGTCGACAAGCCCCTTGTCCGCGTGCACCCCCAGCATATTGCAAATGTTCGGTCTGCTCAGGTCGGCATCGACAAGAAGAACGTGGAGATCCCTCTCCTTGGCGATACTCATTGTCAAATTGATGGAATTGAACGTCTTGCCCTCTCCCGGCAGGGCGCTGGTTACCATAATCATATTACTGTTTTTGACGGTTTGCTCACCGCTTTGAAATGCCTTTAAAAGTAGTGGCCTCTTGATAACCCGATATTCCTCGACAACCCGTTTTCGGGCGCCGCGCGGGGTAACCATGCCAGCGGCATCCAGGGCGTCAAGATCGATTTCCAGCCATTTAGTGCCGGCTTCATCCCTGTCCTCCGCCCTGTCCTGCCCAGGAGGATGTTCCTTCCGGGATGGTGGAACCGGGTTAACGGCGGCTTCCGCCGGGGAAGTGCTTTCCACAGCATCCGGTAAAGCTTCGGCAGCCTCCCGGCCGAGTTTCTCCGCGGCCCGCTCAACCAAGGAAGCTTTTTTGCTTTTCCCCGTTTGGCGCTGTACCGCTTTTTCAATCATGTCCATGAGCAATCAACCAATTTACTTTCTTGAATGCATATTCGGGGTATCGGGAAACGCAAGGTTCACCGCAACCGCTCAACCAGTGCCGAAGGCAGCCGTTCCAAAACTTTTGCCGCCACTTCGGGCGGGATCACATTGGGCAGGCCGATATTCCGCTCCACCACCATCAAGCCGCCATACGACCCGATCAATGCGAAGCAACCCAGTAAAAACGTACCAAGCCTGACCACACGCCAGGATCTCTGCCTGGATGAATGGGCCAGCACCGTTACGCTTCCCAATACCGGCAGGGCAGTTGCCTGCATAAGGCGGAGTACGCTGAAAAACGTAGACTGGGCGGTAGCAATAAACCCGCCCAGCCCCAGGCTCATCAATATTCCAATACCCAGCACCATGGTCAGATAGGTCGAGCGCTTAACGCCCGTGGGCACGGTCGGCAGGCTGGGAGGATCGATAATCCGGAATTTTACCTTATCGCTCTTTTCATCCCGATTTTCCGAAAGGATCGCCGTTTCCTTTCTCCCCAACAGCGCCGTGTAGTTTTTCTTGATAATACCATAATCGCGGGTAAGCCGCCCCAGTTCCGCCTCTACCTCGGGAACTCTGCTGAGGTTTTTTTCCAGTTCAAGAACTCTCGCCTTCTGTCTGGCGGCCTGGGATTTCAATGTAGCGATCCGCGTCTCTACCTCGACAAGCTGCAGCTTGATGTTTTGATAGATTTCGTTCGGCACCCTGTCCTTGCCCTTGGCGGCGCCATTATTTCCGTCGGCGTCCTCCTCCACGAGGGGCTGCTCCATCTCCTCTTTCAACTGCCGGCGCAATTCCTCCATCAGCCTGCGGGCGGCGATGACATCGGGATGCTTTTCCGTATACCTGAGAAGCAGTCCATCTAGGGATGTTTCAATATTCATGATCCGAACGCTCAAGCCGGATGGCGGTCCGCGGCCGAATTTCTCCGAGGACGTGGCGAACTCAAGAAATTCCGGGACTTCCTTCAACCGGGCGCGAAGGCTTCCGGCTACCGCTTCCTCGTCGGCAAGCTGTTCGCGATACAGGGCAAGCTTATCCCTGGTTTGCTTCAGGTGAGCGTAATAGCCGCGATCGCCGGGCAGAAGCGAAATATTGGCCTGCTTGAAGTCGGATACCCTTTGTTCCGCCTCGTTTAACTGTTTTTCATAGATATCAAGCTGTTCGTTGATGAACCGCTGGGCGGAATCCATATCCCTGCGGCTGGTTCCAAGATTGCTTTCAACGAAAATGGTGAGGAAGGCCTGCACGACTTTTTGCGCAACCTTGGGGTCAGTATCCGCAAAGCGTATCGAGAACAGGTTGTTCCTGCTGGAGGCGACACCGACATTGCTTCGTATGCGGGCGATAATTCTTTCCGTGCCGGCGGTGCTGGTACTATCCAGCCCCAGGTCAGCCATCTGGATAACCTTCTCGAGGTTGGGACGGCTGATCAGCGTTTGCTTCATTATTTCCACTTGACGAAGCGCATTGGTTTCAACCGCCAGCCCCCTTAGAAGCGGACGCAGCAAGCTGTCCGTATCGACGAAAATACGGGTCGAGGACTGATACCGGTCCGGGATGAAGGCGACGACCGCCCAACCGACCAGGCACACCCCCCAGACCACGAACAGCATTAACCAGCGCCGCCGCCAGAATGCGGGGATATAGGAGAGCAGGAGGGCAATGGTCTCGTTCATAAAATCAACCTATCGCAAAAAATTATTCCGGCAGAATATCTTTCAACCCGGCATTGCCCGCCGCAAATCCTTATGTCCGATAAAGTAGGGAAAGTCATTTTATTGAGGAGACAATATTACCTAAACCAGTCTGGAAGCATCCCTCAAATAGGGTATGGGATAATAAATATTTGGTGGTTTTGGATATTTAACAGCCGAAGTTGCCTGTTAACCTTATTCAAATACAATCGGATAAGTTCTTAATAGGGCCTAAAAATGGATAAACAGCTAACATGGCGGTGCTAATAGCTATTTTTTCCTACCCCCTTCGATGATTTTTTTATCTTTATCTACCTTTGGTTAGCTATGCGCTCCGCCTCAATGACGGCAAAGAATTAAGGTTTTTTTGTGTTCAAACATGGAATCGACGGCGGAAAACATGGAACCGCATGGCGCTTGACCTTGGGCCATAGGTCAATTGGCTCCTTATCGGGCCTTTTTCGGTGCCAAATCCTAAGGATTCTCTTGTTTTTTAATTGATCGATGGGGCATCTCTATTGCATGCCATGGTATAGTGTAGGATAGTTCGGCGAACCAAGGGTAAAGGGGAAAATCGTGTTTTTCCAATTGTCAATCAAGTCGAAAATCAGGTCGTTTTTTCTCGTTTTTCTGGCCTTTGGGCTTGCGGCCTGCGCCAACCTCGAAGAAGCGCCCAGTGCGCCCAGCACTGTATCAGAAAAGCCCTTTTACCGGATCGGGCCTGGCGATGGCTTTACGATCTTCGTTTGGCGCAACCCCGAACTTTCTACGGGTGTGGTGGTTCGCCCCGACGGTCGAATTTCGGTACCGCTGATCGAGGATTTGGAGGTCACCAACAAGACGCCTACCGAGCTGGCGCGGGAGATCGAAAAGGTATTGGGGCAATATGTTCAAAATCCAATTGTAACAATCATCATGACCGGCTTCCTTGGGCCATACGACCAGCAGGTAAGGGTCGTTGGTGAAGCTGCTAACCCGCAGGCTATCGCCTTTCGCGAGAACATGACGGTCCTGGACCTCATGATCACGGTTGGCGGCCTTACGGATTTCGCCGCCGGCAATCGTGCCGTAATCCTGCGCCGTACCAACGGAAGTGAAAAAACCTATCAAGTGCGGCTTGACGATTTGCTCAAGGAAGGTGATGTGTCCGCCAACGTGGCCGTATTGCCGGGTGACGTTCTGATCGTGCCGCAAAGCTGGTTCTGATCGGCCCATCGGCTCAGGCGATGCGCTTTTCAGGCAGGCCTGACTGTGAAACGGTTGAGGCGGAGTGTCAGATTGCCATGCCTCTCCCTTTTTCTCTTTTGGTCATAGAGGCAGAGCGTTCTGTTTCTATGGTGGCGGCATCATGTTTTATCGCCACGGCATAAACCGAATGCTCAAGGGCATCAGAACCGCCTGTAAGGCGTATGGTCCTATGGAAGGGCTGATTGCGTTTACGGTCCTGTCCTTGCTTGTCCTGCCCCAACCCGCGGCCGCCGGTAATTGGGACATCGTGCTTCCCTCGATTTCCCTTACCGAAACCTACACGGACAACGCAACGTCAACGACTTCCGGCAAAAAAGAAAGTGATTTCATAACCACCGCCAGCACTGGGGTCGGAATAAATGGCAGTGGAGCACGGGCAAATCTAAATCTTAATTATGGCCTGTCCTTCGACAAGCACGCGAAGAACAGTCAACTGGATGGCGCTCGGCACAATCTGTCGGGCAGCGGAAATATCGAGCTCTACGAAGACTTGTTATTCGTTAATGCAAGAGCTTCCACAAGCCAGGAAATAATTTCCCGAAGCGGAACGATCACCGCCACCGAACGATTGACATCAAGCAATCAGACACAGGTTGTGAATTATTCGATTTCGCCTACCTTAAGATACGGTTTTGATGGCTGGAATACATCGAGCCTAAGTTACAGTTTTAGCGATGCGCGTTTCCTGGCTACGGACGCCGGAGCAGACAGTTCCCGGCCGGCTGGAAACAGGACCCATGCGATAACCGCCAAAACGCAAAGCGGACGACGTTTCACCAGATTTACCTGGACGTTTACCGGCCAAACTACCTTTTCCTATCGTCAGGATGAACTCATATCCAAGCGAAACACGACAACCGCGACTGGCCAGTATAAATTCAACAGGTTCATATCCATTCTGGGAACGGCCGGTCTCGAAAATTTTTCAGACGAATCCATCGATGCCGACGCCAATAGCGGCTTCTTCTGGAGCGGTGGCGCCCGCCTCAATCCCGGCCCCAGAACTTCCCTTCGCCTGGAATATGGCTCGAGATTCGACAGCCAGGATATTACCGGTGATTTCAGTTACGCCATTTCGCCTCGCACTAGCCTGAAAGCGGCCTATACGGTCACCCTGCAGACCCAGCAGCAAGCCCTGAACAACAACCTTAACAACCTGTTTGTCGATAGAGATGGCAACTTCATCGACCCGAATACGGGATTGCCGGTTGATCCAAACTTCCAGGATGGCGACCTTGTGGATACTACCTTCAAGTCGGAAAACTTCTCCATGGGATTATCGGGTTCCCGGGGCCGGAACAATTTTTCCCTTTCCCTGAACCATACTTCCCGGACCTTCGGCACCGGCGATAGTTCCGACAAGACCATGTCCATGGGCGGCAGTTTCAGCCGCAAGTTGACACCCAGCGCCAACGCCAGTTTATCGGCGAATTACTCCACCGTCCTTGAAAGCCG
The DNA here is from genome assembly GCA_024278615.1 of Alphaproteobacteria bacterium. GTDB lineage: Bacteria > Pseudomonadota > Alphaproteobacteria > Rhodospirillales > 2-02-FULL-58-16 > JAJRSS01. The sequence goes on from JAJRSS010000096.1 coordinate 5,506, forward strand.
CACCGCCAACGGCGGTGACACCACTTTCAATGGGAACGCGACTTACAGTTATTCCTTCGCCCAATCGCTCAATGGGTCTATTTCTTATAAATATTTGAATCGCAGTTCTGAATCCGGTGATGATTTAAGTGAAAATGTGATTTCAATTCACTTGAGCAAAAGCTTTTAGCGCCATTCATGTATGTTGATTTTTACAAGCTTAAGGCGGCGCCATTTCAGCTGACTCCTGATCCACGCTTCTTTTTCAGTAGCACTGTTCACACCCGCGCCAAGGCCTACCTTACCTATGGCCTGAAGCAGGAAGAGGGCTTTATTATCGTTACCGGTGACGTGGGCGCCGGGAAGACAATTCTCGTCAGCCATCTGCTTTCCACTCTTGATACCAAGCGGTATGTCGCGGCAACGATCGTAACCACCCAACTCGATGCTGAAAACACCCTTCGCATGGCGGCCAATTCCTACGGATTGGAAACGGATTCAGCCGACAAGGCGACCCTGCTCGCACGGATCGAAGCCTTTCTCCTGGAGCAACGCAAGCTCAGGCGCCGCGCGCTTCTGGTGGTTGATGAGGCACAAAACCTGTCTTTTGAATCCTTGGAAGAACTGCGCATGCTTTCCAATTTTCAATCCGACGGTCAGGCCCTTCTCCAGGTTTTTCTGCTGGGTCAACCGCAGTTCAGGCGAACGCTCGCCAATCCGGACTTGGATCAGTTTCGGCAGCGGGTGATCGCCTCCTATCATCTGGGGCCGGTCAGCGCCGAAGAAACGGAGGAATATGTCCGCCACCGATTGGGTTCCGTCGATTGGTCGAATGATCCTGAAATATCCAACGACGCTTTCAGTGAGATTTACAAGTTCAGCGGCGGTATTCCCAGGCGTATAAACCTTCTTTGTTCCAGGCTCCTTCTCTACGGTTTCCTGGAAGAGATTCACCACCTGGATGCCGCCGCGGTTGTCCAGGTCGCGGACGATCTGCAAAATGAGTCGGAGTTGATTCTTGACCACACCTCGGTAGCGCCGGTCTCGGTCCAGCAACCCCTTCCGGATTCGGACTTTGTAAAGAATGCCGAAATCGCCATAATCAAGAAGCAGCTGAACGAAGTCGAAGCGAGGCTGAAACGCCGGGATTCGGCTTTTCGCCTGGCGTTGGTGATGCTTTCCCAGTACCTGGAATTTTTTAGAGACGATGAAGACGCGGACGGGAAATCGTGACTTCCATGTCGCAACGTACCATCCCCGGCTTTAGTCCAATTCAACGATTTGACCTGGAGGATGTTTTTCCGGATCGGCGTGGCGGTCAAATGGTCAACGCGATGACGGTTGATGTGGAAGATTATTATCAGGTCCAGGCCTTCGCTGCCCACGTCGATCGCGGCGGCTGGGATGCCCGGGAACCCCGGGTGGAGCGCAACACCAACCGGATCCTGGACCTTTTCAGTGACGCCGGGGTAAAGGCCACCTTTTTTACCCTGGGGTGGGTCGGCGAGCGATTTGGCCCCTTGGTCCGCCGCATCGCCGATGAGGGGCATGAGATCGCCAGCCACGGCTATTCCCATGTACGAGTGAACGAGCATACCCCGGAAGACTTTCGCGCCGATATTCGAAAAACGAAGAAAATCCTGGAAGACGCCGGCGGCGTTCCGGTCAAGGGTTACCGGGCCGCCACTTTCTCAATAGACAGGAAATGCCTATGGGCCTTTGAAATCCTGGCCGAGGAGGGTTTTGCTTACAGTTCCAGCATCTACCCCGTACGCCGTGATTTTTACGGTATGCCGGATGCTCCCAGGGTTCCGTTTTACCCCATGGGCAATGGGGGCGTGGAGGAATACCCGATCACCACGGTCCGCGTGGCGGGGTGGAATTTCCCTTGTGGCGGCGGGGGGTATTTTCGTCTCTTGCCCTACGGGCTGTCCAAATGGGCCATGAGGCGGGTCAATTCCGCGGATCGCATGCCATGCATTTTCTATTTCCATCCCTGGGAATTGGATGCCCATCAACCCAGGATCAACGGCCTGTCCTTGAAATCCCGGTTTCGCCACTATACCAACCTCGACCGGATGGAAGGACGGCTCGGCAGGTTGCTAAAGGATTTCAAATGGCATCGCATGGACCGCGTTTTCGCCTGACCTCCCAGTCGCCAGCTAACGGGAAATAAAGAGCTGAAATATATTATTAAAGAACTGGACGACGGGTCCATCGAGGACTGGGAATCTTTTATCGATACCTGCCCGGAGGCGACATTTTTCCATAAGACAGGGTGGATGCGGGTTATCGAAGACAGTTTCCAACAAAAAGCCCATTACCTTTACGCCGAAAGCGGTGGCGTGATCCGGGGCGTCCTGCCCCTGGTTCACATGAAGAGTCCCCTGTTCGGAAACCGCATGGTCGCCAATGCATACTGCGTCGCCGGCGCGCCGGCGGTGACGGATGCGGAAGCCCTGCCCCATCTTGACAGCCGGGCCGAAGCCTTGATGAACGAGTTGCGCGCCGATTATATCGAATACCGCGACCCCGCCCGTCCCCACCGGGACTGGAAGTGGAAGGAAGGGCTCTACGCCACTTTCGAACGCCCGATCGAGTCCGGTGAGGACGCCAACCTGAAACAAATCCCGCGCAAGCAGCGCGCCGTCGTCAGGAAAGCCCTGAAATCCGAACTGTCCTTTGGTATCGATACGGATGTCGCGGATTTTTTCGGCTTGTTCGCCCTTAGCGTTCGCAACTTGGGAACACCGGTGTTCTCGCGCGGATATTTCGAGAACCTGGTCCGGGTCTTCGGCGGTGATTGCGATATCCTGACCGTCCGCCTGCATGGACGGCCCATCAGCAGCGTCCTCAGTTTTTATTTCGGTAACCGGGTCATACCTTATTACACCGGGTCCGTCCCGGAAGCCCGCAAGCTCGGCGCCAACGATTTCATGTACTGGAAACTCATGCGCCACGCGGTGGAACGGGGATACGAAATCTTCGATTTCGGCCGCAGCAAGGTGGGAACCGGGCCCTATGCCTTCAAGAAAAACTGGGGGTTCGAGCCCCACCCCGTCATCCACGAATTCAAGATGCGGGCCGGTGTGCCGATGCCGAACGTCAATCCCAACAATCCGAAATACCGGCTTATGATCGCCGCCTGGAAGAAACTGCCCCTACCCCTGGCGAACGCTATCGGTCCCTTCATCGGCCGCCAGGTCGGTTGACGGATGTAACCGCCACTTTCTTGGTGTCCGTCCGGTGAACCCGCCCCGCTGTATTTGATTGGGGTCTGATCAGGCCGTTTCTTTGGCGTAATTCCAGGGCAACAATTGGTCGATGCGATTAATCTTGTGCTCGGCGATGCGCTCAAGCACCCATGTCAGC
>JAJRSS010000097.1 GCA_024278615.1 Alphaproteobacteria bacterium
CGCTGCCGTAGATTGGCCAAGGACTGGGAAAAATCAATCGCCTCCGCCGAGGCATGGCTCCTCATCGCTCATATCCGACTCGTCACACGGCGACTCGCAAGATATTGTTATTCCACGTAGAGTTTCGAGTCAGACTCTCAGAGAATGGGCTCATGGGTTCTGATCAATGCAAACTGGTATTAAATATCTGCACGAAGAAATGCCGGAGGAATTACCGGAGAAACCACTCCCCTGCGGCCTGTCCGAAAGTGCCGGCGCCAACTTCGATCAGGACATCCTGAATTCCAAAGAAGCCATTGAAATATTGCATAATTACGTCAGGATTAAAAACACCCAGGTACGCAGGCAACTGTCCCGGTTCGTCAAATCCCTGGCCGAATCTCACCGTACTGGCGGTAAACACTGACCGGCCAGCCCCTTGCCTGATCTTCCTATCTCCTGGTCTGCCTACCCAAGGTATCCGCCGGGCTTTGATTTTCCTCTTCTGTGCGACCGTAGCGGTCCTCGAAGCGGACGATGTCGTCTTCCCCCAGGTAATCCCCCGACTGAACCTCGATGATACTGAGCGGAACCTGCTCCTTGTTTTCCAGGGAATGCCTGACGCCGACGGGAAGGAACGTGGACTGGTTTTCTTCAAGAACAAATATTTCCTCGCCCCGGGTTACCGTCGCCCGCCCGCTGACGACCACCCAGTGCTCGGACCGGTGGTGATGCATTTGCAGGCTCAGTTTTGACCCAGGGTTGACCATGATGTGTTTGACCTGGAAGCGGCTTCCCGCATCGATGCTTTGATAGTTTCCCCAGGGCCGGTGAACCTTGGGCGGCTGCAGGCATTCGCCGCGCCCGGCCTTTTCGAGCCGAGCCACGGCCTGCTTCACCGCTTGAGACTTGTCCATGCCCACAACCAGTACCGCGTCGTCGCTGGCCACCACCACGACGCCCTCAAGGCCGACCACCGCCACCAGCCGGCCTTCGCTGTGAATATAGGAATCCCGGGTATCTATGGCCATGGCATCGCCGTTCAGAACATTGCCATCGCCATCACGCTTGCTGATTTCCCACAGGGCGGACCACGATCCCAGGTCCGACCACCCCAGGTCCGCCGGTATGGTCACCGCCTTGTCCGTATGTTCCATGACCGCATAGTCCACCGACAGGGATTCCGCGCCGGTGAATGCCCGGGCGCCCAAGCGGAGGAAATCCGGGTCTTCCTCTGCTTCCGTCACCGCCGCCCGGCAGGCGGCGACAATCCGCGGGTGCAACCGCTCCAGTTCATCCAGATACCCTCTTACGGAAAACAGGAACATGCCGCTGTTCCAGTCATAACCGCCTTCCTTCAGCATGGCGGCGGCCTTCGCCGCATCGGGCTTTTCGATGAACCGATCCACCCGGAAACAACCTTCCACCCCTTCCAGGGGGGCGCCCCGGCGGATATACCCGTAACCGGTTTCCGGGTCCGTCGGCGCAATGGAAAAGGTGACGAGGTTGCCTCCGGATATGGCCGACTTCCCGGTGTCAACGGCTTCGCGGAACCGCTGCCGCCGACCGATGACATGGTCGGAGGGCAACACCAGCATGACCGCATCCCGGTCCACCTGTTCCAGAATCAGGGCGGCGGCGGCCACCGCCGGCGCTGTGTTGCGGCCAACCGGTTCAAGTACAATTCGCTCCGCCGTGACGTTCATGGCGCGAAGCTGCTCAGCGATAATGAAACGATGCTCGCCGTTGCCGATCACCAGTGGCGGTGCGAACCCCGCGCCGCCCACGCGCTTCACCGTTTCCTGAAACAGGCTCAACGCCTCGCCCGGGGCAGATCCCAGGACAAGAAACTGTTTGGGATAGTTTGCCCGCGACAGGGGCCACAATCTGGACCCGGTGCCGCCGGACAGAATGACTGGGTAAACGAGTCTGAGCATGATGGGTTTGTAACCTGTTTATCTCATCGCCAAAACGAAAAGATTTGGGCTGGGTGATTCTTTGCCGCCCGGCTGCCGACTTGTATTTACTTACAAAAGTGATCGTTTATTTGGGTTGTGGCTGTATTTTCACTGTATTTGAGACAAATATTACATTCACTTTTCATTCCCGTTGCTTTTTCGGCTGGATTCGTGGGAGCGCCTCTTTACAGCCCGGAAATCGAAGGAAAATGCTGTTCACTTCCAATTTCCGTGTTCAATCCAAAGCCCGCTTAACCGTGAATTTCCAAATTTTTACGGGTTGTTTACTTATCTAATATTTAATCATGGATGGCGTCTGCAAGAGATACCGGCGGAGGCTGGGGGGACTGGATTGCCCCTTTGAAAAAGATCTGAGGACCCAAAAGAAGCGAGGTAACGCGGGCTTGGAGCCCAAATTGATTCGGGGAATTGAACTCTAAAATGCTTTACGCGCTGGAATGTTTTTCTTTACCCCATTCGATCAAAGGACGTGCGGCGTTAAAAATCAAATAGCGGCGAATTTCCTGATGGAGTTTGGCGGAGCCGATCGTTTTCGAGTTTAACTCCCGCGTCCGATGCTGGTTGAAGTGCAATCTGAATCCGATAACCCGTCATCGTTTTTCGTAAACAGAGAAATTGGATCGTCATGCGTACTGTTCTGATAGGGCTTATTGCCTTGGCGTTGCTGGCCGCCGGTGGAACCGTGTACTTCGTAAAGGAGTATTTCTCCGAACAAAAAGCCGAGCAGGACCAGTTTATCGCTGAAAGACTGGCGTCAAAAACCAAGATCCTCGTCACCGACCGGGCCTTGCCCGCGGGCTCGACGGTCACCTCGGGCGACCTGCGCTGGCAGCCGTGGCCCGAAGAAGGCGTTGAAAGCGACTTCATCGTCGAAGTCGAGGGCAGCGATAGCCTCGAAAAGCAATTTGTCGGCAGCATCGTCAAGTCGGAAATTGATCGCGGCGTTCCGATAACCGCATCGAAGGTTTTCAAACGCTCCAACTCCGGTTTCATGGCCGGCAAGCTTGCCTCCGGCATGCGGGCGGTATCCATCCCCATCAATGCGGCGAAAAGCGCCTCGGGTTTTATCCGTCCGGGAGACCGTGTGGATGTGGTCATGACCCTGGATATTCAGCGCGAGGGCGATAGCATCGGCCGCGAATCCGGTCTGATCGGTGGACGCCTTGTGCGTTACGTGGCCGAAACCGTTTTGCGCAATGTTCGGATTCTCGCTATCGACCAAAACCTTTCCGAATCGGACGACAACATCAAGGTCGGCAAGACCGCTACATTGGAAGTAACCCCCCGCCAAGCGGAAGTCATTTCCGTATCGGCGCGGATGGGGGACCTGAGCCTGGTGTTGCGCAGCTTGGCGCTTGATGAACAACTGGACAAAGAGACCAGCTTTACGACGGACCTGGAAGTCAGCCCGTCTTTGCTGACCCTGTTCCGTGGTGAGGCTTCCGATACGCCCGCGGCATCCGCGCCAATGCCTGTGATTGCTTCGTCCCAACCATCGCACAAGCGTAGAATCACCATCTACCGGGGCAGTCAAGCGACCACGGAAACGTTTTAGGATTGATGGGTATTAGGATGATGCGTCAATTTCTATTGGCACTGGTTGCCACCGCCGGACTTATAGCCGCTGGCACCGTACTTTCGCCAACCGGGGCCCATGCCCAACAAGTGGTACCCGCCACGGCCACGACCTTTACCCTGCCTGAAACAAATTCCGAGCCGAAAAGAGTGGTCCTGCCCCTGGGCAAGACCTACCTTGTGGACCTGCCCCTGCCGGCCCGTGACGTCATCATCGCCAATCCCGAAGTCGCCGATGTCATCGTCAAGACGCCGACCCGCACCTATATCGTCGCCAACGCCATCGGCGAAACAAATGTTTTCTTTGTCGGCACCAATGGCGACGTAATCCTGCACATGACGGTATCCGTTGAAATAGACCTGTCCGGCGCCCAAAAGGCGATCGAAGCTTTCATGCCCGAGGCCAAGATCGAGCTTCGCGGCATCAATGGTTCTGTGGGAATAACCGGGGTTGTCCGTTCGGCCAAGGAATCGGCGGATGTGGCCCAAATCATTACCCGCTATCTTGGTGATAGTGACGCGATCGTCAATATGCTTCGTATTCTTGGCGACCAACAGGTGATGCTCAAGGTGCGGATCGCCGAAATTGGCCGCACGGTCACCAAGGACTTCGGTATCACCGCAACGACGAATAGCCGCATCGGCGATACCGCCTTTACGATCGCCGGCACCGCCGCCGCCGCCGTGACCAACCCCGTGGCGACGGGCACCATCGCCATCAATGCCTTCGGCATCGGCAATGCCGCCTACAGCGCCCTGGAATCCGAAGGCCTGACCAAAACCCTGGCCGAACCGGTGCTGACCGCCATATCCGGTGAAACCGCGAACTTCCTTGCCGGCGGATCGGTTCCCGTCCAGGCGGGTGTCGATGATAATGGCGTCGCCATATTTGAATTGCATGAAATCGGTGTCTCCCTGTCCTTCACGCCGGTGGTATTGGCCAATAACCAGATCAGCCTCCGTATCTCCACTTCAACGGAGAGCATTTCCGCCGCGAATACAGTCACCAACACCGTATCCGGAGAAATCTTCACCGGTTTCACGACCCGGCGGGCAGAGACTACCGTTACCTTGCCCAGCGGCGGCAGCATCATGATCGCCGGCATTATTCAGGATGAAAATTCCTTGACCGCCAGCGGCACGCCGTGGGCGAAAGACATACCCATACTCGGCGCCCTGTTCCGCAGCCAGCTTTTCCAGAATGACGAAACCGAACTGGTGGTCATGGTCACCCCGTATATCGTCAAGCCGGTTGAGACGACCAACGCGTTGAGCCTGCCCACCGATGGATTTGTTCCGGCCAGCGACGCCGACATGTATCTGTTTGGCCGGCTTCATGGCCAGTATGGAAAGGGTGCCGCGCTTCCGACCACCGTCGTCGGGCCAATCGGGTACATAATGGAGTAACCGGATGTACATGAAAATTCACCGGGCCGCCAGCCAACTGGGATCGATGCCGGGCCTGAAGTTCGTCTTCGCGCTGACCTTCGCCACCGTCCTTTCGGCGTGCGGCGCCCAGTGGAACAGTTTCAATCCCGAATTAGCCCATCCTGTAAAGGTGGTAAAAAAGTCCTCGTCTATCTCCGTCAACGTAGCGGCGGAAGACGGGTCTGTGTCGTTGACCCACCAAGCCCGTCTCAAGGCTTTTGTCGTTGATTACGTCCGCCGGGCGCAAAGCCCCATGCTGGTGTTGACGGCCCCCGGTATTGGGCTGGCCGCCTCCGAAGCCAAAGGGAAAATCGTGCGCGACATGCTCATCAACGCGGGCATGCGCCCCGGCGATGTGATTTTGAAGCCCGGCCTGTCCACCATGGGCGGAAAAAATGCCGTGGTGCTCAGTTTTCGGGGTTACAAGGCGCAGTTACCCATCTGCGGTGACTGGTCCTCGGAATCGTCCTATATGCCCAACAATGCGAACCACAGCAACTACGGCTGTGCCTATCAGCGAAATATCGGGTTGATGGTTTCAAACCCCAGGGACCTGGTGCGATCCGAAACTCCGGGCACGGTAGACCCCACCAGGAGAACCCAGGTGATCCTCCAATACTTCGCCGGTGAAGATACCGGGTCAACAATTTCCACACAGGAAGAATCCGGAGTAGGCACCGAATAGCCTCTGTCACCCCGCCTTATATTTTAAGGGAGAGTCGCCATTCTTAGAGTCACCATCGGCGCTTTTGTTGGAAGCGAAAACGTAATCACCGCAGCCCAGGGCCTGCAGGAAATGCGCGCTTTCTCACACTCGAAGATTGCCGTGAATACCGGCGGTCTTGCGGAATCCATTTCCTATTTGGCCACCAATGAAACACCGCAAATTCTGATCGTCGAGACCGACGCCACGGGAGATGACCTTTACCAAGCCCTTGAGGGGCTTGCGGAAGTATGCTCGCCGGATTCCAAGGTCATCCTGATCGGCCCGGAGAACGATATTGATCTTTATCGGCAGTTGCTCGGCATGGGACTGAGTGAATATTTCACCTCTAACATCACTGCCCAGCAAATGGCCGAAACCATTGAGGGCATGTTTACCGAAGCCGATGCCACCCAGCTTGGCCGGGTCATCGCTTTTGTCGGCGCCAGAGGTGGTGTGGGCAGTAGCACGATGGCGGCAAACACCGCCTATGTCCTGTCCAAACAACAAGATGACAATGTTATCCTGATCGATATGGACCTTGCCTTCGGTACCGCCGCATTGTCGTTCAACCTTCAGCAAAAGCAGAGTTTGGTTGATGCGCTGGCTCAACCGGGCCGGCTTGACGACGTGTTGATGGCCCGGTTCATGCTCAAATACGACGATCACTTGTCGGTCGTACCCTCCCCCGCCAATCTGGGCGGAAACTACAGCATCGACCTGGAGCCTCTTGAAGTGCTGATGAAACTGGTTCGCCAGATGTCTCCCTATGTGGTTCTCGACCTGCCTCACCAATGGACGCCCTGGGTCAGCGAGGTCATGGCCGATGTCAACGAACTGGTGATTACCGCCTATCCGGACCTGATCAGCCTTCGCGAGACCAAGAACCTGTACGATGCCATAGCCCACCCCAGGGGGGATTCGGCACCGACACGGCTGGTACTGAACCGGGTCGGCCTGGCCAAGAAAGTCGAATTGACAGCCAAGGATTTTGAAGGGGCGTTAAGCGCCGCGCCGGATGCCATTATTCCATTTGATCCCGCCAATTTCGGCACCGCGCTCAACAATGGACAAATGATTATTCAGACGGCCAAGAACTGCAAGGCATCGCAACAGATCGGCCGCTTGGCGACGCTGGTCGCCGGAAAGAAAAATAAGAAAGGGAAAGGGGCGAAAAAATCGGCGTTTTCGTTTTTGAAATCAACCGGTTAATAACGCTAGTCCGTTATGTTTGGTAAACGAGGAGTCGCAGCGCCCGATAAGGCCCCCATTCAATCACCGCCCAACGCACCTGAAAAGCTGGTGGAAGCGGAGGCATCTGCTTGGCCTGCAACCACGCCCCAGGTCGATACGCCATCCAACGGCGAGCCTCAGAACCCCGCCCACAAGCTCATTCCCGACCGGGAGCCCAAACCCGCTGTTGATCTTGCGCCTGAGTCGGCGCCGCCACCGCCGAAACCGGAAGCCAAACCCGAGCCCAAACCGGTAGCCCGGAAAAGGCCTCCCGCCAATGACGGCATGGCCACCGGCCCCCTTGACGACCGGCTGCAGGAAGCCAAGGTCAGCATCTTCAATGACCTGATTGAGGCGGTGGACCTGGCCCAACTGAGCAGCCTGTCACAGGACGCGGCGAGGGAGGAAATCAGCGATATCGTCAGCGAAGTCATCAGCATGCGCAACATGGTGCTCAGCGCTCAGGAGCAGCAGCAGGTCATCGCTGATATTTGCAACGATGTATTGGGCTTGGGCCCATTGGAACCCTTGCTCGCCCGGGATGATATTGCCGACATCATGGTCAACGGCTATGGCACGGTTTACATCGAAACCAAAGGGATGGTGGAACTGACGGACATCAAGTTCCGTGACAACGCCCAGTTGATGAACATCTGCCAGCGGATCGTTACCGCCGTTGGCCGCCGGGTAGACGAAGCCAGCCCCATTTGCGACGCCCGTCTGGCGGACGGTTCCCGCGTTAACGTCATTGCCCCGCCCCTGGCCATCGATGGCGCGGCGCTGACCATTCGTAAGTTCTCCCAGGAAAAACTCACCCTGCCCGACCTGATCAGATTCGGCAGCATTTCCGAAGCCGGCGCCACTGTATTGCAGATCGCCTCCACATCCCGTTGCAATATTCTCATTTCGGGTGGCACGGGTTCGGGCAAGACCACGCTGCTCAATTGCATGACCAACTATATCGAGCCGGGCGAGCGGGTGATTACCTGCGAAGACGCGGCCGAACTGCAACTCAAGAACCCGCATGTGGTGCGCCTGGAGACCCGCCCCCCCAGCCTGGAGGGAAAAGGTGAAGTCACCATGCGCGATCTGGTCAAGAACTGCCTGCGTATGCGGCCCGAACGCATCATCGTTGGCGAGGTTCGCGGCCCCGAGGCCTTCGACCTGTTGCAGGCCATGAATACCGGCCACGACGGCTCCATGGGCACGGTCCACGCCAACAGCCCGCGTGAATCCCTTTCCCGTTTGGAGAACATGATCGCCATGGGCGGCTTCAACCTGCCGGCCAAGGCGATGCGGGAACAGATTGCGTCGGCCATCAACGTGGTTGTCCAGGCCGCACGCCTGAGGGATGGCTCCAGGAAAATTACTCACATCACCGAAGTCGTGGGCATGGAAGGTGACGTGATCACCCTTCAGGACCTGTTCGTCTTCGATTTCGAAGGCGAAGACGAGAACGGCAAAATCATAGGCCGTCATCGGCCAACCGGGTTGCGGCCCGTATTTTGGGACCGCGCCAAGTATTTCGGCCTGGACGCCAAACTGGCCGAATCATTGGGAGCACCCTAAATGCCACAAACAGAACTCTTCGGTGGAACCACGGTGTTTTTAATCCTGGGCGTTGGTCTTGCGGTGTCGGTCATGATCCTGTTCGGCACGGCTTTTTACTTCACCATCAAGCCGAGGATGATTCTCAACAAGCGCCTGGCCAGCTATGGGCTCAAGTCGAAAAGCGGCCGAGTCACCGGTGACCGTCAGGTCGGAAACCGTCAGGCCCGCATCCAGGAACGGCTGCAGGAACTGGAGGACAAGGGGAAGAAAAAGCGCCGCCGCAATCAAATCCGGTCTGACCTTCTGCAAGCCGGCCTGGATGTAAGCGTTAAGAATTTTCTCATGGTCTCCGCGACCATCGGCCTAGTCTGCGCTGGAATTTACATGCTGATGGGCCTGCCAACGATCGGAACCATCCCGACGGGAATCGCGGGCACCTTCTTGCTGCCCAAATTGGGGCTGAAGATGATGGCTAGGAGCCGTCAGAAAAAGTTTACCCAAAATTTTGCCAACGCCATTGACGTGTTGGTCCGCGGCATAAAATCCGGCCTTCCCGTCGGCGAATGCCTGGCCATCATCGGCCGCGAAGCGCCCGAACCGGTGGGGGGAGAATTCTTCCTGCTGGTCGAGGGACAAAAAATGGGCGTCGCCCTGGACACCCTGCTGGCGCGCGGACTTGAGCGCATGCCCACCGCCGAGTTTAAGTTTTTCGCCATCGTGCTTCAAATCCAGCAGCAAACCGGTGGCAACCTGGCCGATACCCTGGATGGCCTGTCCAACGTTCTGCGCGAACGCAAGAGGATGAAGGACAAGATCAAGTCCATGTCCAGTGAAGCGAAATCTTCCGCTGGCATCATTGGCTCCCTGCCCTTCTTTGTCGCCGGCATGGTTTCGATGATGTCGCCCGATTATCTGAATCCCCTGTTTTTCACGGATATGGGTAATTACATGATTGCCGGCGGCCTCTTATGGATGGGCGTGGGCATTGCCGTCATGATGAAAATGATCAACTTTGATTTCTAGGAATTAAGCCATCATGCCCACAGATCCCGAAACCATCATCATCGCCCTCAGCTTTGTCGGCGGTTTTGCCTCCATCTTGATTATTGGCATACCTTTCCTGGCCCGGGACCAGAGGGCGGCGCGCATGAAGGACGTGGTCCGGCACCGCCAAGCCCTGGGCCAGATGCAGCGGGACGAGTTCGCCAAGCTGGGCCAGTTGCGGAAGAAATCCGCCAATGTGGATATTCTCAGAAGCATGCTGGAACGGTTCAAGCTGCAAAACATGATCGCTTCCCGGGAATTGAAAGGGAGGCTGGCCAGGGCCGGCTGGCGGCACCCCAACGCATCGGTAATGTTTGTCGTCGCCCGCCTGTCGGTGGCCGTCATCACCGCCCTTCTGGCCTTCACCTATATTTCCGTATCCGAATCCTTCAACCTGCCCGTTTTCGCCCAGTTCCTAGCCGCCGCCGCCGCCGGCGCCGGCGGGTTTTTCTTTCCCGATCTGATGGTCAAGAACGCGGTCCAGAACCGCCAGGCGAAGATGATCCGCGGATTCCCTGACTCCCTCGACCTGCTGACCATCTGCGTCGAAGCCGGTCTTTCCATCGAAGGAGCCTTCGCCAAGGTTACCGAGGAAATTGCTGAATCCGCTCCCATCCTCTCCCAGGAGTACGGGCTGACCAGTGCCGAACTGGCCTATCTGGGCGACCGCGCCAAGGCTTACCAGAACTTTGCCGACCGTACCGGCCTTCCATCGGCCAAGGCCCTGTCCACGGCCCTGGGCCAGTCGGAAAAATATGGTACCCCGGTGGTGGTGGCGCTCAGGGTGTTGTCCCAGGAAAGCCGCGATGACCGCATGTCCAAGGCGGAACGAAAAGCCGGGTCCCTTCCGGCGCAGCTGACCGTTCCCATGATCGTGTTTTTCCTGCCGGCACTGTTCCTTGTGATCATCGGGCCGGCGATCATCAAGGTCATGGATATGTAACGGTCACCAAATTGGCCGACAATTCTATTTGAACTTGAGGGACTTCAGGGCGGCGATGTTTTCAGCCGCCAGGTCGGGGGGAAGATCCTCCCGGATCAGCTTTTCAGCCTTCGCCATATCCCCCTTCAAGCCGTAGAGCAACGCCAGGTTCTGGCGCACCTGAACCGTTGAATCAGCACCAGCGGTAACTTTTTCCAGGATCGCGATCCCCTGATCCAATTTTCCCGCCTGGGCCAGGGAAAGGGCGAGATTGTTGAGCACCGATACGTTGCCCGGCGACAATTCCAAGGCCTTGCGATAGAGCTCCTGGGCTTCCTTCAGCTTGTTCGTACGGTCGTAAACAATGGCGATGGTGGAATAGACTTGCCAGTTGCCGGGATCCAGTTGGCGGGCTTTTTCCAGGGTTTCGCGGGCGGCGCTGATGGAAGAATTAGCCAGTAGAGCTTTGCCCATCTCCAGCAGAAGTTCGGGTTTTTCACCGTGTTCCCTGATCCCCTCCCGGATCACCACGATGGCTTCCTTCACCGATCCTGAATAGCGCAGGTTGCGGGCCATGCCGATCAGCGCCTGGATGTCTTCCGGCCGGCGCTGATAGAGCTTCTTGTAGTGACCGGCGGCCGCCTTGTACTCGAACTGGCGCTGGGCGCCAAAGGCGGCTTCCGCAAGGGCATTGGATATGGCCTTGCTTTGGTTGGCTTTCCTATCCGCCGCAGCGCATCCCAAAAGGACAAGTGCGGATGCGGCGATGAAGGTCATTCTTTTCAGGGTGCCGATCATGGGCGATGGGGAGCCTTCGAAAAAAAATGTTGTCGTACAACGGCGCGCCGGGGTGACAAATTAAGGGCGGGCGCGGCAAGACCCAGTGAAATCCGTTTATATCCGCCCCACACCGGCGGCGCAAGATTGTCCAAGGGAAGCGTCGAAGTACCCGGAATGCCTAAAATGCGACCTTTAGTAAATCAAAAATTAACCGGTCAGGACTAGGCTAAGCCGTTAAGTTGTAAGGATTTATACCCTTTTTGCGGGGCCGCGCGGCTAAGTCGGCGCGGACCTGACAGGATTGAAATGATGACTTCGAAAACCTTCTTCACATGGATGCTCCTGGTGGCGGTCAGCCTGATTCCCGTTTCCGCCCATGCCGAAACCTTCAACGTTCTGTTGGATAAGACCGCGCTGATGCGCCTCAAGCATCCGGCGGCCGTTGTCCTTATCGGTAATCCGGAGATCGCCGACGTCACCATCCGGTCATCCAAATTTATCCTTGTCCATGGCCGGTCCATCGGCGAGACGAACCTGATCATCCTGGACGGCAATGACCGGGAGGTCGCCACCTATGACATCGTGGTCTCTCCTCAGGGTGACCGGCGCGTCACCGTCAGCCGGTCGGTGGAATTGGAGACCATGAGCTGTAACCCCAGATGCACCGTGGTCGCCAATCCGGCCGGCCGCAACGTGGGCACGGACCAAACAGCGGGCGACCAGACAACGGATGGCGACACCGGCCTGAGCGAGGGGGACGCGGAAGAAGAAGGCGCCACCAACTAAGCATTGTCCGGCAAATTCGCTGCCGGGATATCCACATTTCCCCGGGTTACCCCTGTTCGGGATGCGGGGAACCCTCTCCACCGCTTTCGGCCAATCACTTTTTCCCATGCGGCGAGCAAAAAAATATCCCCGGTCCAAGCCAGGACCGGGGATATTTTTTGTAACCTGACCTGCCGCGCGAGGCGGCGGGAACAGTGTTTGCCAGACTTAGTTGAGGGCGCTGGCGACGCTGTTGAAAGTGGAACGCATGTTGTTACCGACCAGGGTAACAGCAGCGATAATGACGATGGCGATGCCGGCGGCAATCAGGCCATACTCAATGGCGGTGGCGCCGTCTTCGTCCTTGAAAAAGGCACGAACCTTGGAATTCAACTTGGTAATCATGCGATCGACCTCCTGAACATGAGAGAGAAAACAACTAAAACCGTCTGGTACATTAACGACTCAGCCACTGATGTAGCTTAGCCCTCCTCCCTTTCCGGAACAGTGATCGTTGTCACACCCGGGGATATTTTAAGCTACCATCCCGGCACTTTTTTTTCTACAAAAAACGCGGAATACTGGGAGATTTTGCCTTTAAGGACGCCAAAAACCCGACCCCTGTCCCGGCCAGAAAAGAGGTCCGGATTTTTCGCCGGAATAGGGCGGCTTTTCGACCGACTCGATACGAAACACCATTCGAACGGCAATTTTCGTGGTTAATTTTTGATTAATTTACTCTGGTTTATCGCCGTCTCTTCCTCTTCTTGCGACAAGGTCATCCCCCCGGAACGGCCGGCGCCGTCCGTCGGACCCCGCATCCCCTTGCCAACGGGCGCCAATAGGGTGAATGCCCGTATCGGGGTTCACCCCTGGTTACCTTTTGTTTGCACCCGGTCCCTACAATACAGCCACCCGCCACCCCCCGATCCGGAGCGTCCCCGTTTGACCGAAAAAACCCTAACCGCGAATCACGGCATTCCCATGGGCGCGTGGGCGCGTTGGGCAAAGGGTATCGCGGAGGCCTTGCGCCAACACCGGGTGCTGACGGTCCTGGTGCTGGGCTATGTCGCGGCGGGAATGTCGGCCGACGCCCTGCTGGACACGGGCGACAGTTTCACCCCTTCCCTCTATTCGGAAAGGAAGGCCATGGTGGACGGCCTGTTCCTGGTTCTGTTTTTTACCGGCCATGCCTTGTACATGATGATTTTCGTCCGCCCGCGCCGGCTGGGCGGCGCCATCCTGGACGACCTTCGCACCCGCTACCTGACCGCCGAACGGTTGTCGACGGCCCTGCCGTTGCTGATCCTCATGCCTTTGTTTATCTCCACCTTCACCTTCTTCAAGGTGATGATCCCGGTCATCAACCCCTATTCATGGGACGCTACGCTGATGGCCCTGGACCGGGCGCTGCTGGGCGGGCTTCACCCCTGGCAGGCGCTGCAACCCCTACTCGGCTACCCGCTGGTCACCACCATCATCAACACGGTCTACAATCTGTGGTTCTTCGTCATGTTCGCCATCGTCTTCTGGCAGACCTTCAGCCTCGCCAATCGCCGGTTGCGCATGCGCTTTTTTCTGACCTTCGTCCTCACTTGGGGGCTGTTGGGCTCGCTGCTGGCGACCGCATTGTCGTCGGCGGGACCGGTTTACTTCGCCCGCGTCACCGGCGGCGAGGACGTGTTCCTTCCCCTCATGGATTACCTGCGCCAGGTGGACCAGACCTACCCCGTGCTCGCCCTGGCGGTTCAGGAGTTCCTGTGGCAGGGTTACCTGGCGGGGGACCAGGCCATGGGCAGCGGCATTTCGGCCATGCCCAGCATGCACATGTCGTCCGCATTCCTGTTCGCGTTGTTGGGTTGGCGAACCAACCGAGTCCTCGGCTGGGCGTTGACCGTCTTCGCCGCCTTTATCTTTCTGGGCTCCATCCACCTGGGCTGGCACTACGCCCTGGACAGCTACGTCTCCATCCCCGCCACCTGGGCGGTGTGGTGGGGGGTGGGCCGAATGCAGTACTGGCGGCAAGACAAAACAAAACCCCGGTCTTCAGGTGAAATGACCTGAAGGCCGGGGTTGTCGTCTTGGGATAGCTCCCCAGGGATCAGTATTCAATGCCGGAGAACGGATCCAGCAGGGCCAGGGTATCGGGCCCCATGGGCAAGCGGAAGTCGTGCGAAGCGAGGACCACGCTGTCCTCGGCGCGGATCAGCCGCACGGTCACGAATACCGCGCTGTTGGCCACCGCGTAGACGCCGGTCATCACCGCCTGGGCGTCCTGCTTGCGGCTGATATCCTTCATCTCGCGGGAAAGGACGAATTCGCCGCCGCCCCGGCGGATGAGGAAGCTGCCCCGCAACTTCATTTCCTTGGTCTTGTAGCCAAGCTGCGTCAGCCGCGAAGCCATCTGTTCGGAAACCATGCGGCCCAGGTTGGACGATTGTTCCAGGTTGGCGACGTTGACCAGGCTGGCGACCAGGATGGCCCGGTCCATGGCCAGGGGCTGCTGGGAGCCGCCGATCAGGCGTTCGGTGGCCTGGTAGCTGTTGGAAACCAGATCGACGCCGGGCGCCGGCGCGGTTGCCGCCTGTTGCGGCGGAAGCTCGGCGCAGGCGGCGGAAAAGCCGGCCACGACGAGGACCGCGATAAACCTCAGGGGCATTTTGGAAAGGGTTTTCATTTATCGGGCCCCCTATTCTGAAACCACGTTGAAGGAATGGTTGGCGGGCGGCGTGTCGCCGGCCTGATGGGTCATCACCACATCCGCCGGCGGCGAAGTGTCCATGTAATGGGCCACGTCCTTGTCATGAATGTAATAGCCGCCAACCCGGTTCATGACGTTCTTGTCGCCATCCATCAGCGACAGGGTGACGACGATCTGATCGCCGCTCATGCTGCGGGTGGAACTGAACATATCGGCGATCAACCCGGCGCCGGCCAGAATCAGGCCCGTTTCCCAGGCCGCCCTTTGCGCGTTGGTCAGGGCGAACCCGGCGCCGGACAAGGCGATCGCGGTGGAGAATTTACCGGGCACCCCGTTTATGGGCACGCTGCCATCCCGCAGGATGGTATGAACCCGATAGGAAAGCCTGAGGGCGCCCTTGGGATCCTGGGTCACCGATTGGCCGTTCACAACCAGCGCCGTTGAAGTATAGTCGCGAAGCGCCCGGGCAAAGGGAGTGCCGCCGCCCATCCGGTCCACGTAGATCGCCCGGCCCTCCAGCTTGGTGGCGAATTTCTCGCAGGACGGTTCGTAAGCCCGAACCATTTTGTTTTCTTTCTCGACCAGGACCCCATAGAGGCAATCCTCTACGTCTTTCGCCGCCTGATCGGCGATAACCTGCCATTGGGCAGGGCCGCTCAGCACGCCCTGGGTGGTCTGATTACCCATGGCCACCGGCGCCTGCGAACAGGCGGCAAGGGCGGTAAAAGACACCACGATGGCGGAAGCCCGTAAAATGGACATCAGCAAACTCCCCACAAAATGGCCCCGATCCAGGAGAGCCCCCTGAATAACGGCCCCGTTGCCCCGTATTTTTCACCTTGTTTGGGATTTCCTCTTGTCAAAGAGAAAAATAATGTATTTCAAGGCTTAAACCCCATCCGAGTGATTGAACGGGGGGTTCCGGGCACGAAATAACCACAACAAAGAGCCTAAATCCTACTTTCAAACCGTAAAGGAATGACTAACTTTAACCAGAGCTTTAAATTTGATACTTGGATTTGTCCTCAATTTTATTGAAATTCCGGCAAGAGGTATTCTTAATAGGGAGTAATCTTCTGAAATAGGAAGTAAGCGATTTCCATGAAATTACTGCGGTATGGCGAACGGCGGGCGGAAAAGCCCGCCGTCATTGATCGGAACGGGCGGATCCGGGACCTTTCGGACGTGATCGGCGATATCACCCCGGAAATCCTGGCGCCGGGGCGGCTGGCTTCCCTGAAGGCCCTGGACCCGCTGGCCCTGCCCCTGGTGGAAGGCGCCCCCCGATTGGGCCCGCCGGTAGCCGGGATCGGCAAGATCCTGGCCATCGGCCTCAATTACGCCGAACACGCCACGGAAGCCGGCCTTGCCCTGCCCGATGAACCAGTGCTGTTCACCAAGGCCATCACCGCCCTCGGCGGCCCCAACGATCCCATCATGCTGCCCCGGGATTCCCAAAAAACCGATTGGGAGGTGGAGTTGGCGGTCATCATCGGCTCGCCCGCCCGCTACGTGGACGAGGCGGAAGCCCTGGACTGCGTGGCCGGGTATTCGATCATGAACGACGTTTCCGAACGGGCCCACCAGATGGACCGCAGCGGCCAATGGGTAAAGGGCAAAAGCCACGATACCTTCGCTCCCCTGGGGCCCTGGCTGGTCACCGGGGACGAGGTGCCCGACCCGCAAAACCTGAACCTGTGGCTGGACCTCAACGGGCAACGGCGCCAGTCCGGCAATACCGCCACCATGGTCTTTGGCGTCGCCCTTCTGGTCAGCCACCTGAGCCAGTTCATGACCCTCCTGCCCGGCGATGTCATTACGACCGGGACACCGCCGGGGGTGGGCATGGGGTGCACGCCGCCCCGATACCTGAAACCGGGCGACCGGCTGAGCCTGGGGGTGGAGGGGCTGGGCGATCAGCACCAGGAAGTGATCGCCTATCGCCCTCTTCCCTGACAATCTCCTGGATCGGGCCAAAAACCGGCTTTGACGGCCAACGACAAGAGGCAATAAAAACATGATCATCGCCCAGATGTCCGACCTGCACCTGCGCACCGACGGCAAGCCCCTTCGCGGCGGCATGGATTCGGTGGCGGCGCTGGAGGCCGGTATCCGCCACCTCAACGCCCTGCCCCGCCGGCCGGACCTGGCGCTGGTTACCGGCGACCTGGCCAACAAGGCCGAAGCCCGGGACTACGCCACCCTGCGCCGCATGCTGGAAGACCTGGAGATGCCGGCCTATGTCATTCCCGGCAACCACGACGTGCGCGAAATGGTGCGCGAAGCCTTCGCCGGTCAGGGTTACCTGCCGGAAAACGGGGAGTTTTTGCACTATACCCTCGAGGATTACCCCTTGCGCCTCATCGGCCTGGATACGGTGCGGGAAGGCAGCGACGGCGGCGAAATGTGCGCCGCCCGCCGGCGATGGCTGGACAACCGCCTGGCCGAACAGCCGGACCGGCCTACCCTGATCTTCATGCACCACCCCCCTTTCAGGACCGGCATTTCCTTCATGGACACGCCGGCTTTCGCCGGCGCCGCCGAGCTGGAAGCGGTCATCGCCGGCCATGACCAGGTGGTGCGGGTGATCTGCGGCCATTCCCACCGCGGCGTACAGGTTCAATGGGCCGGCACTTCGGCCTCCATCGCCCCCAGCCTGGTCTTTCAGATGGTCCTCGACCTGAACCCGGGCTGCCCCTCGGGCTTCGTCGCGGAGCCGCCGGCCTGTCCGATCTTCATGTGGGACGGAGACGCAAGCCTGATCGCCCACATGAGCGTCATCGGCGATTACGGGCCCCGCCATCCGTTCAGCGAACGGCCCAAATAAGGATCCAACGCCATAAGTCACTTAATTTATATCAATTCTCTTCACCGGCGAGCGGGGGTATAGTCCGGCCATGCCCAAATCACGAAACGAAGCCAAACTGGCCACCAAGTACGACCTTCGGGTGCCCCGTTACACCAGCTACCCCACGGCGCCGCATTTCACCGAAGCGGTGGACGGCGGCGTGTACAGGGGCTGGCTCGGGGACCTGGACGCGGACAACCCGCTGTCGCTTTATTTTCACATCCCGTTCTGCGACGAGATGTGCTGGTTCTGCGGCTGCTACACCAAAGTGGTCAAACGCTACCAGCCGGTGGCCGATTACCTGGACACCCTGCTGGCCGAGGTGGACCTGGTGGCCGACGCCCTGCCCGGGCGGTTTCGCGCCAGCCACCTGCATTGGGGTGGCGGCAGCCCGACCATGCTTACCGGCCCCGACTGGCTGCGCACTTTGGAAAAGCTGCGTTCGCGTTTCGATATCGGCGCCGATGCCGAGATCGCCGTGGAAATGGACCCGCGCACCGCCACCGAGGACTACGTTGGCGCGTTGGCCAGGGCCGGCGTCAACCGGGCCAGCATCGGCGTGCAGGATTTCCACCCCGAGGTGCAGGCGGCGATCAATCGCATCCAGCCCTTCGACATGACCGAACGGGTGATCGGCTGGCTGCGAAGCAACGGCATCGAACACATCAACATGGACCTCATGTACGGCCTGCCCCACCAGACCACGGAACGGGTGACGGACATGGTGGACCTGGCGGTGAAGCTGTCCCCCAACCGCATCGCCCTGTTTGGCTACGCCCATGTGCCGTGGATGAAGTCGCACCAGAAAATGATCCACGAAGACACCCTGCCCGGCGGCGAAGACCGGTGGAACCAGTTCGAGGCGGCGTCGAAGCGGTTGGAGGAAAACGGCTACGTCAAGGTCGGCCTGGATCATTTCGCCCGGCCCGACGATGATCTGGCGGTGGCGTTGAAGGAAGGCCACATGCACCGGAATTTCCAGGGCTACACCACGGACGCTTCCAGCGTGCTGCTCGGCTTCGGCGCGTCGGCCATCGGCCACCTGCCCCAGGGCTATACGCAAAACCTTTCACCGTTGAAGGGCTGGCGGACGGCGATTGAAAACGGCGTCCTGCCGACGGCGCGCGGCGTAGCGCTGAGCGAAGACGACCGCCGCCGGGCGGCGATCATCGAACGATTGATGTGCGACCTGCGCGTTGACCTGGGTGAAATGGGCGGTGCGGGAGCCTACCGGGCGGAAGTTGAAAAACTGATGCCCCTAGTGGAAGACGGGCTGGTGACCGTGGACGGCGAACGCATCACCATCACCGAAGCCGGCCGCCCCTTCATCCGCCTCGCCGCCGCCGCGTTTGATGCGTATTTGGGCGAGGGCGAAGGCCGGAAGGAAGGCGGGCAACCGGCGCGGCACAGCCGGGCGGTTTGAGGGGGGTGTTGAGGAAGACACTAACTGCACGACCTCATCCTGAGCTTGTCGAAGGATGAGCGCCAACGAAGAGAGAATCATTCCGCACTACATCCTTCGGGACGCCCGCTTCACGGGCTCCTCAGGATGAGGATTTTTTACACTGGCTCCGGCGACAGAGATGACTTTTCCTCTCCATCGTGGATCGGGCCAATCAGCCTGATAGCGTCGGCAAGTGTCTTCTCCATCACGCCGAGTAATATTTCAAAAGATTTGATACCTTCGAGTGTTCGAGACTTAGTGCTCGCTAGCATGTTGAGCGACCGCGTCGCAGCTAGGAAATTTTGAATGTGTAAACCAGCATTACCGAGCAAATAAAGTCTTTCGACACTTTCATTGAGGACGGGCGGTATTCCCAGAGGCTCCCACTTGATAGATCCATCGGAAGCCTTAACTCCACTGAGCTTCTTCCTCATTTCCAAGAGATCGACATAGAGCGAAATGGCCAGACTACGTGCCTTCAGGCGACGATCAGTGTCATCGCGGCGTCGGGTCTCCTCAAACACTCGTTCCGAATGCCTATGGTTTCGGTGGCCAATAATGACAGCGGCCACGATGGCAACTATCGAGCCAATGGCTTGTACCCACGCGGGCGTCACTTCACCCCAATCAATCTCGAACGCCGCGATCAACGTGCCGAGGGCGCCAAGCCCGACCCAATAGATCCATGGCCTGTCGCTCCAGTGATCGTTGTGACTATTAGCCATGACGGGTAGTTTTGCCAGCTTCCCGGAAAGAGTCAACGGCAACCCAAGTCAGCGAGAAGGATACAAGAGCGAGCCTGTACATACGTACTGGACGCCGCCTAAGCCACCGGCTGGAATAAAATCCGATTGAGGAGGGGAAGACGATGAACTGGTTTCGAACAATAGCGAATATTGCCGCGATCCTCACGGCGCTTGTCGCTGCATTTGGGTATGGCGCTTACCGCTTTGATCGGCGCGGTAAACGCGGCAGCCTCGA
This sequence comes from Alphaproteobacteria bacterium, assembly GCA_024278615.1. Lineage (GTDB taxonomy): Bacteria > Pseudomonadota > Alphaproteobacteria > Rhodospirillales > 2-02-FULL-58-16 > JAJRSS01. Next base: position 19,934 of record JAJRSS010000097.1, read on the forward strand.
GCAGCACCTCAAGTCGGAAAAAGAAAAACGGTAGGACCGTGGACAGCGTAGCCTACTGCATCTTATGGCGAGGCTTGCAATGACGGAGGTGGAGCTTTTACAGGCAAGTTTTCGCAGCCAGCATATTGATCGAAAAATTTCACCCGATCGCAAAACAAACAGAGCGGAAGCCTTGCTTTTGGAATGGGCGGATTGATCGAGGGCATCTCTCCCGCCGTCATTACCGGGCTTGTCCCGGTAATCCACGTCTTTCCCGCCTGGGCTACGTGGACCCCCGGATCAAGTCCGGGGGTGACGAATAGTGAGATTAACCTTCCATCGTTCCCGTCCTCCTAAAATTTTGGCGGGAATCCAGGGTTTTGCGAAGATTGGAAGTGTTTTACTCCCATCTGGCCCACCGCCCTGGATCACGGATCGCAAGTTTCACCAACGGAAAACCTTTCGGTTTTCCGGGTTCAACATAGCGTCCGAGATGACGGGTTTCGAGATGATGGGGGTGCGTTAAAGGCCCACTTCTTCAAAACCCCATGCGCCTGCGGATTTCGTCGGCGATTTGTCCGGCGGCGTTGAGGCGGGGGTGGGACCACGCCTCGAACTTTCCCTCGAAGGGCCGGGCATGGCCCGCGTCGAAAAGTTCCCGGTGCAGCCGCCCATGCTTCAGGGTCGTCGCCTTCTTGGGAGCGAAGATATACACCGGGCCTTCCGTGGCGCAGGCTTCGGAACACATGGAAACGGAATCGCCGGTCACCACCACCCCGTCGGCCATGGCCAGGTATCCCATATAAGGATTTTCATCGAACGCCTGGCCTGAATCAGAAGAGCCGCGGCCCCACCGGTACATGACATGGGCGACGGTGAGTTGGGATGCCAAGGCATCCGCCGGCCCATCGCCCGTGCGGCGGCTGGTGGTGACCATCAGCGAGCCCCCGGCGTCCGCCGCCATGGCGTTGGCCATACCCCCCAGTTCCGCCGCCATGGCTTCGGTGAATGTTCGGCGCTTGGTGCTGCCGCCGACGATCAGCGCGATGCGCGGCGCCGGCAGGTGTTCCAGCCGCTCCGACCAATCGCCTTTCGCCGCCGCCAGGGTTCTTTCGGTCACCCGGTGAGGCGCGCCGGTGATCCGGAGCACATTGGGCCCGCCCGGAAATCGGTCGTGGCTGGGCACGGCGATCAGGTCGAATTCGTCCGTCCCCGCATCACCCGGGTACATGATCTGGGCGAGGAAGGTCCTGCCGCCGTTGGACGCCTTGATGTTGCGGGCCACCGGCGCCGAGCGGCGGCCGGCGGCGATCACCAGGTCCGGCCACGGCGGCACCAGGTTGACGCGGCTGCTGGCGGTCAGGCCGCCAAAGGACGCGCCGATGATGAAATTGGGCAGCGCGCCCTTGGCGTTGTATTCCAGGTCCTGAACCTGGATGCGATACCCCATTTGAAGACGAAGGGCATCAGCCACGCCCCGGCACTGGCTTTCATTGCCGGCCCGGCCGTCGATCAGCAGCCAGATAAGGGGTGCGCCGCCCTGCCCGTTCATGGCCATGGCCGCCGTTCAGGCCTTCCGCTCCGCCGCCACGCCCGCCGCCTCGCGAAGCCCGGTGATGGTGGCGCGGGTGGAAATCAGGTTGGGGTCCATGCGCAAGTCCAACACCGCCGCCTTGCCCGACGCCACCGCCCGGTCGAAGGCGGGCAGGAAGTCTTCGGTCTTTTCCACCGTCTCCCCATGGGCGCCGTAGGCCCGGGCCAGTTGGGCGAAGTCGGGGTTGCCCAGGTCGGTGCCGATGACGCGGCCGGGGTGCGCCTTTTCCTGATGGGCGCGGATGGTGCCGTACATGGCGTTGTTGAAGACCAGGATGATGGGGTCGAGGCCGTACTTGACCGCCGTCGCCAGCTCCTGCCCGGTCATGCCGAAACTGCCGTCGCCGACGGTGGCGATGGCCTGGCGTTCCGGTTCTACTATTTTCGCCGCTATGGCGGCGGGCACCGAATAGCCCATGGCGCCGCTGGTCGGTCCCAAAAGCCGGCGGCCGGGGCCGAAGCTGAGGAAGCGCTGGGGCCAGCCGCTGTAGTTGCCGGCATCGACGGTGATCACGGCCTGTTCGGCGATGCGTTCCCGCAAGCCGGCCATGGCCTGCCCCAGGTCCAGCGCCCCGCCGTAGGCCGGCGGGGTGTTGTCGGCCTGGTGAGCCCGGTGGGCGTCGCGGGTCCAGTCGGCCCAGTCGCCCTCGGCGGGCGCGAGCCCGGCGGCGGCGGCGGCGAAAGCGTCCGGGTGGGCGTGGATAGCCAGGGCCGGCTTGAACACCCGGCCCAGTTCGGCGGCGTCGGAATGGACGTGGACGAGGGTTTGCCTGGGTTCGGGCTCGTCGATCAGGGTGTAGCCCTGGCTGGTCATCTCCCCCAGCCGGGCGCCGATCACCAGCAGCAGGTCCGCATCCTTGATTCGTCGCACCAGGTCCGGGTCGGGGCCGATGCCCATGTGCCCGGCGAAGCAGGGGTGGGTGTTTTCAAAGATGTCGTGACGGCGGAAGGAACAACAGACGGGCAGGTTGTATTTTTCGGCGAAGGCAACCATGTCGGCGCGGCCCTTGCCGGTCCACCCGCCGCCGCCGACCAGCACCACGGGCCTTCGCGCGCCCGCCAGCAGGTCGCGCAGCCGCTCCATCGCCGCCGGGTCCGGTTCGGTGTTTTTCACCGGGTAGGTGGGGCAGTTGTTTACCCGTCCCCGTTCCTTCAAGACGTCCTGGGGCAGGGCCAGCACCGCCGGGCCGGGGCGGCCCCCACGGGCGGCGAGGACGGCCTGGGCCATGAGTTCGGGCATCTCCGAGGCGCTTTCCACCTGGTCCACCCATTTGGCCAGGGGGCCGAACATCCGCCGGTAATCCACTTCCTGGAAAGACTCCCGGCCGGTGAAGGGGCGCGGCACCTGCCCCACCAGCAGGACCATGGGCGAGGAATCCTGAAAGGCGGTGTGCACGCCGATGGCGGCGTTGCAGGCCCCCGGCCCCCGGGTGACGATGCATATCCCGGGCCTGCCGGTCAGCTTGCCGTAGGCTTCGGCCATGTTCGACGCGCCGTGTTCATGCCGGCAGGTGATCAGCCTGATGCGGTCCGGCACGTCATAGAGGGCGTCCATGACCTCCAGGTAGCTTTCGCCGGGAACGCAGAAAACGGTATCCACGCCGTGGGCGAGAAGGGAATCGACGACCAGTTGGCCGCCGGTGCGGGTACGGGGGGTATCGGTCATTGGGTGGCATATTCCGGTATCTGGTGGGTCTGCTTGGGGCAAAGTGGCACACTTGGCCTGATCGGGAAACAGGATTCCTGACGCTTTTTCCGGGTGTGACGGGGGTTCCTGCGGAGACTGGCCGCATGTGGTAACATCCCTTCACCGAGACAAGGTAATCGGGCATGGACACGGCGACCGCCAAGTTTTCCGTCGGCGAGATCATCCACCACCGTTTGTTTGAATACCGGGGGGTGATCATCGACGTCGATCCCCATTTCCTCGGCACCCAGGAATGGTACAGGAAAATCGCCGCCAGCCGCCCGCCCAAGGACCGGCCCTGGTATCATGTGCTGGTGGACGGCTTCGCCCACCGCACCTATGTGGCCGAACGCAACCTGGAACCGGATACGGAAGGCGGCCCGGTAAAGCACGACAAGATCGCCGAGCATTTCGAAGGCATGTCCGGCAACCGCTACGTTCCCCGCCGGCGGAAAAATTAAACCCAAGTCCCGGCGATAAAGTCCCAGGCACCGAACGCAGGCTTTCCATCGCCCACCGGCCGGACCCGCGGGGGCTGGTCGTCCTCGCCGGGCGGGGATGGGCAAAATTAGGAAATTGTCTTGGCCCCGGGAAAACCTTAAAACAGGACCCCAGCCACCGCCCGATCGACCCGTCATGGGAAAATTCATGTCGCCTTCATCCCCGCCAGCCACGAAAACCGGCCTCGCCGCGGCAAGGATATTGCTTGATATCCAGGCGGTGAACTTCCGCCCGGAGGAGCCCTATATTCTCACGTCAGGCTGGGCCAGCCCGGTCTATATCGATTGCCGCAAGCTGATCTCCTTCCCGGCGGAACGCCGCCGGATGATGGAAATGGCGGCAGGCACCATCGACGAAGCCGTCGGCATGGCCAACATCGACGCCGTGGCCGGCGGCGAGACGGCGGGCATTCCCTACGCCGCCTGGATCGCCCAGGCGGCGGACCTGCCCATGCTGTACGTGCGCAAGAAACCCAAGGGGTTTGGACGCAACGCCCAGATCGAGGGATATTTCAAGGAAGGCAGCCGCGTCCTGCTGGTCGAGGACCTGGCGACCGACGGCGCCAGCAAGATCGCCTTCGTCAACGCCCTTCGGGACGCGGGGGCGGTGGTCGCCGATGCTTTCGTGGTTTTCTTTTACGGCGTTTTCTCAGGCGCCGAGAAGACCCTGGAGGAATCGGGAATTCGCCTGCACTATCTGGCGACGTGGTGGGACGTTTTGCAGGTCGCCGAAGAGGGAAGCTATTTTTCCGCCGAGGCCATCGCCGGGGTCAGGGCCTTTCTGCGAGACCCCACCGCATGGTCCGCCGCCCATGGAGGCAAGGCCGCATAGAGGCCTGTCCTACACGCATACCAAAATGTTCCGGAAGCCCGGCTGGGCGCCCTCACTCCCGCGGCAGGGTGACGGTGGCGCACAAGCCGCCGTCGCCGTGGTTCTTCAGGGTCACGTCGCCGCCATGGGCGCGGACGATGGAACGAACCACCGCCAGGCCCAATCCCGTTCCCCCCGTTTCCCGGGAACGGGACCGTTCCACCCGGTGAAAGGGCTGGAACACCCTTTCCAATTCCCCGTCCGGTATGCCCGGCCCTGAATCCGTAACCGTAACCGTCAACCCGCCATTGGTCGCGGTTAGAGAAACCCTGGCCTCGTTGCCGTATTTAATGGCGTTATCGATGAGATTGCTGAACGTGCGCTTGAGGGCCACGGGCCGGCCCGTGTAGGTGAACTTGTCGGGCCCTTCGTACGCCGCCTTTCGGCCAGCGTCCGTCGCATCATCGCAGAGGCTTTGCAATAGCACGGCCAGGTCCAACGCCTGCCGGGGCTCGGAGGCGGTGGCGTCGCGGGCGAAGGAAAGGGTGGCGGCGATCATGGTTTCCATTTCCTCCAGATCGGCAAGCATTTTTTTCTGTTGTTCTTCATCGTCGATCAATTCGGCCCGCAGCCGAAGGCGGGTGATGGGTGTCCGCAGATCATGCGAGATGGCGGCCAGCATCTGGGTTCGGTCTTCGATGAAATGGCGCAAGCGTTTCTGCATTTCGTTGAACGCCACAGAGGCCCGCCGTACTTCGTAGGGTCCTTCCTCGGTGAGGGCGGGTGCATTCACATCCAGTCCCAGGCGTTCGGCGGTACGGGCAAACAGCGCCAACGGCTGGGTCGCCCGCCGCACCGCCCAAACGGACAAAGCAATGATGGTCGCCGTGATCAAAAGCGTAAAAAAGAAAATGCGGGATACCCAGAACGGCCGCAATTGCACCGTGGGTGAAGCGAAGTTCAACCATGTGCTGTCGCTTAGCCTGACCGATACGGTCAGCACCGGCCCCCGGTTCCACACTTGCCCCATGCGGTTCATATGCATGGGCATGGGCATTTCCCCCATTTCCCCTTCGCTCATCCGGCGTATTTGTTCGCGCATGGCCGACCAGGGGTCTTCGAACGGGGGGCTGGCGGCCGCCTTGGGAAATTCCCGGTAGGATATTCGCACATAATTGGAAGGAAGATCTTGCAGGTACTCCCGCAAGGCGGAACGGACCAACCGGGCGCGCCAGAAGGAATCGCTGCCGTCCACGGGAGAGTCTCGTGTCCAGGTAACGCTCAGACGCGGACTCCACATGGACCTGACGAAAAGCTTTCGCGCCGCAAGGGGGGTGTCCTCCATCATGCGGACGGCGGTGGCGATGCGTTCCGCCAGATGACGCCCGCCGGCCGTCGCGACAGCCGTGCGGCGGTCGCCGTAATAGACGCTCATGGCGATCAGGTGAGAGACCACCAATCCGACCAGCAAAACCAGTACCGTTCTGCCGACAATGGATTGAGGAAACAGCCTTACCCGGCGCATCAGCCCGCTTCCACCGCCGGGGTGAACATGTAGCCGCCGGTGCGCACCGTCTTGATCAACTGGGGCTCTTTCGGATTGGCTTCGATCTTGCGGCGCAGCCGGCTGACCTGAACGTCGATACTGCGGTCGAAGGGCTGTGCGTTCCGCCCCCGGGCCAGGTCCAAAAGCTGATCGCGGCTGAGCACCCGCTGCGGATGGGTGGCGAAAGCGGCGAGCAGGTCGTACTCGCCGCCACTCAAAGGCACCAGCACGCCGTCGGGCGATACAAGTTCGCGCCGGTCCACGTTGAGGGTCCAGCCGTCAAACACCAGCACCGGCGCGGATAGGCCTTCCGGCCGGGAGGCCGCCCGTTCGGAACGGCGAAGCACCGCCTTGATGCGGGCCAACAGTTCGCGGGGATTGAATGGCTTGGGCAGGTAGTCGTCGGCGCCCATTTCCAGGCCGATGATGCGGTCCATTTCCTCGCCCCGGGCGGTGAGCATGATGACCGGAATTTCCGATTCCGCCCGAAGCTTGCGGCACAGGTCCAACCCGTCCTCGCCGGGCAGCATGAGGTCGAGGACGACAAGATCGATATGCCGATCCTTCAGGACCTGGCGCATTTCCCGGCCGTCGGCGGCGGTGGTCACCCGGTATTCGTTCTTGTCCAGGAAACGTCCCAGCAGGTTACGGATTTCCCGGTCGTCGTCGACCACCAGTATGTGGGGCGAGGTGCTCATGGCCCGACTATACCGTGGCCGGCCAAAGGCCTGGCGGTTTTTTGGTTACCGCGTGTAACAGCCACCGGCCCTGCAACACTTCGTTACAAATTCCGCCATTCGCGAAATCCGCCAGCAACATTGGGAGGGTTAAATGGCCACACGTTCAACCACACACCCGGAGAACAGTTCCATGAAAACCAAAACACTCGCCATTTCAGCCCTTGCCGGCGCCGCGCTGATCGGTGCCGCCGCCCTTTCCGCCTCCCCCTCGATGGCCCACGGCTCTCAATCCTACGGCGGCCAAGGTCACATGATGGGCCAAGGAGGCCAGATGGGCCAGACGGGAATGATGGGCCAAGGAGGCCACATGAGCCAAGGAGGCCAGATGGGCCATATGGGAATGAAGGGCCGCGGCCTCGGTCACATGCTCGCCGGTCGGGATTTTACGGTCGATCAGATCAGGACGCTGCTTGAGGCCCATCTGATCATGCGCGGCAATGACCGTTTGAAGGTGGGCGCCATCGAAAAAAAGGATGACGGCGCGATCACCGCCGAGATCGTCACCGTCGATGATTCCCTGGTCCGTAAGCTGGAGTTCAACCCAAAAGCCGGCATGAAAAAGAAGGCCGAATAAATCTCCGAACAGCGGCCGGCCCCCCAGAGGCCGGCCGCCCCTTAGCGAAGGAAAAGGAGCGTTAAAATGTGGAATCACGGGCATCCTGGCGGATGGATGGGTCTCGATGGAAGCGGCTGGTCCTGGTTAATGGGACTTCATGGGGTATTGTGGCTTCTGTTCGCCGGCTTGTTTCTGGCGGCCTTGATAGCATTGACCCGTTACCTATGGCGTTCGGGGTCGGTGGATGCCGATTCCGCCCTCGCGGCCCTGGAACGGCGTTATGCCGAAGGAACGATCGAGCGCCAGGATTACCTGCAAAAGTGGGAAGACCTGACCCGCCGCAACAGGCACTTCCGCCGCTGTCACGGATCGTCGGACCCTGAAACCGCGTGATTCGGTGGGTGTGGACGACTTAACGCTGATTGGGCGTCTTTCCCTCTGCCGTGTTTCGCGATCCGGCGTGTTTTGATTCTTCAGGGGCTGATGTACCCCTTCGAATTCGCCGCGCGGATGTTGAATAACGGCGCTCAATGACCGACCGGCAAAGGTCCGGGCAACACCGGGCGGCGGTGTGTCTCTTTGATAATCAATGGTACTATCCTCCCCTTTCAGGGTACGGAGGATTCCATGGGCCGTTTCTTGTTCATCCTGGTTTTTGCCTCGTCGCTGGTATGGGCGCTGTTGGCGGCCCAGCCGCCGTCCAGAGCCGCCCAACAGGACGAACTGGTCATCGGCATTACCCAGTTCCCGTCCACCTTTCATCCCAGCATCGATTCCATGCTGGCCAAATCCTATGTGCTGGCCATGACCCGGCGGCCGATCACCACTTACGACGCCGGCTGGAAGCTGATCTGCATGCTGTGCACCCGGCTGCCGACCATGGAAAACGGGCTGGCCAAGCCGGAAACCACGCCGGACGGAAAAAAGGGTGTCGCCGTTACCTATACCCTGCGCCCCGACGCCGTCTGGGGAGACTGCAGGCCGGTCACCAGCCGGGATGTGGTTTTTACCTGGAAAGTGGGCCGGCACCCGAAAAGCGGCGTTACCAATATCGAGTTCTACCGCAGCCTCTATAAAATCGATGTCGTGGACGACAAGACCTTTACCCTGCACTTCGACAAGCTGACTTTCGATTACAACGCCGTCAACGACCTGGATGTCCTGCCCGCCCACCTTGAGGAACGGGCGTTCACCAAGCCGCTGGCTTACAAGAACCGCACCACCTTCGACACGGACACCACCAACCGGGGGCTGTACTTCGGGCCCTACCGGATTACGGAAGTGGTAGCCGGCTCCCACGTCGTCTTGCGGCCCAATCCCACCTGGTGGGGCAAGAAACCAAGTTTCAAGCGTATCGTCGTCCGGGGGATCGAAAATACCGCCGCCCTGGAGGCCAACCTGCTTTCCGGCGCCATTCATATGATCGCCGGCGAGTTGGGGCTGACCATCGACCAGGCCCTGGCCTTCGAAAAACGCCACGGCGACCGCTACAAATTCATCTACAAGCC
>JAJRSS010000098.1 GCA_024278615.1 Alphaproteobacteria bacterium
AGGATCAGCGATACGCCGATCATTTCCAGGTACTCTTCCACAAGGAATATATCGAACAGGAAAGTATCGCCGGAGATCGACAGGGGTATGGGGGTATGTTTCGGCGTCGCGAAACGGCCTTCAAGATAGTCCAACCCGACCGCTCCGGCGAGGAAGCATAATGTGCCGCCCGCAACCACATAGCGCTCCTTGCCCAGCCTGCGCCACAAGTAGGTAAGGACAACCGCGGCGGCAGGCAGGGCGATGGGGACGTAAACCAGCATCCAGTAATAGGACGGGAATCGCTGAAGGCCGTGGAGCCATGATCCGGATTCGGCGTTTTGAAATACCGCCCCCAATATGGATCCGACCAATTCGTGTAGGGCGGCCGCCTCGTCAAGTGAAAGGAAAAGGGCTCCCGCCGCGCATAGCAGCCAAATCTGGTTGCTACGCCTCTTTGGAGCCTCGCGACGCTCGACCAGAAAAATGGCGGCGAAGACCAGGGCTAGAACCAGAAACTGCGTGGAGGAAAACCAGGTTGGCAGATTGCCCTCCCGGTCCATGTGAACGAAACGCCATAGTTTTCTTGGAAAGGTGCCGGATGGCGCCCAGGTAATCCACACGTGCAGGGCGGTTAAAACCGCTTCCACGGTGACCAGGATCGCGAACAGCCTAACTCCCGACCGCTGCAACAGGGCTTTCGGTAGTGGCGCAAGGCGGTGTTTGTCCGGAGGGGGGGCAGGCATGAGCCTGTCCCTGCTATGTACGTTTGTTTCAAGCATGCAACGCCGTGGCCGCCGGTATGGTTTCAAAAATTTCGATTTCTCCAACGATCCCGTTCAGCCAAACCGCGGCTGTCTTTCCCTTAACCATTTCGGGACGGTGTGGACGCATGTGACCGCGTGTTCGATCCTTGCGCTTTTTTCCTGAAATTCAGTTAAGAACCCGATATTTGGACCGGTTTCGGCTATTTTCCGGTTGGCGTCGCGGGCTTCCCAAAATACCGGCCGTCTTGATGTCATAGCCGGCGTTTTCCGCCCCCCCCCCCCGTGCCGGGGACGGGTTCTCCCGCCATGTCTTTGCTTGAAAGTCCTTCGGGCGCCCAAACAACCCGAAAGTCACGGAAGTCCCCAAAGCTGCCAGTTGGAGGACCGGCATGGGGGGTCCACTTTTTCTTAACATCGTAAGTGTAAGCAGGATGGCGACCACCGATGAAAGACACCTGATGAAACCGAAATCAGAGGCGAGAAACCGTTTCGTACGGATTTGCCGTTCCACTCATTCCTGGCTCGGAATATTCGTGTTTCCTTGGGTGATCATGATGGGCTTTACGGGCTTTTACATGAACCATGAAAAGCTGGTGCTGCTTTTTGTCCAGCCGAAGGGTTTTTCGGAACGCGGGTTTGACCGGGTGCAGCCCCCGGTCCCGATCACCAGCGGCACAGCCTACACTCTGGGCAAGAAAATTTGGCCACAGCAGCCGATAGAGAAAATCTCGGTAAAGCCCTACCACGGTCGGCCAAGCTATTACATAAGGAAAAACAATGGTTTGATTGTTTTGTCGATTCCCACGGGCCACTATTACATTAAAACCCGCTATACTCGCCAAACCTTCTCTCCGGATGGCGACCTTCTCCATACCAAGCGCTATTGGGGACGCATCTTTAAGGATTTACACGAAAAGGGCTGGCTGGGTGGAAGCCTGGGGACGGTATTGGCCGATGCGGTCAGCATTGTCCTCATGGTTTTTGGAGCGACCGGGTCGATGATGTGGCTGATACCTAGATTTCGAAGGTTCCTTGCGCGAGCCTGATACCCGAAAATCGGTGGGCTGACTTCCGCGGACACAGGCAATCGCTTTGTTTCCGCGACCTTCCCAATATCCGTTTGGTCAATTGATTGGGTCTCGCTTATGGCGAACGCAGGCTGGAAATTGATTACCAGTAAGAATCATTGCCTATATCCAATACCCTATGCGCCTTGGTTTAAGGCAAATCCTTAACCGCCCCTTAACCGGCGCGGGTGTTTCATGGGCTCTGGCAAACAAGGCCCGATTGTCCGCCGGCCGGTCCCGGCAGGGTTGACCGGCAAGGGTCGACCGGGCCGTTTCGGGAAGAGGGAATTCCATGCGCATCGCCGCCGTCATTGCCGGATTGCTGTTTCTAAGCGCCTGCGAGAATCCCCTGATTATCTCCCAGGGGGCGTTCTTTCGTTTCGCGGAACTTGACGTGCTGACCACCATCGCCACGGACAAGCCGTTGAGCGATCATGCCTACTCTTTATACACCGGCAAGAACTGCGCCTATACCCGGTTGAAAGCCGGCAGAACCTATTGCGTCGAAGACGAGGCCAACCCGGGACCTGAAGTCCGCTGTTACCGTACCCTGGGTTCAGTCAATTGTTTCGGCGCCAATGACCCCCGCATGGGGCGGTACCAGGACGTGGGCCAGGGCAATGAACCCATGGCCGCCCTCAACTGACCGGGCGCCGCCCGTTTCAGCCGCTTCATAAGGGGGGAACCCCCGTGACCCCAACCTATATCGGCAGGTTCGTATTCGTTCGCGCGGCCTTTCTTTTCTTGGCCGTACTCATTGTCGCCGGTGGCCTCAAGATCGCTTTCGGCTCCGCTCGTCCGCCTTCTCCACAAGCCGTCATTCAGGCCGGCATCCGGGATTTGGCCGGGCGGGCCGGGGCCGGCGACGCGGACGCCCGGTACGCCCTGGCCCTGGCCTATGAAAATGGCGAGGGCGTCGACCGGGACCTGCCCCTGGCCGCCCGCTGGTACGCCAAGGCGGCCCAACAGGGCCACCCGGATGCCCAATACCGCCTGGGTCTCATGTACGAATCGGGCGAAGGCATCAAGCCGGACTACCGCCGGGCCGCCGAGTGGTACCGGCGGGCCGGCGGCGTGGGCAGGCATCCCGGCGCCCAGTTCGCCATGGGCCGCCTGTTTTACCATGGCCTGGGCACCGCCCCCGATAATGCCGCCGCCCTGGCCTGGTTTCGCCGGGCGGCCATGCAGGGTCATGCGGGATCGCAGTACCTGCTGGGCGAAATCTACCAGCGCGGTTGGGGCGTGGAGCGGAACCGGGTGGAGGCCTACAAATGGTTTTCCCTCGCCATGGGCCACGGCGACAGGATTTCCATTTCCGGCAACCTGGTCGATCCGGCCGCCGCCCGGGCCGCCCTGGCGCCATCCATGAACCAGGCCGAAATTTCCCGGGCCGAGCAGGCCGTCCGCGATTGGCGCCCCTTTTCCTGACCGCCGCATCTTCTCCGGGCGCAATTTCGTGGTTCCAGGGCTATTGAAAAAGGTTTCGCTTTGCGCCACCATCCGGCCCGCCGGTGGCCCGCCGGCTTGGTTCATTTACACCGGAGCCCGCCGCCCATGAGCGCATTGAAAGCCGTTACCTTCGACCTGTGGGATACCCTGGTCGACGATGATTCAGACGAACCCACCCGCAAGGCGAGGGGTTTGCGGACAAAGGCGGAGGAACGCCCCTATCTGGTGTGGGAGACCCTCAACCGCCATCGGATCATTTCAATAGAAGAAGTCAACCTTGCCTACCGGGTCACTGACGCCGCCTTCATGAAAGTGTGGAAAGGCCACAGCTTTACCTGGACCGTGGAGGAGCGCCTGTCCGTGATGCTCAAGGGACTGGGGCGGACCCTTCCCGATGAGGATTTTCAGGGAGTGGCGAACGCCATCGGCCAGATGGAAGTCGACATCCCGCCCGACACCATTGCCGGGGCCAAGGAGGCGCTGGAAGACCTGGCCGGGCGATACAAGCTGTCCATCGTTTCCGACACCATCGTCACGCCGGGAACGGGCCTGCGCCGGATGCTGGAAAAGCACGGGCTGAAGCAGTACTTCACCGGCTTCGCCTTTTCCGATGAAGTGGGCCATTCCAAGCCCCACAGGTCGATGTTCGATTCCGCCGCCCGCCAGCTTGGCGTGGAACTGAACGAAATGGTGCATGTGGGCGACCGGGACCACAACGATGTCAAGGGACCCCAGGCTCTGGGCATGAAGGCGGTGCTGTTCACCGCCTCCCGCGACATGGACAAGGATATCACCAGCGCCCAGGCCACCTGCGAACGGTACGCCGATCTGCCGGCGGTCATCGACGGGCTGGCCGGGCGGGAGCAGTGAGTTCCATGCCGCGAAAACCCCGCTTCCTGATCATCGATGGTTACACCAAGGCCGCCCGGGACGAGCTGGCGGCGGGCGGCGCCACCACCGCCGGCGTCATGTACGCGGCCATGCTGCGCACCTTCGTCGCCGACGCGCCTTGCGACATCCTTTATCCCGCCGATTCAGATGCCAGCCTGCCGGCGGGCCAGGCCCTGGCCGCCTATGACGGCATCGCTTGGACAGGGTGCAGCCTGACGGTTTTTGAAGACATTCCCGAGGTTCGCGCCCAGGTGGACCTGTGCCGGGCGGCCTTCGCGGCGCAAATCCCCAGTTTCGGCAGTTGCTGGGCGGCGCAGATCGCGGTGGTCGCCGCCGGCGGCCTGGTCCGGCCCAACCCCCGGGGCCGGGAAATGGGCATCGCCCGCAAGATCGCCCTTACCGGGGAAGGCCGCGGCCATCCCCTGTACGAGGGCAAGCCGTCGGTTTTCGACGCCTTTATCAGCCACGTGGATGAAATTACCCATCTTCCCCCGGGCGCGTCGCTGCTCGCCGGCAACGCCTTCACGCCGGTGCAGTCGGTGGCGGTGACCTTTGACGGTGGCGCCTTCTGGGGGTTGCAGTACCATCCGGAATACGACCTGCACGAAATGGCCCGGCTGATCTCGTGCCGCATCGGCAAGCTGATGGAACTGGGGTTCTTTACCAGCCGGCAGGCGGGGGAAGACTACGTCGACCTGCTGGAAGCCCTGCACCAGGACCCGGCCAGAAGCGACATCGCCTGGATGCTGGGCATCGACGATGACGTCATGAACGTGGATATCCGCCGCGCCGAGGTGCGCAACTGGATCGAACGCCTGGTCTATCCCCACATGCAGACCCACCGGTAATGGCGCGGCGACCCCGTCTTCTGGTCCTGGAAGGCAATACCCGCGAAAAATGCGAAGAAGCCGCCGCCCATGGCGCCATGTCCGGCGGTGTGCTTTACGCCCATGTGATCGACAAGATATTCCCCGCCGCACAATGCGACATCGTCCATCCGGCGGAAGCCGACAGCGGCATGCCCGCCGGCGCGGCGCTGACCGATTACGACGGCGCGGTGATGGGAGGCTCGGGCCTGCTGATCAGCATTGACAGCAGTCCGCCGGTTATCCGCCAGGTGGACCTGGCCCGCGCGATCATGGAAGCCGGCGTGCCTTTCTTCGGCAGTTGCTGGGCCCTGCAGGTGGCGGTGGCGGCGGCGGGCGGCGGCGTCAAGTCCAGCCCCCGGGGAAGGGAGTTGGGAATCGCCCGCAAGATCGCCTTGACCGCCGCCGGTCAGGCTCATTCCCTTTATGAAGGCAAGTCCCGCGTTTTCGATTCCATCGCCATTCATTTCGACGAAATCACCCACCTGCCGCCCGGCGCCGAGGTGTTGGCCACCAACAACCACAGCCGGGTGCAGGCCCTGACCCTGCCCTACAAGGGCGGTCATTTCACCGGCGTCCAGTACCACCCGGAATACGACCTGCCGCAGATCGCCCGCCTCATCGGCCGCGATGCCAAGCATGTCGTCGAAATGGGTTTCTTTGCCGGCGAGGATGCGGCGAAAACCTACCGGGACCAGTTGGAGGCCCTGCACCGGGATCCCGGCCGCCAGGACCTGGCGTGGTTGCTGGGTATCGACGCCGATATTTTGGATGAAGGCATCCGCTATCGGGAAATCCTCAACTGGATCAAGCTGACGGTGCTGCCTTACATGGCCAGACGCTAGACCAGGCGTCAGACCGGGTGTTGGAGTTGGTTCCCTTCGGCGAACAACACCCGGCCCAGGGTCGCGGCCAAGGCGGCGTAGGTCAGTCCCGCCACCAGGAGCACCACGTCCAACTGAACGAATTCCAGAAAACCCAGCGGGCGGAAGGCGCCTTCCAGCCACCCATACAGGGAGGCCGACAAGGCGCAGGATAATACCGCCGGTACGGCCACCCGGACCCGGCGGACGCAATCGAAGACGGCGGCGGCGGCGGCCCAGGCCAGCAGGCCGAAGATCAATCCCATGACCGCCGCGACGAATGTGGGTGTCCACAATTCTTCGTGCCACCAGCGGATGTCCGTCGCCCGCTCCAGCACTCTTCCCATCCACATCAGGGGAAAGAACGACGCCAACGCCAGGATACTGGCCGCGCCGATGGCCAGGGCGAACAGCCCGGCCCTGCGTCCATCCGCCACGCCGGCGGCGCGCAGGCACCACGCCAACAAGGCGCCGAATACCGGGCCGTTGAGGATCAGGGTGGCGTTGCGCCAGGGTTCCATGGGTACCGGCGGTGGGATCAGGCGGTAGGCGGCCATGGCCGCCAGCCCCGTCATCAGGCCCAGGGCCATGCCGAGCCACCAGTAATACCGCCCCAATCCCGCCATCGGCTCCTGCCCTTGCCGGTCCAGCGCCATCGTACCACACCCCGCCACGGGCCTCGGCCGCCGGCCCTCCCAGGCGGCTCCTATCCTCAATTTTGTTGTTTTTCCCAGTGCTTACGGCTATCTTTGGGCGAATCCGCTGCGGGTGCAGGATGAGTGGTTCGCATCCTTTCCCTGTTCTGAGGTCGGTTATGGGCTGAACGTAAAGGTTCGGCTGGGGAGTATCATCGCAATGCGCTTGTCTAACCCATTTTGGCGGCGGGCCGTGACCGCCGCCCTGTTCATTTTTTCATTGGCCCTGGTTCCTGGTCTGATTTCCGGCCCGGCTTCGGCTCAATCCGCCGCCGATATGATCCGCGAAGGCCTTCAATTACTCAAGGCCAAGGACAACCAAGGGGCGCTGGACAAGTTCGACGCCGTGGCGAAGACCAACCCCGATCACCGCGGCGCCATGTTCATGCGCGGCATGGCGCTCAACCGCCTGGGCCGCCACAAGGAAGCGCTGGCGACGATCGCCAAGGCGGAATCGCGGGGGTTCAAGACCGCCCACCTGTTTTTCGAAAAGGGCTGGGCGGCGGTTCGGACCGGCCAATGGGACATGGCCATCCAGGCCCTGGAGAATTATGAAAAGGCCAAGCCCGGCAACGCCAAGGCGGCCGAGTACCTGGGCCGCGCCTATTTGGCCAAGGGCGAGCACGTCAAGGCCGAGAAGCTGCTCAAGGAAGCCATGGCCCGGGATGCGGCGGTCAAACCGACATCGCTTTATTATCTGGCCTTTTTGGAGAGGGCGCGGGGAAACGAAGAAGCCGCCAAAGCCTATGCCCAGAGGCTGCTCAACGAAGCGCCAAATTCGAAACTGGCCCTAACGATAAAGAAGAAACGGGATAAAATCTTGAAAGCCCGTGCCGCCGCCGCCCCGGCAAGGCCATGGCAATTGGGCGCCTCCGTTTCCTTCGGCTACAATGACAATGTTTTCCTGCTGCCGGAAAACAGCCTGATGACTCCATCGGAAATATCCGAGAAGGAATCGGTCCAGACCACCTATACGGCCGGCGGCAGCTATAATTGGCGGGTTTCACCCAAGGCCATGCTTACCGCCGGTTACGGCCTCAGCGGTGTCTCTTCCTTCGAGGACGACGAGGCCGACTATAACAATCACTTGTTCTTCGCCAACTATGCCCGCGTCATCAAACCCGGCCTGGGGATGTCCACGCGGTTGAGCTATGACAAGACGTTCGTCGACAGCGACAACTTCCTCGACCGGATCAGCTTCCGCCCGTCACTGACCTACAGGTATAACGGCATTACGGTGTTGGAAGCCGCTTACACCTATGCCAATTCCGACTATGAAACCTCGCCCCCGGCGGCGGTGCGCGACCGTGACAGCAATACCAACACCCTGGGGATTACGGCGATCTTGGACCTGTCCAAAGAGGTTCCCTTCGACCTGCAATTGCGGGTGGGGGCTTCGCACACCTGGAACGATGCCGATGGCGACGATTTCGACTTCCGGGCTTTCGCGCTTTTCGCCTCCGGCACCTTTACCCTGCCCTACCAGTTGACCCTCGACGCCTATGGCGGCATGACCCGGACGGCCTTTACCGAACGCAACAGCTTCGCCTTCAACGGCGTCAATCTGTTCGCCTTCGAACGCAGCGACATCACTTCGGTCGGCCGATTGCGCCTCAAACGGCCGATCACGCCGTCGCTGGATGGCTTTGCCCAAGTCCAGGTTATCAATAATCAATCGGATATCGGCTTGTACGAATACAACCAGAATACCGTCAGCGCCGGGCTGGAATACCGTTTTTAGACCAGCCTATACGCCAGGAGGACGACGATCATGAAACGCACCTTTTTTACCAGGCTGGTTATGGCCCTTCCCATGGTTTCGGCCGTGGTCGTGGCGGTATCCCTGACCGCCCCCCGCCCGGCCCAGGCCTGCCCCGGCTTTCCGGACGCGGCGTCCGGCATAAATTGCTACTCTGTCTTCGTCGCCCGCGGGATTACCTCCCTTGATCCCGTCCAGCATCTGGCTTTGACTTTGTTTTACTGGAACTTCGGCCCATTGTTATATGCCGTCAATCAGCCGTGGATAACCACATCCGTTTCGCCGGTGGCGACCGAGCCGCCGATGCCGGCGGGACCCCATCCTTCCGAGGCTTCCGACGCCGGCCATATCGTACCGCCGGTTCCCGATGGCTCCGTCACGACGCCGAAAGAAGGCGCGGGAGTGGTCAAGTTGGGTCCGATGAGTACCTTGATGTTTTTAATGGGGGTTCCTCCGGAAGCCCTCGGGTGGTCAGGGGCTAGGGATGCGGATCTCCCGGCAAAAGGCGATGATGGATGGACGCCGATTGATCCACCCACATACCTCGACCTCGACTCCGGCGGAGATCCGGATATTGAAAGCGTCATTCCCGATCTCACCCCCATCGTCACGATTGCCGGGAAGGACAGCCCGGACGATCGTCTTTTAGCGGCATATGGGCCGCCGGCGGCGGTGAACTAGCGCTCCCGCGAGTCCTGAACCGGCCTCATGGCGGCCGGGAGGACGCCGTAAAACAGCGGACCGAAGCCCGGCCGCGATCCGTTCAATAGCTGCTCGGTTCGACCGTGAGGGTAATGCCGCTGGACGGCTGCTGATTCGGCTCTTGAGGTGAATACCCTTCGTACCGGTCGAAGGTGGGCTCGGCGCCCCGCCCGGATTCGTAGTAACTGCCGGCGTCCACGGCGGCTTCCGGCGGGACCCCCATGAAATACAACATGCCACCGATTATCCCCAACTCGGTAGGCTCCTCTCCCTCTTCCGGCGGCTGGCCGCTGTTGGCCATGATGCCGGGGTCGGTAATGGGATCGGTATCGGCGCCGACGGCGAAAGCATCCAAATCCCCGTCCAAAAGGCCGTTCATGTCATTCATGCCGACGGAATTTTCATCTTCGGCCGCCTTTGCCTCGCCGCTGCTTCTTTCATGGCTTTTTCCCTCCTGGCCCGTTCCGCATTTACCAGGCCCTGGAAAAACGGATTGTCCCAGTACCCGCCATACAGGATGGCGTCCCGGATCGCATCGCTTCCATACTCCAAATATTTCGCTTTCTTTTTCGGATCCCCTTTGACTTTTTTCACCGCGCTCTTGGCCGCCTTGGTCTGCGCCATGAGATCCAGGACGGCCCTGGCCTCGGCGTTGCCTTCCTTGGCCATGGCTTCCAGTTCTTCCCTGAGCTGGGCATCCGACTCGGCCATTTCCGCGTACACTTGGACTCGCGTTTGGGTGTCTCCGATCCCGTCCTGGCTTTCCTGCAATTCCGGAATGACACTGTCGGGCGGCAACGGGTCGCCCTCGGCAAGGGCCACCGATATGACGAGGGCCATGCCGAAAAGCAATCCGAGGACAAAAGCGGCTGAATTGGTGGCTGTCGATTTCATGGTCTTCCTCCCATATCCAGAGAATTCCAAGTATCGAAACCATCTTTGAGTATACCCGCTTGCGGGTATGTGATGAAGGTCACGTCCCTCCCGAATGGTGGAAATTGATGGCGATTGTTCGCGGTCGGAGGGCGATATAGGTAAAAAGCCCTAACCGCGACCCTCCCTGCCGCTGACCAGCAGGTTGACGCTGGCCTTCCTGAACTGGCCGGCGAAGGGGTAGGGTAGGGGGGCGGTGGATTGTATGATGCTTTTTTTTCGCCTGATCCTATCGGTAATCGCAACATTCGGGATTGAATCCCTTGCCTGCGGAACCCTCAGTCCGAGAAGGAAGCCGATGACCGCGACGGGATGGAAAGGGTGATGGTCCCGGGCATGCGGGACCGCGCCACTTCCACCGGCGAAGCGGCCGCATGGGTGTCGGGGCGAGAAACATCGGCATAGGCGCCGGCGGTAAAGTTGTCGCGCATGGCCCGCAACACCTGGTTGCCGGGTCCGGTGGGGTTCAGGCCGGCAACGCTGAAAATACCGGTGGCGTCTCCCGTTTCCGAAAAAATACCGGTGTCGGTGCCGGTTTCCGCGGCGACTTCCTCATCGCCGCCGGGCATCAGCGACGATTCCATGTTATCCAATTCGTCCAACCAGGCGCTGTCTTCTTCCGTCAAGCCGCCAACATCGGCGTCGGTCACTTTTTTTGGTTCGGCGGGTTTGTCGCCTTCGGAATCATCTTCGGCGGTTTGTTCTTCTTCGTTTTCCCCTGCGTCCTCCTCGGCGC
>JAJRSS010000099.1 GCA_024278615.1 Alphaproteobacteria bacterium
CCTTTTCTCCCACCTTTTCTCCCACCTTTTCTCCCACCTTGGCTCCCCCCTGGGCGCCCGACCGGTCCGCCACCTGGCCACGGATGAAGGCGTGCACTTCCTGGACCTCGCCCGAGGCCGGGGTACGCCCGGTGCCGATGGCCCAGACGGGCTCGTAGGCAATGACCGTATTGGCGGCGGTGGCGACCTCGGGCAGGGAGCCCTGCACCTGGGCCTTGATAACCTCTAATGTTTTTCCCGCATCCCGTTCAGCCTCGGTCTCGCCGATGCAGATCACGGCCGTCAGCCCCGCGCCGTGGGCGGCTTCCGCCTTGGCCCGCACCAGTGCGTCGGTTTCCCCATGGTTGGCGCGCCGTTCCGAATGTCCGACGATGACGAAGCCACACCCCGCGTCGGCCAGCATGGCGGCGCTGATATCGCCCGTGTGAGCTCCTTTTTCCGCCGTATGGCAGTCCTGGCCGCCCAGTTCCAGGCCCGAGCCCGTGATGGCTTTGGCCACCTGGCCAATCAGGGTAAAGGGCGGGCAAACCAGCATCTGAAAACCCGGCCCCCCCGCCCCCATCATGCGTTGGGCCAGATCGGATGCCAGGCCCAGGCCCTCGGCGCCCAGGCCGTTCATCTTCCAGTTTCCGGCGATCAGGGGGATTCTCGATACTGTCATTTTACCATAATCCATTGAAATAGCCGGATGATGCTCTAGCACGGGCCCCGGAGCATGGCTACACTCCTATGGGTGGGAACAGTGGGCCAGCCGCGAAACGAGGGTTGCGGGGATTCCAAGGCAATCTTATGATGCCGCGCTTTCCCGGGGCGCATGGCAGGCGCGCCCTTCAACCCTCTCGGCCGGAACCGGAATTCTCATGCTGGAAGCCATTCGCAAGCGTACCGCCTCGATCGTGGTCAAGGCCTTCCTCGGCCTGCTTATTCTCAGTTTTGCCGTCTGGGGCATTGGCGACATTTTCAGGGGCCGGGGCGCCGACACGACCGTGGCGACCATAGGAGATGTCAAGATACCGCCTCAACAGGTCAATACGGAAATGCGCCAGGAACTGGAGCGGCTTCGCGCTATTTTCGGTGGGCAACTGGACATGGAGCAGGCCCGTTCGCTCGGCATGGTGGACCGGGTGGTCCGGCGCATCGTCGATAGAACGCTCTATGATCTGGGCAGCCGGGCCCTGGGCGTCACCATCAGCGATGGGCTGGTGCGCAACCGGATCCAGTCGATGAAGGAATTCAGGGACAGCGCCGGTAACTTCAACCGGTTCGCGTTCGAAACCGCGCTGCGAAACAACGGATTGACCGAAGCCGGTTTTGTTTCCATGCTCCGTGGGGACGTTTCCCGCAACCAATACCTGGGATCCATCGGTGCCGGCGTTACGGCGCCGGATGCCCTGGCGAAATCCATTTACCGGCACCGGCAGGAAAAGCGTGTCGCCGAAATCCTTTACATCACCGATGCCTCCGTCCCCGAACCGGCGATTCCGGAAGACAGCGTCCTGGCCAGGTTCCACGAGGAAAACGCCCAACGCTTCACTGCTCCCGAATACCGCAAGTTGACCTACGTTACCCTTCTGGCGGAAGACCTGGCCAAGGAAATTGCCGTTCCCGAAGATAAGATTCAGGAAGCCTATGACGACCGAAGTGAAGAGTACGCTCAACCGGAACAGCGCCGGTTGGAGCAAATTTTGCTGTCCGAAGAGGAAGATGCCAACCGGGCCTACGGGATGATCGAGGGTGGCGCCGATTTTGCCGCCACGGCAAAGGAGGTGGCCAATACGGAAAGCGACGCCCTGGACCTTGGCATGTTTACCAAGAATCAACTGCTGCCCGAATTGGCGGCGCAGGCTTTTTCCCTGGAAAAGGGTGGTATCACTTCGCCCATACAATCCCCCCTTGGCTGGCACATCCTGCGCGTCACCGAGATCGAGCCGAGCCGTACCCGAACCCTGGATGAAGTGCGCGATGAATTGACCAAGGTTATCGCCTTGGAGATTGCCGTTGATGGCCTCAATAGCCTAGCCAACAGGCTGGAGGACGAATTAGGGGGCGGTGCGACACTTGAAGAGGCGGCGGGCAGCCTTAACCTCGCCATCCAGACCATCGCCTCCACGGATGCCTCGGGCCGGGATACGGCAGGCTCCCCGGTCAAGGACCTGCCGGCGGGCCCTGAATTTCTCAATCTGGCCTTTCAGACT
The DNA here is from genome assembly GCA_024278615.1 of Alphaproteobacteria bacterium. Lineage (GTDB taxonomy): Bacteria > Pseudomonadota > Alphaproteobacteria > Rhodospirillales > 2-02-FULL-58-16 > JAJRSS01. The sequence goes on from JAJRSS010000099.1 coordinate 2,196, forward strand.
CCGGAAGGTTCCGAAAGCCGGCTAACGGAAATGGGCAATTTTGGCTATTTCATTCTTCGCGTCGATAGGGTGACCGCCCCGACCCTTAAACCTTTGCAGACAGTGCGGACCGAAGTTATTTCGGCGTGGAAAGCGCAACAACGGACAAAAGCGGCGGAAAAAGCCGCCAGCGATCTTCTCGAACGGATCAAGGGCGGAGAAGATATCTTCACCGCCGCCGCGGCCATGAACCGTGAAGTCACCGTCACGGAGCCCTTTACCCGCTCCCCCCAGGTAATCCCCGAAAAATTGTCGGGCGCCCTGGTCTCCAGCCTGTTCAAGGTCAACCGGGGACAGGCGGTCATGGGGCGAAGCGGCCAAGGCTACACCGTGGCCCGCCTGAAGGAAGTAATTTCCGTCAATCCCGCCGCCGACAAGCAAGGTTATGACACGGTCAAAGCCGACATCCAGACGGCCATCCGCGGAGACCTGATGGCTCAGTTGGGCGCCGCCCTGAGACAGCGTTATCCGACCACCATCAATACCCAGGCCGTCCAACAGCTTTTCTGAAGGGGAGCGGATGAAAACCCTTCCCGATCTCTCCACCTTCAAGGAGGCTTTCGATCGGGGCCGGCCGCAGGTGGTCTGGACAAAGCTGGTGGCCGACCTGGAAACCCCGGTATCGGCGATGCTCAAACTGGCGCATGGGCGGCCCTACAGTTTTTTGCTTGAATCCGTCGAAGGGGGCGCTGTCCGGGGCCGCTATTCCATAATCGGCATGAACCCGGACCTTATCTGGCGGTGTAACGGAAACAAGGCCGAGATCAACCGCCGCGCTAATCAATTTCTGGATACCTTCGAGCCCTGCGCCGAGGGTTCCATCGAATCCCTTCGCGCCATCGTCGAGGAATCGCGCATCGACCTTCCCGATGGCCTGCCGCCCATGGCGGCGGGACTTGTCGGCTACATCTCCTACGACATGGTGCGGCTGGTGTAAAAACTGCCGGACGAAAACCCCGATGTGATGGGAACGCCGGACGGCGTCTTTATCCGGCCGACGGTGATGGCGGTCTTCGACACGATCGAGGATTCGGTCATTGTCATCACCCCGGTCCGCCCCCAATCCGGCACCCGGGAGGGTGGAAAAGACGCAAGCGGCGCCGAGGCCGCCTACGCCCGCGCCCGGGAAATCCTGGCCGAGGCCGTGCGTGATTTTGAACGTCCCCTGACCCGCCACCGGGGGATCGCGGGCCGGCAGCCCGAGGCATTGGAGCCCGCCTCCAACATGTCCCGTGAAACCTTCCACGCCATGGTGGAGAAGGCCAAGGAATACATCCTGGCCGGTGATATCTTCCAGGTGGTGCTGTCGCAGCAGTTTTCCGTCCCCTTCAGGCTGCCGCCCTTTTTCCTCTATCGGGCGCTTCGGCGCCTGAACCCGTCTCCATTCCTGTTCTTTCTCGATTTCGGAGATTTCGCCGTGGTCGGCTCCAGCCCGGAAATTCTGGTGCGTGTCCGCGACAACCAGGTGACCATTCGCCCTATCGCCGGCACCCGGCCCCGGGGCGCGACGGCGGAAGAAGACAGGGCCTTGGCCGAAGACCTGCTCAACGACCCGAAGGAACTGGCCGAACACCTGATGCTGCTGGACCTGGGGCGCAATGACCTGGGGCGGGTGGGAAAGATCAATACGGTTCGGGTGACCGAACAGATGGCCATCGAAAACTATTCCCACGTCATGCATATCGTTTCCAACGTAGTCGGAGAACTGGACCCCAAATACGATGCCATGGACGCCCTTTTTGGCGGCTTTCCGGCGGGCACCGTATCCGGGGCGCCCAAGGTCCGGGCCATGGAAATCATCGACGAGCTGGAAAACCAGCGGCGCGGGATCTACGCCGGGTGCATCGGCTATTTTGGCGCCAACGGGGAGATGGATACCTGCATCGCCCTGCGCACGGCGGTGGTCAAGGACCAGGTCATGTACGTGCAGGCCGGTGGCGGCATCGTCGCCGACAGCGATCCGGAATCCGAGTTTCAGGAAAGCCGCAACAAGGCTCGCGCCTTGATCCGGGCGGCGGAAGAAGCGGTGATCTTCGATTCAGGCAATAACTGAGCGGATAGGCCGTACTCTACTTGGAAGTGAAAACGACACGGGTTCCCGTATCTCCCGCCCGCAGCCTTGCCAGGTGAAAGGCGGCCAGTGGATCGTCCGGAAATTTCGCCACTACCCCTTCGAATGCGGCGAGAGCGCCCGCATCCCCCCTTTCCATCAGGGCGAAGGCCTCACGGTAGGCGGCGACGCCTGGCGAACGGTCTTCTTCTTCCGTCAGCGGTTGGAAAACGGGAATCCCCTCTTCCTTTCCCTTGAGGACCAGCTCGCCGACCGGCCGTCCGGTAAATCCGCCGGCGGCGTCGATGGTATACCCGCTGATGCACAACCGGGTTCCTAGTTGCTTGTTGATGCTTTCCAGCCGGGCGGCGGTGTTGATGGCGTCGCCATGGGCGGTATAGTCGAACCGGCTCTTGCCGCCGAAGTTGCCGACCACCACATTGCCCGTGTTGACGCCGATGCGGGTAATGCCAAAGGTGATCCCCTCCTCCGCCTTTTCCTTTTCGAAGCGGCGGCAGAAAGTATCCAGTTCCAGGGCGCAGGCGATGGCCCGATCGGCGTGGTCGGGCTGGTTGTTGGGGGCGCCGAACATGGCGTGGATGGCGTCGCCGACAATCTTGTCGATGGTGCCGCCATGCCTCATGACGATATCGCAGGTCGGCTCCAGGTAATCGTTTAGCAGTTTCACCACCACATCGGGGTCGGATTTTTCCACCAGGCTGGTGAACCCGGCCAGGTCGGTGAACAGGAAGGTCAATACCCGGACTTCGCCGCCCAGTTTCAGCTTGCTGGGATCGGCGGTGATCTGCCCCACCAGGTCGGGAGACAGGTAGTGGTTGAAGGCAAACCGCATTTCGCGGCGCTGGGTTTCCTCCCGCAGGTAGTTCATCAGCACCAGCGTCGTGTAAAGCAGGAAGCCGGCCAGCACCGGGTAGGTCACGCCCAGCAGCACCCCCTTGTTGGCGAACAAATACCAGGAGATGCCGGTTACACCGGCGACGCCGCTGGCGCCGATAAACAACCCGGTGATCGCGCCGGCAAGCGGGATAGTTAGCGCCAGCGCCAGGCAGAACAGGATGGTGACCAGGTATTCGACCCCCAGGATATAGTTGGGCCGCACCAAAAACGATTTGGTCAGCACCATTTCCAACCACTGGGCATGGATTTCCACCCCGGGAACGAGGGGGCTGACCGGGATTTCCGCCGTATCCTGCAGACCCGCCGCCGAGGTTCCGACCAGAACAAGCTGACCTTGGAGCCGGCCCGGCTGCACCGTGCCCGCCATAACATCAGCGGCGGAAATATAGCTGTCGGGATCCGGTTTGGCGTATCGGATCCACGACTGGCCTTTTTCGTCGGTAGGGATTTCCAGCCCCGCGACCACAACCGCCTGCAACCCGTATTTATTGGTTTTCGCGAGAATTGTCGTCTGTCCGGTGGCGACCCGCAGGACCTCAAGGCCCAGGGATGGATACAGTTCCTTGCCGGCACGGAGAATCAAGGGAATGCGCCGCACCACCCGGTCGAATTCGGGCAGCACGTTTGTCGTTCCGATACCCTTGGCCGCATCTTCCAGGATCGGCCGATTGCGGACAATCCCGGCGTAGGCGTGGACGAAGCGCTTGGCGGTGCCTCCTGTTCCCGAAAAGCCCACTGAAGTCTTGCGCGCATCCCTGGATATGCTCCCTGGCCGGTCTTCATGGCTCAGGGACTGACCCAGAACAACACGGCCATTCCTCATCGCCCGGGCGAAGATAACGTCACTGTCGGGAAGTTTTTTCAGGCCCTCGATGACTTCCGTTTCAGCGCCTACAAGGTCCTTGGCCATTTCCGGCGGTGATAGCCGGTCTGCTTCGGCGAAGACCATATCCAGGCCGATCACCAGCGCACCGCTTCGCATAAGGTTTCGCACCAGTTGGGCCAGCTGGGTCCTGGGCCAGGGCCATTGGCCGAATTCCTCCAGGCTGCGGTCATCGATATCGACGATGGTTACGGGAGTGTCGGCTTTCGCCCTGGGCTTGATCTGCTGGAAGATATCAAGCTGCTTCATGCGCAGGATTTGCAGGGGAACCGGGTCCCAGGACTGGAAGGCGATAAAGAACCCGGTCACGGCGAAGGCGACCACAAGGGTGCGTTTCAAGCCCCGCTTTCGTTGCCCGAGATTCATCTTCCGCCCTGCTATCAATCATCTATTCCAGGTTCGGATGATACTCTCGCCGGGCAGGCGGTGGCTACAAGCAAGGCTCCGCGTCCGCCGGTCCGTCCACCCCGCCGGCGCTATATAAAAGGGACCGGGCGCGTGAGGTCAGGCAAGGACCGCCGGCGCCTAAATGGTATCGCTGACAATAATTCCCTGAGCCGCCAGATCGTCCGCGTCCCCGTCGGTGAGGGTTACGCCCGAGAAGGTGATGGAGAATTCGCCGTGGATCCCTCCCGCACTCTCAAGGGTCAAGATCGTGTTGCCCGGCGAGGTGCTGGTATCGAGTGAAATTGAATCCGCCCGGTCGACATTGGCTACGCCCAGGTTGTCGAACAGGGCGTCCAGGTCCACCACGTCGCTGCCGTCGCCGAAATCAAGAATGGTGTCGTGGCCTTCAGTGATGAAGGCATCATCGCCATCACCTTCCACACCTGAATAGTCGAAGACATCATCGCCGGTGCCGCCCGTCAGCGTATCATCACCGAACTGACCAGCCAGGAAATCGTTGCCGTCCTGTCCAGAAAGGTTATCGGCGAAAATGGTCAGGTCGGGATCGTTCATCACGTTGTTGTAGAACCATTCATAGCTTTGGTAAGAGCTTGAGCCATCGCCGAAGTCGAAATTAAAGTAGCCGCCGGCTTCTTCATCTTCGTAGAAGTCACCGTATAGATCATCGTTGCCATCGCCACCACACAGGTGATCGCTGAACAAGGACGTCTGGTTTTCGCCCGCGTCCGCACGGTCCACATTGATCTCCACATCGACGCCGTAACCACCGACAACAGCTTCGTCGCCGACCAGCACGTCGTTGCCGGATCCGCCAATGATATAGTCGTCGAAGGCAACCATCGTATTGTCTTCGCCGTCAAAAACGGCGTGTTCGATATTGAACACGATATCGGTGCCATTGACATCATCCTGGACCAGCACGTCACCGACCATGAAATCATTGACAGTATCCGTAATCACACCAATACCGCCGGAACCGCTGCCAACCTGCAAGTTGGAGATGAACAGCGCGCTGTCCAAGGAACTGTCGCCCGTATCGGCGACGGCGATCTTCATGGTATGGGTTTCGGTACCGTCGCCGTTATCCGTACCTGCACCAAGAAGCGCCGTCAGACGCAGCGGCGCCGATAGGCCGTCGTATTCTATATCCAGGTTGCCGGCAATGCCCGCTTGGCCGGGGTTACCGCTGGGTCCGTTCTGATAGAAGTTGCCCACTGACGAAGTGTTGATGTTGAGAAGCTGGTTGGGATCGCCGTTGAAAAAGGCGTAGTTGACGCCATCGACGAAGACCCCGGCAATATCCGGGAACGCATTGATATACTCGGGAAATTCATCCGAGCCGAACATGAAATCCAGGGACACGGCGCTGGTCCCGGTCGGTACGATAAATTCAAACTCGATGAATACCGCATCATTCGTGTTGCTGCCCGAAAGCGTATTGAGGTCCGCATCCCCGGGCTGCCCCAAATTCGTACTATACCCGGACTGCGTATTAGTAAGGGGCGGCGTGCCGTCGCCGCTGGTCAGTAAAATACCTTCTCCAAGGCGAAAATCGACACCGGCCCCGGAGCCAAGGTCGACGCCGGAGTAGGCGGAGGCGGCTCCGTTGGCGCCACTAAATGTCATACTGGTGATGGCTATGCCGCCGTTACCGCCCAGCAGAGGCGGGCCGAAGAACGCCGCCGCGTCGCTTCCGTCATAGGCGAAGAACTCGTTGGTGTCGCCGGAAGCGGCACCGCCGCCTTCACCATTACCGCCGTTCGACACCACTGCCGATTCGCCGCCCCACATTACGTCATTGTGGGCGTCGAAAGTGTTGTTGTCGCCTTCATAAACCGTGTGAGTGAGGTTGAAACCGAGGTCAACGCCGCCGCCCGGGTTTTCGGCTTCCGCATCAAGGAGAACATCGCCAACCATGGTGTCATTGCCAAAGCCGCCGTCCATGACGTCGTTGTGGGCCTCATAGCTGTTGTTATCGCCGCCGTTGTAGGGATTGGAATACGCCAAGGCGTCGAAGGAACCCTTAGCTCGGACTGATGGGCCGCCGATGGTGTTATTCAGATAGATGTCAAGGTCGTTATATGAATCGTTGTGAACGAACCGGATATCGCCAACCAGAAGGTCATTGCCATCGCCACCTTGCAGATGGTCATTGTAGGCATAAAATTCGTTATCGCTGCCGAAATAGACAGTGTTGTTGACATCGATATCCATATCGATTTCGGTGCGGCCGCCATCATTGATATGAACGATGTTGAAATCGCCGATCACCGTATCGTCGCCACCGCCGCCTTCCAAAACGTCATTGTTGGCCGAGAAATAGTTGTTGTCGCTGCTTATGTCGTTGCCGTAGCCACCGGCATACAGGTTGTTGTTGATATCGAAATCAAGGTCGTGAGTGGAACCGCTGTCGTAGGTCTGGTTGAAGTGAAAGAATACATCGCCGACCAGCAGGTCATCGCCGTCGTTGCCCTGAAGCAGGTCGTTGAAGGCGTTGTAGGTGTGGCCGCCCGTGCCGGTGAGGTCTATATCTTGGTTGACGGAAACGGAAAAAGTCCCGGATTCCTCGCCCCAATCATAGACGAAGATATCGCCGACCAAGACATCATCGGCCACGCTGCTGCGAAGGATGTCGTTGGCGAAATCCCGATCGCCGCCTTTGCTGTCGGTAATGGAAACGGATACATCCACATCGATATCAGGCGTGGAGGTCACCTCCATGAAAGCATCACCGACCAGGGTGACGCCTACACCGTCCGCCAGGGAAAGGGTCGCCGCGTCCAGCAGGTCGTTATCCCACTCAGTAATAGGATCAAGGTGGAAATCGGAGCCACTTGTAAATTCGTCACCGACCATTATGGGACCCGAGGGAAAGTCGTCACCCGTATGGTCACCGTAACTGCTGCCGGCGACAGCCGGGAACTCGACGTTCGCGGCGTCCGCGCTTGGCGCCTGCCACCAGCCGAGGTATTCGGCCCAGGCGTCGTTATAAAGCTTGACGCATTCATCGATTTCTTCCACCGGCGCAGGTGGAGGGCTGGCCCCAGGCAGAACCTCGGGATCGCCCGGATTGTCAGGTAGCCCAATCAGCCCGGCGCCAATGGACGTCTGTCCCAACAGGCTGGTGACCTCGAGGCTGGTGCCTCCCAGGGGGCCAGTTCCACCGCCCCCAAAAGGCCCACCGCCTTCGAACGGACTATTGAACCCGAACCCATGGCCGCCGTTGCCCCGGCCCAGGCCCGCCGCAGGATCGGGGAAGCCATCGCGGCTGATGCTGCTGAATATGCTGTCAAGGGATACCCCGTAAAGGGACAAAAATGCTTCCGGCAGCAGCGCCTGTGGTGTGGGCAGGGGGTCTTGGGGGCTGGAGGCCAAAAGGGTATGGCCGGGAACGATAAGTTCCTCGCACTCCACATCGGTACACACCAGGATGGGGCCACCCTCGGTCAGGGTCACGGCGTTATCGTTGCCGATGGCGGCGGCCAAGACGGCCCCTTCGGTGCCGCGGATACTCAGGTTGAGGGCCGGCGTGCGCAGCGTCATGGCGTCGGGATTGTCTTTCGGGATTTGTCCGCTGACGAAGGCGAATACCCCCTGGACCAGGGAAAAAGCCATCTCGCCGCTGCCCCCGTCCGGGTCATAAACCATGCGGTCCAGCACCATACGGCCCGATGCCCCCAGGCCGAAACTGGAGCCGTCGGCGAAAACGATGCCCAGTGCGGCGTCCGGGCCGGTCACCACCACGTCGCCCTGATAAATGGGCGAATCAATGCCCAATTCGACGACCGTCCCGTCCACATGGGTGGCCGTGGCCAGGCCCTCCACCGTGGTCACCTGGCCGATGGGAACCGCATCGCCACCGGCCGCCGGTCCTGCCTGGGCGTATTGGGCGGGCGCCTGACCGCCGGCCAGGCTGGTCACCAGATCGCCGGCCAGGGTCAGACCGTCGCCGGTCATCAACGCCGGCGGTTCAACCTGATCGAAATAGCCGGTAATCAGCACCTGGGCGCCGTCGGCGCCGGTCAGCAGCAGGTCGCCGCCCTGTTGGGAAAAATCGGCTTCCAGCAGCATGTTGCCACCGGGAACGGTCAGCGCGCCTTCCGGGCCGGTTGTCAAGACCGTAACATTACCACCGGATGAACCGCTTTCGGCATCTTGAACCCAAGTGCCCGCCACGGGTTGGTTGGTGTTTCCAAGACTCATCAGCGCGCCCCTACACCCGAGAAAATAGTATGTTCCCTCCCCCCGCCTGAACCGATATCAAAGCCGTCATCCTGGAACCGGCAAGGAAGGCTCGACCACCACGTTGCTATCCGTCCTGGAAACGCCATGCGGAGATCGTCAGACAAAAATCACAACGCTAATATGCCAAACAGACCATATCGTTGCGGGGAGGTCATCCCCCATTTGGGGTATGAGGGAAAATAAAATAAAATGCCGATCAATAGCTTAATATGTAAACCTTGGAGTAAGTTTTCCAGTATAAACCCTTTGAATTATTGAGAAACCTTGAATTACTATTGGTCGGGAACTTAGTCAATTCGAATTGTGCTTGAACGCCATTCGGCATTTATCTTCCTTTGGATGCGGACTTTTACCATTGTTTTCATATTGATGCGGATTTCCTGCTCAAAGATCACCGCCGCCGCCAGGGTGATTCCCTTTGCTGGGATTCTGATCTTGCCGGCTGCCTTGGCCAATGCGCCATCGGCCGTGGCCGGGCCAGTGGAATTGGCGGCCCTTGACAGTAAGGACGCAAACACCCCGCCCGTCATCCAAGGCGGGGTGCTGATCGGCCGAATCCAACGCCGGCTTGGAGAAATAGGCCTGTACACCGGCCCCGCGGACGGTGTCAACGGCCCGGAAACGGCGGCCGCCATTCGCGCCTATCAGAAACAGACCCGCCAGCCCGTGGATGGCCGGGCGACCCGTTCCCTTCTCGATCACCTTAACTCGGCCGCCCAGCAAGCCAAGCGCCTGCGGCGGCGGTTGGAAGACATAAAAGACCGTCAAATCGAAGCGGCGCGAAAAGCATTGAACACCGACCCGCGAATTCGGGAACTGCTGGAGAATTCCCGGGCCGGCGACGCAATCGGCAAGAGCCCTTCCGCGCTTTCCGTCTGCCCCGATCCCATTACCTCCACCTGCCTGATCCAGGAAGCCCTGTTGGCGACAAGAGCCGTTAAGAAAACCGAGTTGCGGGACTGGGCCCTGCTTCGGCTGGCCGGCGCCAGGGCCCTCGAAGGAAATGTACTGGCGGCGCTGGGCATCGCCGTGCGAATTTCCGACGCCCGCATGGTCATGAACGCCATGGCGCGCATCGCCAAAGCCCAGGCCCTGGGCGGGCGACTCGACTTGGCATTGGATACCACCGCCGCCATACCCGATTACCGTTTGCGGGCGGAAGCCTATCTGTCCATCGCCAAAAACCAATCCGCCGCCGATGATGGCGCGGCGGTTCGGGATACTCTTGTCCGGGCGCTCAGCGCCACCCGCAATATTTCCGATACCCGATACCAGGTGCCCCTGATGATCCGGGCCGCAGCCATGCAGGCCAATGGTGGCTACGGGGACGACGCCAAGCGCAACATCGCGGCGGCGCTTACCCTGGCCAAGAAAAGCCGGTTTTCCATGGACCGGGACCGCATCCTCAGCCATGTGGCGTCGGCACAGGCCCGCCTGGGACTGATCCCTGACGCCCTGGAAACAACGGCGGCCATCCAGTTGCCTCAATACAGCTCCCAGGCTTTGAGCCTGGTCGCCGGTTTTCAGGCCCTGGACGGCAGCGTAATAAAGGCGCTGGCCACGGTCGAAGCAATCCAGGAGGCCCATCTCAGGGCGACCACCCTGGCGAATATTGCCGTTGCCCAGACCCGGGCCGGCGATGTGGATGGCGGCGGCAGAACCCTGGACAATGCTTTGAAGGAAATGGAAGGGGTCAGGCCGGGATACAGCTTCGATTATGCCCAATCGGTGGTTGCCGAAGCCGCATCCGAGCTCAACCAATGGCCCAAAGCGATCAAGCTGGCGGCGCGGGTGGACGACGGCCTGCTTCGCGTCCGCGCCATGTGGAACATATCTGAATCCCAGATCAGAATAGGCAACCCGGATACCGCGCGGCGGGCGAAGGCGAAATCGACCGAAACCGCCCGTTCGATAAAAAATGGGTTGGAGCGATCCTGGGCCCTGAGCGATATCGCCCTCGGCTGGCAGGCGGCGAATAATCCCGCCAAAGCCCTGTCCACCCTGAACGAAGCGCTCAGGGAAGCGCGAACCTTGCGTTCAAGCTGGTATCGTGCCCGCGCCCTGACCCGGGTGGCCGAAACCTTGACCGCGTTGACCGGAAGTTTCGTTCAAACCGTTGACGGCAAATCCACGCGCTTAGGCAACCGGGGAACATTCTGCATCGTCTGTCAACCGTAGTTGCCAATTGAAAAAGAATAGCGGACGTTTCAGGCGGCGTCCTGAAACTCCAAACCGGCATCGCCGGCCGCCGGCGCGGTGGCGCCGCTGCCGCCGAACCTCTCGACAGCGGGCGTTTTCCTATTCTCTATCCGCCGGAAACCACGGATGATAGCGGCACCAGAACGAAACCCTTGTCCGAAAGCTTGGGCAGCCAACGGCTCAATGCCTGAAGGGTCGCCTTGCGCGGGTGGCCGATGGCGATAGCCAGGCCGTTTCGCTCGGCCATCCGTTCCACTTCCACCAACCGGGCTTTCACTTCCGACACCTCGTTCACATGATCCAGAAAGACATTGCGTTCGGCAAAGGGGACGCCGAACTGACGTGCCAACTTTCCCCCCACGGTCTCGCTGGTGGTCCTGGAATCCAGGTACAGCAGCCCCCGCTGGCGCAGTTCCGCCATGACCAGCCGCATGCCCGCCGTATCGGCGGTGAAGGCGCTGCCCATATGGTTATTAACGCCGATGAAGGATTCGAAACGGTCCAGGCTCCACGCCAGGCGACGGCGGATTTCATCCACCGGCATATCGGTGCGAAGGGCGTTGGGTCCCGGGTCCACTTCCGGATTATTGGGCTGCATGGAAAGATGCAGCAGCAGTTCGTGGCCGGCCGCCTTCGCCGCCGCGCCCTGTTTTTTGATCTCCGGCGCATAGGACAGGTATGAAAGGGTCAGGGGGCCATCAAGTTCCACCGTTTCCCGGGTCCGCTTGCGGTCCATGCCCAAGTCGTCGATGACCAGAACGATTCTGGGCCGGCCATTTATTTCCGGCGCGGCGGCGGCATACCGGCGCCATGCGGGCTTGCCTTCCGGCCCGGGCAGTTCGGGCGCCGCCACCGGGCCGGGGTCGGGCGGCGGTTCATAGATTTCCCGGGGCAGGGCTTCCTCGTAGGGCAATACCACCCCGCTTTCCGACGGGTCCGTATCGGCAAAGATCGGGCCGGCGGGTATTTCCACCACCACCCCCACCGATTTTCCCTGGGTCTGGTACCAGGGCTTGGGCGGGCTCAATTGGGCTACCTCCGCCGCTTTTTGATCCAGGTAGCCCTTGACCAAATAGCCGGCCCCGTAGCCGCCGACGATGGCCGCCAGCACCACCAGGGCCAAGACCACCTTCCACCTGCCGGAAGACCTGGATGACCGGCGGCGCCTTTTCGATGTTTTTCGCCTTTTGGAATCCGGCCGCTCTCGGCTCGCCGATTGGCGGCTCTTGGAACCGTCCCGGGTACCGGTTCGGAGGCCTTTTCGCGGTTGTTTCAAATCAGATATCCGGGGTGGGTGGATCTGTTAGAGCCTTAATCCCGCCGCCGGCTTCCGTCAATGGTGGGCGTTAACCTTCGCCCAGGGCAAAGTCCTCGATGATCGGGCAGTCGGGCCTGTCATCCCCATGACACTGGTCGGTCAGATGAAGGAGCGTCTTGCGGATCGATTCCAGTTCGGTGATGCGCTTTTCGACTTCTTCGATGTGGCGCAAGGCCATGGCCTTGACGTCGGCGCTGGCCCGGTTCTTGTCGTTCCACAAGGTCACCAGATTGCCCACGTCCTTGACTGAAAAGCCAAGATGCCGTGCCCTTTGGATAAACCGCAGGGTCTGCACGTCGGCATCGCCGTAGTAGCGATACCCGTTTTCCGCCCGCACCGCCTTGGGGATCAGGCCGATGTCCTCGTAGTAACGGATGGTCTTGGCCGGCAGGCCGGTTATCTCGGCAACGGATCCGATATTCATGGATTTACTCCTTTCGTTGGATCGCCGTTTGTCAATTTACAGGTTCTCCAAAAGGCCCCGCCTCTCATGCCGGACTCTCCGCCAGCGTAATGGGGTTGCCGGATGAGGCCCGGGGCGTACTCTCGAGCGGCGGACGGAAGCTGCGCAGGCGCAGGGAATTGGTAACCACGAAAAGGCTGGAAATGCTCATGGCGGCGGCCGCCAGCATGGGGTTCAAGAGGAGGCCGAACAAGGGGTAAAAGGCGCCGGCGGCGACCGGGATCAGGGTCACGTTGTAGGCGTATGCCCAGAAGAAGTTATACCAGATCGTTCTCAGCGTTCGCTTGGAAAGGGAGGAAGCGTTGACGATGCCCCGTAGATCTCCCGACATCAGGATGACGTCTCCGGCCTCGATGGCGATGTCGGTTCCGGTGCCGATGGCGATACCGACATCGGCCTGGGCGAGCGCCGGGGCGTCATTGATTCCATCACCGACGAAGGCGACTTTTTTGCCCTCGGCCTGAAGCCGCTTGACTTCCCGGGCCTTTTGGTCGGGCAGGACTTCGGCCATCACCCTGTCCACACCGGCGAGACGGGCGATGGCGTCGGCGGTGCGCCGGTTGTCGCCGGTCAGCATGGCCACCTCGAACCCCAGTCCGTGCAGCGCCGCTACCGCTTGCGGGCTTCCTTCCTTCAGCGGATCGGCGACCGCGATCATGGCCGCGAGCTTCCCGTCCACAGCGGCGTAGAGGGGGCTCTTGGCCTCGTCGGCAAGCTCTTTCGCCCGTTCCCCGGTATCGGCGAGATCGACCCCCAGCGTGGTCATGTAGCGGTCGGCGCCGATCTGCACCAAATGGCCGTCGACGGTAGCCTCGATGCCGAAGCCGGGTTCCGCCTGGAAATTCTCGACCGGTGGAATCTCGATCCCGCGATCCCGCGCCGCCTGGACGATGGCTTCGGCGATGGGGTGCTCGCTTTTCGATTCGGCGGCGGCGACCAGGCGAAGGGTTTCCGACGAGCCATCCGGCGCGTCAGCCGACCCATAGTGCAGAAAATCGGTCATTTCGGGCCGGCCCAGGGTCAGGGTACCGGTTTTGTCCAGGATCACCGAATCGATGCGGGCCAGAGCCTCCAGCGCCGTGCCCTTGCGGAACAGGACGCCCATCTCCGCCCCCTTCCCCGTCCCGACCATGATCGCGGTCGGCGTCGCCAGACCCATGGCGCAAGGGCAAGCGATGAGAAGGACTGAGACGGAGGCGACGAAAGCGTAGCTCAATGCCGGCGCCGGGCCCACGTACAGCCAGATACCGAAGGTGATCAGGGCGCCGGCGATGACGATGGGGACGAAGACCAGGGCGATCCTGTCGGCGAGTTTCTGTATGGGTGGCTTCGAGCCCTGGGCTTCCTCGACCATCTTGATGATCTGGCTCAAGACGGTATCCGCTCCAACACGGGTGGCTTCGGCGGTAAAGGCGCCGGTTTTGTTGACCGTGCCGCCCACCACCTCGTCGCCCGGCCGCTTTTCCACTGGAATGGGCTCGCCGGTGATCATCGATTCATCGACGTAGCTCGATCCCTCGGTCACCCTCCCGTCGACGGGCAGGCGTTCGCCGGGGCGGATCAGCACCATATCCCCCGGCACCACGGCCTCGATGGGAACCTCCACTTCCTCGCCGTCCTTGAGCACACGGGCGGTTTTGGCCTGAAGCTGGATCAGTTTCTTGATCGCCTCGGAGGTGCGGCCCTTGGCGATGGCTTCGAGGTACCGGCCGAGCAGGATCAAGGTAATAATCACTCCAGCGGCCTCGAAATACGTGGTCGCCGAACCCTCGGGGAAGATGGTCGGAACCACCAGCGCCAACACCGAATAGAAATAGGCGGCGCTGGAGCCGAGCATCACCAGACTGCTCATGCCTGGATTCAGGTGTCTGATTTCGGCCCAGCCGGATCGATAGAAACGGCGCCCGGCGTAAAACTGCACCGGGGTCGCCAGGACGAACTCCACCCACATCCAACCGCGCTCGGAAAGCAGGGTCAGCATGGCCTCTCCCACGCCCGGCGTAAACTTGAGCATGGCGACCAGGAACAGGGGAACGGTGAAAACCGCCGCGAACGTAACCATATGCCGCAGATTGGCGATTTCCGCCAACCGCGCCGCGCGCTCCAGGTCTTCTCCCCCGGCGGCCGCCTGCTTGGCTGCATACCCCGCCTTTTCGATCGCCCCGGCGATGGCGGCGGGGGTCAGCGATCCGGGCAGGTAGGTAACGCTGGCCTTTTCGGTGGCAAGATTGACGCTGGCCTCAACGACGCCGGGAAGCTTTCTGATCGCCCGCTCGACCCGGCCGACGCAGGAGGCGCAAGTCATGCCGCCGACGCCGATTTCGGCCTCCTGGACGAGCGGCGCATAGCCGGCCGCATCGACCGCCGATAAAAGGTCGGCCGGACTGACCTGTTGGGGGTCGAAAAGAACCTTCGCCTTTTCGGTCGACAGGTTGACCGTTGACTCCTCGACGCCCGGCACCTTCTTCAGGGCCCGTTCCACCCGCCCCACGCAACTGGCGCAGGTCATGCCCTGAATGTTGAAGGTCAGCTGACTGTTCATTGAATATCCTTTCGATGTGATCCCCGCCCAGGGGCGGGCCGGCGCCGGCCGCCGGAACTCAAGGACCGGTTGGGATGGGCGGTGCGGCTAAGGCGTTATTGTATGAGCTGGGCCTCATAGCCCTCCTCGCCGATGACGGCGATGAGTTGCGCCGCCTCGGCCTGGCCTTCGACGCTGGCCTCGCCGCTATCCAGGTCAACGCCGACAACCTTGTCCACGCCGGCGACGCCGGACAGGGCCTTGGTCACCGCCATTACGCAGTGATTGCAGGTCATTCCTTCGATTTTCAGCTTTGTCATCATTTTGCTTTCCTCCAGATTTCTTCCACCCCTCGGGGATGAATTTCATGGGCCGCGGAACCCTTGCGCCGGCCGGTGAAAAGTGACGCGTCGAATAGGACCGGCGAAGCGGAGCCGCCATCCAAGGGGCGTCTCCAAGGTTCCAGTTAACAGTAATCTTATCTTCATAAAGCTTCCAGTGATGGGAAGGTCAAGCATCAACCGCTGAAAAAATGAAGCCAATCTGGGCGGCCGGAAACTGGCGCAGGGTTGACGGTCGAAGGGCTGCCTGCATTAATGCGGGAAATGGTGCATTGGACGCTAAACAAGGCCTCGTTCTAATTAACTTATTGCATTAATAATCTAATATAAAAGTCTGTTATGTTTCTGATAATCGACAATTATGACAGCTTCACCTACAACCTGCTCCACTTCCTGGGAGAACTGGGCGCCGAGGTGGAGGTGCGGCGCAACGACGCCCTGACCGCCGCTCAAGCCTTGGCCATGGCCCCCCAGGGCATCGTTCTTTCGCCCGGCCCCTGTGATCCGGACCGGGCGGGAATCTGCATGGAAGTAGTGGAAAAAGCGGCCGGCCGGGTGCCGGTATTGGGAGTCTGTCTGGGCCATCAAAGTATCGGACAGGCGTTCGGCGGCCGCATCGTGCGGGCGCCCAGGCCCATGCACGGCAAGGTCAGCGCCATCGACCACAAAGGCGGCGTCCTGTTCAGCGGCATCCCCTCCCCCTTCTCCGCCACCCGCTATCACTCCTTGACCGTGGAGCGGGAGAGCTTTCCCGATTGCCTGGAAATCACGGCGGAAAGCGGCGATGGCGTCATTCAGGGACTGGCTCACCGCCAATTCCCCCTTTATGGAGTACAATTCCATCCCGAGAGCATCGCTTCCGAACACGGGCACCAGATTCTCCGTAATTTCATCAACCTGACCAACCGGGACAAGGCGGCGGCATGAGCGATTCCCTGAGCGCGATGAAGGCCATCCTGGCCAAGGTGGGAACCGGCGCCGCCCTGGACGACCGGGAAGCGGAAAAGGCCTTCGGCATCATCATGTCGGGCGACGCCACCCCGGCGCAGATCGGCGGCTTCCTCATGGCCCTTCGGGCGCGGGGTGAAACCATCGGCGAAATCACCGGCGCCGTGCGCGCCATGCGGGCCAAGGTTTTGTTCATCGAAGCCCCCGAGGGCGCCATGGATATCGTCGGCACCGGCGGCGACGATTCCGGCACCTACAACATCTCGACCACCGCCGCCCTGGTGGCCGCCGGCTGCGGCGTGACCATCGCCAAGCACGGCAACCGCAACCTGTCTTCCATTTCCGGCGCCGCCGACGTGCTGTCCCAACTGGGCGTCAACCTGGACGCCGACATGAGCCTGGTGAAAAAGGCTATCTGGCAAGGCGGTATCGGCTTCCTCATGGCGCCGCGCCATCACAGCGCCATGCGCCATGTGGGTGGCCCCCGGGCCGAGCTGGGCACCCGCACCATCTTCAACCTGATGGGCCCGCTGTCCAATCCGTCCCTGGTCAAGCGCCAGTTCTCCGGCGCCTTCGCCCGGCAATGGATCGAGCCCATGGCCCGGGTGCTGGGCAACCTGGGCAGCGAAAAGGCGTGGGTGGTTCACGGCGCCGACGGGTTGGACGAGCTGACCACCACCGGCCCCAGCTATGTCGCCGAACTGAAGGACGGCAAGGTGACCTGCTTTGAAGTGTCGCCAGATGAGGCGGGTATCCCCCTGGCCGGCCCCGAAGACCTGAAGGGCGGCAACCCCGAAACCAACGCCGCCGCCCTGCGCCAGGTGCTGGCCGGCGCCAAGGGGCCGTATCGCGACATCGTCGTCTACAACACCGCCGCCGCGCTGGTTGTCGCCGACCGGGCCACGTCCCTTCGCCAAGGTGCCGAAATGGCCGCCGCCGCCATCGACGATGGACGGGCGAAGATGAAACTGGATACCCTGGTCGCCATCACCAATGAAGATCCCCCGGCGGACGGTGAACGATGAGTGACATCCTTGATCGCATTTGCGCCGACAAGCGGGTTCATGTGGCGGAGCGGAAATCCCTTCGCTCCTTAAGCAAAATATCCGCCGCCGCCGAGGGCGCATCCGCTCCCCGGGGCTTCGCCCAAAGGCTGGCCGAAGGCGCCGTGAACGGTTACGGGCTGATCGCCGAAATCAAGAAGGCGTCACCTTCCAAGGGCCTGATCCGCGACGACTTCCGGCCAGCGGCCCTGGCCCATGCCTACGAACGTGGGGGGGCCGTGTGCATTTCCGTGCTTACCGACGTCGCCTATTTCCAGGGCGCCGACGAGGACCTGATCGCCGCCCGCGCCGCCGTGTCCCTGCCCGTGTTGCGCAAGGACTTCATGCTCGACCCCTACCAGATCGTCGAATCCCGGGCACTCGGCGCCGATTGCGTGCTGTTGATCCTGGCCGCCCTCTCCGATGCCCAGGCCGCTGAACTGGAAAGCGCCGCCGTGGAGATGGGCATGGACGTACTGGCCGAGGTGCACGACGCGGTCGAACTGGAACGGGCGCTCAAGCTCCGGACACCCCTGATCGGCATCAACAACCGCGACCTCAAGACCCTGGACGTGGATACGAAGACCACCGAGGCCCTGGCGCCAAAGGTGCCGGCGGGAAAGACCTTGATCTCGGAAAGCGGGCTCGGCGGCGGCGAAGGCCTGGACCGCATGGCCCGGGCCGGGGTGCGCTGTTTCCTCGTCGGTGAATCCCTCCTGCGCCACGGCGACGTGAAAACGGCGACGCGCCGCTTCCTGGCCGGCGCCAAAGCGCCGCCGGTTCACGCCAAGATGGGAGCCTGACGGCCATGGCCGGCCTGACCCACTTCGATGACGACGGCAACGCCCGCATGGTCGACGTGTCGGAAAAGGAGACCACCGAACGCACAGCCACGGCCAGCGGATGCGTGCTCATGCAGCCGGAAACGACGGCGCTGATCGCCAAGGGCGGGGTGAAGAAAGGCGACGTGCTGTCCGTCGCCCGGCTGGCCGGCATCATGGGCGCCAAACGGACGCCGGACCTGATTCCCCTGTGCCACCCCTTGAACCTGACTTCGGTGAACGTGGAACTGAGCCTGGACGAGGCGCAAAACGCCGTTCTCATTACCGCTACCTGCAAGCTGAAGGGCCGTACCGGGGTCGAGATGGAGGCGCTGACCGCCGTCACCGTCGCCGCCCTGACCGTTTACGACATGTGCAAGGCGGTGGACAGGGGCATGCGTATTGCCGACATACGCCTGGTCCACAAGGCGGGCGGCAAGTCGGGCGCTTATTGGGCTTCTGGCCGGGCCTCCGAGGAGGCTGGAAACTCATGATCTCCGTCACCGAAGCCCTTCAACGCGTCACCTCCGGGGTCAGGCCGGTGGGCGGCGAACAGGTGGGGCTGGCCCAGGCCCTGGGCCGGGTGCTGGCCACCGACGTGGCCGCCCGGGTCAGCCATCCGCCGGCCGCCGTCTCGGCCATGGACGGTTACGCCGTCCGCGCCGCCGACGTGGCCCAGGTTCCCGTCACCCTGAAACTGATCGGCGAATCGGCCGCCGGCGGCGGTTTCGATGGCGCCGTGGGCGAAGGCCAGGCAGTGCGCATCTTCACCGGCGCGCCGGCGCCGGAAGGCGCCGACGCCATCGTCATGCAGGAAGTCACCGACAGCGACGGCCAAACGGTGACCATCAAGGAAAGTTCGCCGGAGGGCAAATTCATCCGTCCCGCCGGCATGGATTTCGCCACCGGCGAGATCCTGCTGCGCGCCGGTACGGCCCTCACCGCCCGCCAGATCGGGCTGGCGGCGGCGATGAACGTGCCCTGGCTGATGGTCCGGCGGCGGCCCCGTATCGCCATCCTCGCCACCGGCAACGAAGTGGTGATGCCCGGAGATCCCTTGGGCCCTTACCAGATCATCAGTTCCAACAGCCTGGCCCTGGCCGCCTACATCACCGTGCTGGGCGGCGAGCCGGTGAACCTAGGGATAGCCGGCGACGACGAGTGCTCCCTGCGCCGTCGCCTGGAGGATGCGGCGGGCGCCGATCTTCTGGTCACCATCGGCGGCGTCTCGGTGGGCGATTACGACCTGGTGCACAAGGTTTTGGGCGGGGAAGGCCCGGACGGGGAAGGTGTGGGCGGCGAAAAAATGAACCTGGATTTCTTCAAGGTCGCCATGCGCCCGGGCAAGCCGTTGATCTTCGGCCACCTGGGCCCGATGCCGGTACTGGGCCTGCCCGGCAATCCGGTTTCCGCCGGGGTGACTTCCGTCGTCTTCCTGCGGCCGGCCATGGAAACCATGCTCGGCATGCCGCCCCGGGACGGGCCGGCGCCGACGGCGGTCCTGGGTCGCGGCCTGCCGCGAAACGACCAGCGGCAGGATTACCTGCGTTCGACCCTGGCCCACGATCAGGCCGGCGAACTCATCGCCACCCCCTACGGCCGCCAGGACAGCGCCATGATGGCCCGCTTCGCTGACGCCCACTGCCTGGTCGTGCGCCCACCCCACGCCGAGGCGGCGAAAGCCGGAGAAAGGGTGGAGATATTGCCGCTGGCGCGGGGAACGGTTTCCATTTGACCCAAGTGGGGTTACTTCTTGTTACTACCCGGGTTTAAGGGCTCTCAGATATAGAAAGTTCGCCGCATGTTTTCGCCAGAACCGTAACGGTGAATGCCGCTCACACGATTCTACCGAAGGCCTTGGTTCCAGAACCTGTTCGATACGGAATCCGGCGTTTACGGTGTAGTTGATATAGTCAGAAAGGGTGTAGGGAAACTTCGGCACCACCATCGGTTTGTCGGTTCTGGTGGAGAAAATACGTTCCAACCTGGGTTGGTGGTCGAAGTATTGACCGACCAGTAACCGGGCATCTCCAGACTCGTTTTTCACGATCCTGAAGTCACGCGTTATGAAACAGGGATGACGGACAGAAAAAGCGTACCTCCCCCCAGGTTTCAACACCCGATAGATTTCCCGTGAACCGGTATCCAGTTCCGCCACGTCCATCAACACCATTACCGACACGACGGCGTCGAAGCTGTTGTCATCGAATACCGATAGGTCGGAAACAGACGCCTCTACATAGTCGATCCCCAGAGGTTCTTTTCCCTCTTGTTGCCGGGCAAAGGTGATCAAGCCACCGGAGATATCCATGCCCGTCACACGGGCACCTCTCCCGGCTAAAAATCTGGCGTTGCGTCCTTCACCACACCCTACGTCGAGGACCTGCTTTCCGGGGAAATCACCTATGAACTCGTTGAACGCGGGGGTGTTGAACAGGTCTCGAATAGGGTTTCCATACTCGTGTATATGCTCCATCCACGCCGTCGCGTTGTTGTTCCAATACCGGGCGACGTCTCTATCTTTCATCTGCTGTTGCACTCCCTAAGTGAATCCAGCCAAGAAATCCTGACTCAAACCAAACAGCCTCCGGCAATCCCGGCGCGGTTCAGGTCTCGGTATTTCGTACCGGCGATACGGCTCACCCAGATGTATTGGGGCCCGAAATGCTCCGCAGTCTCTCTGAGACCATGGGGTCCCGAGGCCCAGGCGGCGCGGATTGCACCGTTCCGGCCCATCGCCTTTCTCGATCAGAACGACCGGCATTGCCAAGGAACATCTCGGCCCGGGCATTACCGCACGCCGTGACACTGAAGAAAGAGCCGGATTCTCAATGCATCTGTGACGGATCATGAGGAGCTCTGATCGGAGGAAGCAGCCGACAAAATTGGTCATACATCATATGCGGAACGTGCTCCGGGTATATTGTCTAGCCAAACAAAACCGGACATTCTCGGCAGCATTTGTTGTGCAGGATAATGTAGATCAGGTGAATGGTTCCAACCCCGGCCAACAAACAAAAAAACGAAATATACGCATACAGCAGAAAAACATAGACCAGGGTAACAATAACGATAAGCGTCACTCCGAAAAGCCGCATGTGTAGATAGGTTGACATCAGCGGCGGCACGATAATCAAAAACAGGTAAATTGCGTAAGTTAGCTGGCGGGGAATGAGGTAATCTAAAAACATCGTACTGAGCTGGTCCCGCTTTGTTGGACAGTTTGGCGGCGAAGTTAAGGTGTATTCCTGTTGCTGATCATGCCGCCAAAATCCTGTTTATCAGATTCTGTTGCTGTTGCTGTTGTTGAGCCTGCCCGAAGCTGCGGGCGAACCC
>JAJRSS010000100.1 GCA_024278615.1 Alphaproteobacteria bacterium
CACCGTTGCCGCCACCGCCGCCACCGTTGCCACCACCGCCGTTGCCGCCACCGCCGCCGCCACCGTTGCCGCCGCCGCCGCCGTTGCCGCCACCGCCGCCGCCGTTGCCGCCACCGCCGCCGCCGTTGCCGTCACCCAGGCCGCCAACCGCAGTCTGGCCGGAAGCTATTCCTTGGCCCGGCGCTGCGGAAGCACGCCCTTTACCAATTGCTTGGCCATCAACCGCGGCATGGCCGACGGCTTTTCCTTGACCGCGGGCGGCATCACCACCCTTACTGGTGGCTTGGCCGATAGCCTTACCGGTAGTCTGGCCCGGCGCGACCCCGCGACTTTTGCCCGGAGCCCGGCCGAGAGCCTTGCCGAGGGCCCGGCCGAGAGCCTTGTCTAGAGCTTGGCCCGGAGCGATGCCCTGGCCCGGGGCGGTTTTACTCACGCTGACCTCGGATTCAGCGGCTGATCCGACGCTCGCGGTCTTTCCGGCCGTGACGTCGGTCGCGGTCCCGCCACCTCCTTCGGCGGTCACCGAAACCCCAACCGTTCCTTCGCTCACGCTCACCGAAGCGCCTTCTTCGCTGACGCTGACCCCGAAGGTCGTGCCCTTGACCCCGGCGATCAGATAGGAGGTCTCGACGATGAAATCGCGTCCCGGCATCTTGTCGACCTTGAACAGCATGCTGCCGAAGGTCTGCAAGACGCGGGTGACCGTCTTTTCCGGCTTCGGCGGCAGGGCCATGCCGGTGTTCGCCGCCATGGCGATGGTGTCTTCGCCGTGCGCCAGCACCGCCCACCCGTCATCGCCGCTCCTGACCTGGCTCGACGGGCCCAGCGTCGTGTTCGCCGACAACGGCTGCCAGGACCCGGCATTTCCCCTTCTGAACGAAATTTTGCCGGAAGTGTCGAGGACGGTCCATTCGCCCGCCTCGAGCGCGGCTGAACTCCGCGTGCTCCCGCCATCTTGCAGCGATGACAAGACCTGCTCCGTCGTCGTCCGGTCGGCGGCCATCCCCGGCAGCGTCGCCACCAGGCCGAAACCAAGCACCAGACACGCGGAGGCGACCGCGAAGCGCCGGAAATGCCGGGAAGGAATGTTCATGATATAACTCCAGTCTCAAGGACGCACCCGTTGATGCTGGCCCCCGCCCCCTGGGATGAGAGTGCGAGCGACGCCCTTACCGTGCTCCGGGCCGTGCTCCGGGACGAATCTTTCGTCCGAACCGGTAAAATTTCACATAAAATATCACAAGGGGCGCGATTTAGCTGTGACAGCAATCACACCGCATTGATTTCATTGAGTAATTATCACTTCGTCCAAGGGCGGGGACACAGACCTCCGACGCCGGCGACACTGCCGGAATACATCACGCCTTCTGGGGGCTTGATTCTGCCGGAAGGGGATTTTGACTGCCTGATGGCCAGAAATGGGCGGGTCAAGAACCATGAGCGCTCCATCGGCTTTCCCTTCGCCGGCAAATCCCCGATCGCCCGGATAATCCGCTTCCAGGCGGCATCGAAAGGAAAGACTATTACCTCTCGGTGCAATTTGGGTAAAATCGTCAGGCAAACCGAGTTACTTGGGAAATATTTGATCATGCCTACTTCCTCCACTGTCCTGATTTTTGGTGCCTCCTATGGCTCTCTTTTGGCGGCTAAACTGTTACTGGCCGGGCATTCGGTAAAACTGGTCTGCCTGCCCGACGAGGCGGAACTGATCAACCGCGAAGGCATCCGGGTGCGCATGCCGGTCAGGGGCGAAGACGACCTCATCGAAATCGATTCACGGCGAGCCCCGGGCGTCCTCACCGCCGCCCCGCCCGACGCCGTTGACGCCCACGGTTTCGACCTCGCCGCCCTGGCCATGCAGGAGCCGCAGTATGGGTCACCCGGCGTGCGCGGCTTGCTGGAAGCGGTGGCCAAGGCCGGTATCCCCTGCATGTCGATCATGAACATGCCGCCCCTGCCCTATTTGAACCGCATCCCCGGACTGGATACCGGGGCGTTGACCCATTGCTATACCGACCCCACCGTGTGGGCCGGCTTCGACCCGGCGCTGGTCACCCTGTGCAGCCCGGATCCACAGGCGTTCCGCCCGCCGGAAGAGAAAACCAACGTGTTGCAGGTCGCCCTGCCGACCAATTTCAAGGCCGCCCGCTTCGAATCCCGCGATCACACCGCGATGCTTCGCCGCATGCAGGCGGATATCGAGGCCATTCGGTTTGAAACCGCCGGCCGTGCCATCGAACTGCCGGTCAAGCTCAAGGTGCATGATTCCGTCTTCGTTCCCCTGGCCAAGTGGAGCATGCTGCTGACCGGCAACTACCGCTGCATCCAGAAGGACGGCATGCGCTCCATCCGCGATGCCGTGCACGGCGATATCGACCAGTCGCGGGCCATCTACGAATGGGTGGGAGAGTTATGCCAGGCCCTGGGCGCCGCGCCGGGGGATCTGGTTCCCTTCGAAAAATACGCGAAGGCGGCGGAAGGGCTTGTCAAGCCGTCATCGGCGGCGCGGGCGTTGTTTGGCGGCGCCGCCAATATCGAGCGGGTGGATAGCTTGGTCAAGGCCATCGCGGCGCAGAAGGGCATGCGCAGCGACGCCATCGACGAGACCGTCGCCCTGGTCGATCACTGGCTGGGGAAAAACCGCTAAAACGAGTGGCCGCAAGATATGCACGCCGAATAAAACAATGGCGCTGCTCGAAGACGCCATCCTCGAAGCCGCGGGGTAGGCGGGCGGAGCGCCCGATGTCGGAGGGGGTGGTCGCGGTACCGTTGGCCCCGTCACCTGCCTGCGCAATCATTGTCGACAACGGTGATTACTCTACCGGCACCTTCAACCCCGAGCGCCAACCGACCCCTCAAACGGTATCCGGGGAAGGAGCGGGTTTTTTCGGATTAAACCTTCAGATCGAAAAAGCCTGCCCGATCGTGTTCCGCCGCCGGGTGGTCGTCCTCGGCCGTAGAAACCCGGGTCGCCGCCTCAAGAAGGATGCGGGTGATGTTCAGTGACGCATTGGTGGAAATCTGCTTGAACAGAAGCAGGGAATCCAGGGCGCTTTGCGCCGGATCGGAAAAACCGGGTTCTCCGGCGCCCAACCGCAACCGGTCCAGCAGGCCGCGGGAGTCGGGCGCGCCGGCGTCGACGTAGAGCCCGTCGCCGGCCACGGGGGTATCGATCAGGGCGGTGTCGATCAGGTTGCCGCCCAGGTCCAGGGCTTGGGGCGTGAATCGTGATATGGCCATGCCGACGGTGGTGGTGACGCTGAGCGATATTTTCTGGTAACTCACCTGAAGGGTGTTGTCCCCGTCCTGAAGGGTCAGCTCCAGGCTTTCGATGGAAAGCGAAACCGATTGGGAAACAAAAAACGCCGCCGACACATTCTGGCCTTCTTCGGCGAGGGGACTCTTTTCCAGGATATCGCCCAGCCGGTCGGTAAAGTTTTCTCCGAAGCCGGCGATCTTGTCGCCGAAGTGTTCGAAGCGGGAAAGAAGCTTGCTGGCCGCCTTTTCCGGCGTCCGGTCATCGAAATTGCCCTCGGCGAGGTCCCGGGTCAGGTTGCGGAAAAACTTTTCGCCCACATGCTCCGCCTGATCCTGCAGGTGTTCGATCTGGCTCAGGAATTTTTCGATGGCCTTGGCGATCTGCCGGGCGCCCCGGTCCAGGTCGCCGGCGAAGGTCCGGGCCTCGTCCTTGTGTTTCTCGACGGCGCCGGCGGCATCATCCCCGTCGGGGGGATCGATGGACAAATCCACGACCACGCCGGCCGGATTGCCCAGCGAAGGGCGCAACGGAATACCCTGGATGGCGCGGCCGGCCTCGCCGGGACGGGGCGGATTCAGGTTTTCAAGGGGGAAAGGGCCACCAGGCGCGGGTGGAATGATGATACTGGCCATGGTCGTCTCCTTTTGCATTCTGCCAGAAGAACGATGAGAACGGCGAAAGGGCGGCTTCTCCCGCCCAATGCTGTCTTCGAAGCTACCCCGTCGCGGTAAACGGGAAATTAAGGAATCCCACCCGGCGGAGAGTTTTTGCGGAAAATCGCGGATGGGGCAGGGGTGTCACCTGTAGTGGATTGAAGTCGTTGGTAAAAATCGGGTTCCCTCGGATCGGTCGAATGAACGACCCGGTGAAACATCACCACCGGCCGGTTAACTTCCCGGGTGTTTTCGCAG
Organism: Alphaproteobacteria bacterium; assembly: GCA_024278615.1. Lineage (GTDB taxonomy): Bacteria > Pseudomonadota > Alphaproteobacteria > Rhodospirillales > 2-02-FULL-58-16 > JAJRSS01. The sequence continues at coordinate 4,171 of JAJRSS010000100.1, forward strand.
CCACGCCCGGGCCATTTTTTCGGCCCGGATGATTTCGGCCGGGGTCATGCCGATGGCGATGATTTCACGGAACTTCCGCGCCACCATGTCGCCCCTGAGGGCGCTGATGTTGAACCACATGTAGGATCGCACCACGTCCCGTTCCACCACTTCGCCCTTGGCGTAGAAGGCGCCGAGAATTCGGAAGGCGCGTGGCACGCCTTGTCGCGCCGCCTTGCGGTACCATTTGATCGCCTCGGCGTAATCCTGGGCAACCCCTTGCCCGGTCTCGTACATCAAGGCGATGTCGATGGGCGCCCGGGCGTCAACCGGCTTTGCCGTCTTGCTATTTGCCGCCTTGCTAAACGTAATGGGCTTGGCGGCCAGTTTGCGGGTGACCCCCTGGCCCTCGTTGTAGATGAGGCTGATGATGAACTGGGCGCGGGTATCGGCCCCCTTGGCCCAGGGCCGCCAAAACCCCGTGCCGGCAAGGTCGTCGCCGCGTTGGTGGACCACGG
>JAJRSS010000101.1 GCA_024278615.1 Alphaproteobacteria bacterium
CGTTGTGCTTCCAATTGTTGGAGCCGGGTCATACTCAATCCTCCTGTGGTTGTAATCAACGGCCATGTAGTATATATACTACATGCTACTGCCCAAAAACAAAAGAAAAATCGAAAAACTCACTTTGGTGACGCAGGCCCCATTCGAACAGGAAAATTGACAGGAATTGAAGTCATGTGGTAGGCTTCAGCGAGGGAAAATATGGATTTCATTCGGAAAATATGGATTATCACTTACGCGGTCACCCTGGTGGCTTCCTCCACCCTGGCGTTTGGTGCCCATGCACCCGCGCTGGAGGATGTGAACGGCGATCTGCGGATTGATGTCCAGGATCTCCAGTCCATCGTGACGGATGTTTTCCAGGGGGCGGCACCGGATGCGGGTACGGATGTTAATGGCGACGGTGTGACGGATATCTTTGACTTCCAGCGCACCGTGTCCAGAACCAACCAGGCGGTGGCGGATTCCGAGGGGGATCAACCGGCCACTCCCGGCGTGCCCGCGGGTTGTATTTTCTCGGGCCACTCGCCCCAGGTCGCCCAGCCACCGCTTCAGCTTGTTGCGGCGGTCCTCCCTCAACCACGGGTTTCGCAGCCCGTCCGCCTGGTGGACGAATCGCGTTCCCGGGTGCTTCTCCTTCCCCAAAGCTGGCAATTTCGTTGCCTTTTCACGCCCCACGGCCCTCCTTCCACGCTCTAGTCGAACCTCCGGATGGTTTCTCATCCCTGTTCGACGATTATCGACGTTTGGTTGTAATTGCATCCCGATTGAAGAGCGTTTACTGCGTTTGTTGTACCCGGGGCATGCTCATGCCCACCAACAGCGCATTGAAGGAGTCAGCTAATGTTTAGTTTCAAGAAATCCCTGAACCTGTTTCTCCCGATGGTGGCGTTGGCCATGACCTTCGCCTATTCGTCTCCAATGGACCCGGGACAACTTGCCCAGCCGGGCGACGTGAACCGGGACGGCACGCACGATATTCGCGACGTGCAGGCCGTCATATCGCAGGCCATGCACCAGTCCGACCAGACCCCGGAAGGGAACCTGGACGGCAATGACGTGGTCGATATCTTTGACATCCAGCAGTGCGTCAACACGGCGCTGGGCACGGGCGGACTCGTGCAGCGCGTCGGGGGGCGGATCGACTTCGACCCCGCCGATTTCCCGGGCGGCATGCACATCCGGGCCATTTCGGAGGATGGCCAGAGCGTGACCGGAGAGGTTGACCCCGAAACCGGCGCGTTTTCCATGATGCTGCGCACGGGCACCGGCTGGAGCCTCGTTTCCATGGGTGAACGCGCGGAAGGCGAGGGCTATGAGGTCGGCGTCATGGAGTTCCCCGTGGAGAATACCACCTCCCTCCTCCTGCCCTTCCCGGAACTTTCCGAAGGGGACGAGCCGGATTTGGGTGACCTTCAGTTCGGTCCCCACATGCGTGTTTCGGAAGATCTTCGCGGCATGCATGGTTGGCTGAATAACGGCGATGTGGACCAGGACGCCGATGGCGACGGCATTCCCGACTTCATGCACTCCCTCATGGACCGGGTGCAAAGCGGCCCCGGCGTGTTCGAAGACATGGAGCCCGGTTATCTGCACGAGCAGGTGGCGGCCTGCGTCCAGGAATGGCTGGACGATTTGACCGCGCCCAGTCTCGTGGATGAAAACGAAAACGCCATCCCCGATTTCGTCGAGCCCCTTATCAGTTGCCTGGAGAGCAACATGGACGGTTGGTTCGAGCACTGCGGCTACCCCGGCGGCATGATGGGCGACGGCATGGCGCAGTCCGATACGCCCGACGAGGGCAAGATGATGGGCGGCGGCATGATGGGCGGCGGCATGATGGGCAATTGGGACCATCAAGGCCCGCAGTACGTGGCCGACATCATCGACTACGTCCTGGCGTATATCCCGGAATGGATTGCGAACCTGGATGAGCCGGATCTCATCGACGCGGATGGAAACGGGATTCCCGATTTCTTCGACGGCCTGCTGGAAACGCCCGACGGGCCGCGTCACCTCGATCTGGATGGTGACGGCATCCCGGACTTCGCCCAGGACGACGATGGCGACGGTATCCCCAATTGTCTCGATGAAGACGCCTGGACCGGCGAAGATTGCGACGGCGACGGCGTCCCCAACAGTTTCGACCGGGACGACGACAACGACGGCACCGATGACTATGCCGATGCGGCCCCCTGCGACCCCGAGGCCGTCTAACACGAACACGGCGCGGTAGTGCCCCCTTTTCGGGCGCTGCTTCGCGTCCCCCCCGTGCAAGACGTTTCATGGATGTCTCCGCGTGGGGAGGGAAACAGCCTTTTCCGGTGTTTCCCTCTCCCGCGGGGCCGGTCGAGGAAAAATGGAGAAAAGCCGATGCCTTTCGTAAAAGGGCGGACGTTTGATATTTTCGCCATGCTCTTGGTGGCGCTGGTCATCGGTGGCGCTGCCCGTGCGGCGACGCTGACGGTCATGGCGCCCGTTTCGGATACTGATGCCGACCAGGGCGTCGTGCCGATCCGATTGCTGGCGGGACCGGGCGAACGGGTCTGCGCGGTTCAGTTCGACGTGCGTTTTGATGCTTCCGAAGCCGGTGTCGCGGAGACTTACGCGTTTCTCGCCGGGGAAGCAGCGAAGTCCGCCAACAAACAGGTAAGCTTTGCCCGAATAGATTCCCGAACGGTTCGGGTCATCGTGGCCGGTTTCAACCAGAACATTATTCCCGACGGTGACTTGGTGCTCGTTCGCCAGGAGTCGGAAAGCCGGAACCCCGAGGCGCTTCAGTCCGCGGACCTGGCGCGGATAAAGCTTTCGGACCCCAACGGGGGCCGAATCGCGGCAACCGCTTCCCCGACCGGCGTCCCGGACCGTGACAAAGCGGCAGCAAAAGGGGCCGGGAAAGGGGCCGGGAAAGGCCCCGCGGCGGCCACGCGGTGGCTTCCACCCGCCATGATCGCCGTGATTGCTGGTATACTGCTCCTGTGGATCCTTGGGCGCAAAGCGTTGGGAAGTCGCCGCAAATGAGCCGTTTCGCATACAGACTCGGAATCCTCCTGTCGCTGGGCGGGTTGATCGCGCTCCATGCCCCGGCGGCCTTGGCGGCGGCCGTGCGCCTGGAGGAAACGGTGCTGGACGATGGCGGCATTGCCGTTTCACTGCACTACATGCAGGATGACGGCGAGGACCCCGCCGGGCTTCAGTTCGACCTGCAATACGATAACCACGCCTACGCCCTGTCGGAAGTCGTGGAAGGAAACGTGGCGCTCGACGCGGGCAAGGACGTGGTGTACAGCGAACCCTATGGCGACACGGCCCGCGTCATGGTGCTGGGTTTCGGACCGGAGAACCTCGGGGAAGGGGTGGTGGCGACGCTCTACTTCTACCCGGTGGACAACGCCGATACCCAGGCATTGGTCCCCCGGCTGGACAACCTGGTCGCCTCGGACGCCCAAGGCGGAACGGTTGATCTCGCCCTTTTCGAGGATGCGTCACAAGAACCCAAGGAGCTTGACCCCGAGGCCGACGGCGCCGATGCGCCGGCCACGACGGATGCAGCGGAGGCAATAGCCAGTCCAGATGCCACGGCATCCACCGTCTCAGGCGCCGGGATTCACGAACTCACCGGCAACACCCGACAAAAGACCGTGAACCTTTCCGGGAAAAAGACACGATCAACGCGGCAACGCTTTGATTCCGGCCATTACCCCACGAGCCGGGGCAATTCGGTTATGAAACCGCGGCGCCAAAGGCCCGGTGATGCACCATTGCCCCGCAATACCTTCTCCCGCCGTCCCGACGGCGCACCGCGTAATGTTACCACGACCGGCGGCCGCTTCGGTCCGGAACCCGCAGGCACCACGGGAAGATCCGGGGAATGGCCGTCTTCAAACGCCATCCGGGTTGCCTCCCTCATGCCGGACCCATCGCCCGGCATGTCGAACAACCGTCAACCCCTTGACCTTCCTCCGGCGGTAACGCTTCTGCCGCGCCAAATGGGCAATCGCCCGGATATGCAAGTGTTCCAATTCCTTCTTGCGGCGTTGGCCTTCGCTGCCATCTTCGGCATTCGCCGCCTGTTTTTCCCCGCGGGCTGACCCGGTTCGCGACAGCCTTATTGTGACGCGAAGGCGGGTAATGAATCCGCCGGAAGCATCCAACACACACGAAAGAGACCTATGCTTCGCCATACCATACAACGCACCTTGATCATCAGCGCCTGGACCGCTCTTTTCTTTAACGCAACCGGTGTTGCCGCAACCCTTTCCCTAGGACAAGCAACCGTGACGGCGGTGCCCGCAGACGTAACGATTCCCCTCGCGCTGACCAATGCCCCCGGCGACCTCGTGAGTGGGGTCCAGGTCGATATCCAGTTTGATGAGACCTCTTTCACGGCCACCGACATTGCCACGGGGCCGGCGGCGGACGGGGCCGCCAAGGATGCGTTCCTGAGTATGCTCGATTCGGGACAGGCCCGCATCATCGTAACGGGATTCAACCAGGAAGTTATCGGCGATGGGGTATTGGCCCAAGTACAATTTCAAGTCACCCCGGGTACCGCCAATGATGATTATACATTTTCCCTGATCGACATTCGGGTGACCGACCCCGTCGGCCTGTCCGTACCCACCACGGGAACACCTGGCACCATAACGGTAAATGTAGTAGCAGGTGAGGGTGAGGGTGAGGGTGAAGGCGAAGGCGAAGGCGAAGGCGAAGGCGAAGGCGAAGGCGAAGGCGAAGGCGAAGGCGAAGGCGAAGGCGAAGGCGAAGGTGAATTGCCTGTGGGCTGCGCTGCGTCAAAGGGACTTTCGGAACAGGGTGGTGGCAGCGCGGCCACGCTGTTCATGATGACCGTGCTGATACTCGCACTTGCCGGCGCCGGAAAGCGGAAAGACCGCCGCCCTTACCGTCAATAGGGGAGAATCACCCGTTCCCACGGGCCGCATGGAGACGGGGTCAAGTGGGAAATTGGATCACGATTGGAAAACCACGCGGTATTCTGCCGCGGCTACATTCCGCCCATGCGAAAGAGGATCAGCGTGGCCGCTTCATAGGTCGCGGCGATGGCGAGGAGAATGGCCGTAACCAACGCGCCGCTGCCGAAGGTTTTCAGACCGTGCAAAACTTCCGCGTGGAGGCATTGACGGCGCACGCCCCGGATCAGCCGCAGGGGCCAGAGCAGGGCGATGAAACTCGCCAGGATGTAGGCCTCGAATTCGAGGATCATCGTAATCGCGTGGTAGGTGAGGTGGGCCGCCGTGCCCATCCAGATGGGCGCCATGGCGAGACCGGCGAGGGCAAAGCTGAATCCCGTCTTAATAAAGCCAAAGGCCACGGGCGGAATACTGGCCACGAAGGTCAGGAGCAGGGTCTGGAGGAAATAGTTGTTGACGAAGGTGGCGGCGGCGGCCCTCGGAATGCTGCCCGATCCGTAGGCCCGACCGATGTAACCGAGACTTCCCTCGCTGAATGCGTGTTCGAGAAACTGGGTGATGTGGTAATTCAGCAGGGGGTGACACAAGCCGTACAGCGTGGTTCCAAAAAACAGGCCATAGAGTGCCAGGTGGGCGGCCCGATAGAGACGGGGCCACGTACGGACATCGTCCAGCAGCGGCTTGAGCCAACGGGGCGCGCCGGGCTGCAACCGCGTCAGCAGGCGGCGGAAGGCCCATGCGCCGCCCAGGGCCACGAGCATGAGGCCCAGCCAGACCCCCAGCCCCAGGCCGAAGGCCGGGCGGGTCAGTGCCCGGGGGCTCACGGGGCGCGGGAGGGGGTCGGCCCCGTCTTCCTGCTCGTCGGGCGGAAAAAGGGTATCCAACCGCGCCATGCCGTCCGGCACGAGAGAGCCTTCCAGGGCGCCCGCGCCGGGACTGAAGATCCCGGCGAAGGCGGGATCTTTCGGCAGTAAATACGTGAAGGCCAGGCTGGCCACGCTCCCGCGCAGGCGGCCCACCACCTGGAAGCGGACGCCGTCCAGCGTGAATTGATCGAAGCGGGCGAGCGCGCCCGCCACGACCTCCGGGGTGCCCGGCACCGGTGTCCGCCCTTCTTCAAGCAGCGGCTTCAGCGTCGCAGCATCCGAATCGGCGGCGATGACGTATTCCGTGTCCAGCAGGTCCAGCGTGTCGGCCAAATCCTCGCCGCCCGGTTCCGCGAGCATTTCACGCAGGAAGAGGCTTTGTGCTTTCACCGTGGCAAGCGGAACGCGGCGGGACACGACCGGGATCACCCCCGGAGCCGAGAGCCGCCCATGGGGCACGAAGATCGCGCCGGTCCAGGGGGCGTCCGCGAAATGGTGTGCCTCCAGACCGGCGACCAGACCGATGAGGGCCAGGCCGGCGATCAAAAGCAGGATCGGCAAGAGGAAACCCGGCGAATGGCGGGCTCGTGCTGTTTCGCGTGGTGGAACCGGTTCGGAAAAGCTCACGTTGATGGGGCCTCGCGTTATCGCCATTGCGCGCCAACGCTACCGGACCCAACCCGCCAAGTCAAGCGTCGTGCAGATAGAGGCATTTACGAAAAGATGATTTTCAGCGAGACCACCCCGTGATCCTGTATGTTTCGGCTCTCTTAGAGGGTGTTTGCAAAGGCCCTATGCCTTTGGGAGGGGTAACCTTTTGCTCATGAGGTTTATCATGGCGATGAGCACCATGGCTTCGCTGTTCTCGGTCAATTGCTCATAGTCCTTTGAGAGCCTTCGGTATCTGCC
>JAJRSS010000102.1 GCA_024278615.1 Alphaproteobacteria bacterium
ACCTGAAAAACGTTCTTGGCCAAATCCAGACCTACTGTAGTAATATTCATTTGGACGGCTCCTCTCTAATGTGGCGTTCAACACGACCACCATATGGCACTTTGATGCCGGGGAGCAGGGGCCGTCCACCCCATCAGATCAAAATGACCGGTTCGCCGGCCTTGGCGTAAGCCTGGAACCGGGTGGGGAAATCCTGGATGAAGCGTCCGGTCCGGTCGAACGCGGTGATTGGTTCGCTGCCCTTGATGACGCCCGTCCTTTTCCATTCGTCGGGCCGGCGCACATCCACCACCTTGACCCCCTTGGCGATAAGGTCCTTTAGCGCCCGGTTGTCGATATTGGTGTAAGGCGGCGGCGCAACACCCACCAGCTTGACCTGGAATTTCAACGTCGCATCCGGCGGGATCAGGCCCTGGCCGGCGCCCTGTTTTCCGTAAGCCAGTTCCGGTGGAATCACCAGTTCCCGGGTGCCGCCCACCCGCATGCCCAATACGCCCTGGTCCCAGCCCCGAATGACCCGACCGGCGCCGAGGACGAATTCAAAGGGCTTGCCCCGGTCCAGGCTTGAATCGAACTTGGTGCCGTCAGCCAGCCGGTGTAATGGACGGCGACCGTGGAATAAAGGATCGCCTCTTCGCCGGTGCCGACGATGGTGTCGGTGGATTTGACCTGGACATTGCCATGGCCGGCATGGGCGGCGACCGGCGGCCCAACCACCATCGCGGCGGCAAGGACAAATGCCGCGGCTACCCTTTGGGCGCCGTTCACCGGACTGAAACGGATGCGCCGGCGCTCAGCCACCGGTAACGCTCATGTGACGGGCCAAGGCAGCGCCGCCCCGGGCCCGCTCGATGATGAAGTCATGACCCTTGGGCTTGCGGGCGATGGCCGCGTCGATGGCGGCAATCAACGGCATGTCGCTATCGCTGGCGCGCAGGGGTTGGCGCAGGTCGGCGGCATCGTCCTGGCCCAGGCACATGAAAAGGGTGCCGGTGCAGGTCAGCCGCACCCGGTTGCAGCTTTCACAGAAATTGTGGGTCAAGGGGGTGATAAAGCCGACCCGGCCGCCGGTCTCGGCGACGGTGACATAACGCGCCGGGCCGCCGGTGCGGTGGGTGCTGTCGGTCAGGGTCAGGGATTGTTCCAGCCGCAAGCGCACTTCCGAAAGCGGTAGGTACTGGTCCACCCGGTCGCCGCCGATGTCGCCCATGGGCATGGTCTCGATGAAGGTCAGGTCATAGCCCTGATCGCCACACCATTGGATCAGATGTTCGAATTCGTCTTCATTAAAGTTGCGCAGCGCCACCGTATTGATCTTGACCGCCAGGCCCGCCTTTTTCGCCGCCGTCAAGCCTTCCAGTACCTGCGCCAGGTCGCCACGGCGGGTGATGAGGCGGAATTTGTCCGGATCAAGGGTATCGATGGAAACGTTGATGCGTTCGACACCACAATCCACCAACTGGAGGGCGAAGCGTGCCAGTTGGCTGCCGTTGGTGGTCAGGGTCAACTCGTCCAATCCGCCGCTTTTCAAGTGCCGGCTCAGAGCCTGGAACAGGCTTATGATGTTGCGCCGGACCAGCGGTTCGCCGCCGGTGATGCGCAACTTGCGCACGCCTTTATGGACGAAAGCGCTGCACACCCGGTCCAATTCTTCCAGGCTGAGCACGTCCGATTTGGGTAGGAAGGCCATTTCCTCGGTCATGCAGTAATGGCAGCGGAAATCGCACCGGTCGGTGACCGATACCCGCAGATAGGAAATAGCGCGTCCGAAGGGGTCAATCATCTGATGCCCAGGTTGCCAATATTGAAAAAACCCCACGTTTCCGGGGGGCTATCGCCGATATTGCCCACTATCTCCAGAGAAGATAGCCCGCCTTTCCACCCTTGTCCTCCCCAAATTTCTTAGGGTTTTCGAGGCACCGGGAAATTCAGGTTTCATCCTTTTCTTCCCGGGCGGCTATATCCCGGGCCGCAAGGGCCCGCAATTCCTCCCGCTCGCGCAGGTAACCATCGGTGGTCCTGGGGGCGGGCCGGGGCGGGCCGGCGAAGGGGTGGTCTTGGCGTTCGGCCAGCACCACCACCCGGCATTCATCGCACATGCGCAGCCGGTCCACGCCACCCTTTTCGGCGAACATGGGATGGTCCTTCAGCTTTTCCACCATGCGTTCGACGACCGACCTGGCGCCGAAGGGTTTGCCGCACTTAACGCAATCGAAGGGTTCTTCCTCCTTGATCAGCCGCTTGGCGCGCGCGTCTTCGGTAAAGGCGATGCGCGGTTCCAGGCTGATCACCTTTTCCGGGCAGGTGGCCTTGCACAGCCCGCACTGGACGCAAGCCTCTTCGATGAAGGAAAGCTGCGGCTTTTCCGGGTTGTCCTTGATCGCCGCCGCCGGGCAGGCGCCGACACACGAAAGGCACAGGGTGCAGCCTTCCGTATCCACGTGGATGGTGCCGAAGGGGGCGCCGGCGGGCAGGGCCACCGCGTCCACCGGCTGGGGCGCATGGGCGTGCAGGTGTTTCAGGGCCAGGCCGAGGATCGCCCGCTTGCGGCCCATGGGCAGGAAGTCGCCGGCGGTGGGCGCCTTGGCCGATTTCAGGGACCACAGCCGATCCTCCACCGCTTGGGGGTCGTCCTCGGCCAACACCTCGAATCGATCGCCGCCGTACCCCAGGCCTTCCAGCACCGTATTGGCCAGGGCGGTTTCCGCTTTCAGGCCGTCCGCTTCGATTTCCTTGTGGGGGGGCAGCAGAATCAGCGTCCGGCCAGCGCCGTAGGCGGCTGCCGCCAGCATGAAATCCAGCCCCACTTGGGTCACCTGGTTGACCCTGAAGGGCAGCAGGCTGGCCGGAAGACCACGGCCGGCGCGAGCCATGATATCGATGACCTGGTTGCCGAATTCCGGGTCATGGACCAGCAGCATGGGGTTCTTGCCGCCGGCGTGGCGGAATGTGGCCAGCATGGTCCGCAGCCGCTTGAAAATCCCGTTGTCGGCGGGCAGGGCGTAATGGGCGGCGCCGGTGGGACAGGATCCGGCGCAGGCGCCGCAACCGCCGCAGATATAGGGGTCGATGGCGACCACGTCGCCGTTGGCGGTGATGGCGCCCGCCGGGCACAGGTCCAAACAGCGGGAACAGCCGGTGATATTGCTGCGGGAATGGGCGCAAAGGCCGGCCTGGTAATCCACATAGCGGGGTTTTTCGAACTCACCCACCATGTCGGTAAGTTCCAAAAGGGCACTCTGCACCAGGGCCGGGTTGCCCGGGTCAGGGTTGAAATACCCATCCCTTTTCTCCGCCGCCACGAATAGCGGCTCGCCGCCCCGAAGATCGAGGATCAGATCCGCCATTGAGATCCCTTCCGCCTCCTCCCCCATGCCCTGGACCTGGAATTGCAGATTTTCCCGGGAAGAGACGGCGGCCGGGGCGTATCCCCGAAGAGTAATCTGAAAAGCCCCCAGATGCCCTTGGGCACCCTTGATGGTTCCCCTGAACACGGGCACGTCCATGACCGCCGGCGGGTTGATGTGCGATGCGCCGGTGATCAGCACACTGACATCCAGCCGGTTCGAAACCTGCTGGGCGCAATGGATGGCGGTTTCGTCTTCGCCGATAACCAGCAGCACGCCGTTCGACGACATGGTGACGGAAGGCGAAGGCGCCGTGTCCAGGGCCGCTTCGGCCAGCAACGCCGCCATCTTGGCCGTCGCCTTTTTACCGTCCTTGGACCACCCGGCCCGTTCGCGGATATTGGCGAAGGAAACCTCGGGCGGGTCGGCCAATTCATCCAGGGTTTCCAGGAACAGGGGTGCTTCCTGGGTGCAGGCGACGACCAGGGGCGCGCCCCCGGCGGCGGCTTTTTCAAAGGCCTCCATCTGGCTGCGGCACAGGTGGCTGTAAACGGTGGACACATCACTGCCGGGCGCTTTGGCCAAGGCCTTGACCAGGGCCTTGCCGTCCACATCCATGGTCGATTCGCAATTGCAGACGAGGATTTTCTTGCCGTTGGATTCCATGCGAAACACTGCTTTCCGGGAGACCGTTAGGTTTGCTTGTCGTCCCACCCCATAAATATTCCCGCCCAGGATGAGGCAAGGATGAGGAAGGGATGAGGTGGGGTGTTGTCTCCTATTTTATCGGATTTTGCAACTTTGCCCCCCAATTGGCGCGAAAAAGTTGCAGTATAATGCACAAAAAAACAGGGGGATTTCCCCCGGGAGCACCACGTGAGCGAAATGCTGACCACCCGCGAGGTCGCCCAGTACCTGCGCATCAAGGAGCGCAAGGTCTATGACATGGTGCGCGACAAGACCATTCCCTGCACCCGGGTGACCGGCAAGTGGCTGTTCCCCAGGGACCTGATCGACGCCTGGCTTGCCGAAGGCACCTGGAGCGGGCCGGCGGGGACGGTGCCCCAGGCCCAGGCTCAGGCGCCCCGGGTGATCTGCGGCAGCCACGACCCCCTGCTGGAATGGAGCCTCAGGGAATCGGGCTCGGAACTGGCCATGCTGTCCGGCGGCAGCCTGGACGGGCTGGCCCGTTTCGCCGCCGGTCAGGCGGTGATCGCCGGGCTTCATGTGCTCGACGGCGGCACCGGGGATTACAACCGTCCGGTGGTGCGACAGGCCGCCGCCGGCCTGCCGGTGGTGCTGATCCAATGGGCCTGGCGGCAACAGGGGCTGGTGGTGGCGGCGGGCAATCCCCGAAGCATCCGGTCCATCGCCGACCTTGAAGGAAAAAAGGTGGCGGTGCGCCAGCGGCAGGCGGGCAGCCGCATCCTCTTCGATCACCTTGTCGCCGGGGCCGGCGTGAAACCGGCCGGCCTGGACCTGCTGGACCCGCCCCTGCGCAGTGAAACGGACCTCGGGCTGGCGGTCTTTGAAGGCAAGGCCCATGCCGGTCTGGCGGTGGCGGCGGTAGCCCGGCAATACAAGCTGGATTTCATCCCCCTCGCCCGCGAACGCTATGACCTGCTGATCCGCCGCCGGGACTACTTCGACCAACCTTTCCAGAAACTTCTGGCCTTCGCCCGCACACCCACTTTCCAGGCCCGGGCCCGGGAAATGGAAGGCTACGACGTCAGCCACACCGGTCAGGTGGAGTTCAACAGTCAGGTTTGAAGCCTCGATAGCTTGTTCATCCGATCCAAGCCCGGGACGCGGATGTTTCGAAGAACAGAAGCTTACGGAGGATGTCCAATGTAGGCCGCCACAAGGTTCGCCAATCGATGCGGCTGATGGGCCTGGAGGCGATCCATCGGCCGCCGGGAATCAGCGAGCTCCGTCCCGTGCATCTGATTTGTCCCTCTCTTCTCAAGGGGGTCGGGAAATTGGCGGCATGATTGGCAACCCGAACACTTTAGCTTTACCGCCAAGCTGTCCAAATAATTTGGGCCACCTCAGGGCGAGGGTTGCCGGTTTTGATATCGGCGCGAGCCAATGGGGCACTGTCCCAGTTCAGGTTCAAATCAAGCCAGTTGTAATTGTGCGGGTGCCTGACGATCCCCCGGCGCTGCACAAGCAGCTACAGAATTGGCCGCAACCGGTCGATTTTGTTGAAAAACTCTTGCTTGTGATTGTCTCGCTGTCCTGATTCAATTCATTAGGATTGTTTTGGGAGTTAGGGCAATGATGGGCGAACGGCTGGTGGAACAGGAAGCTATGTTTTATGGCTTCAGCCTTGAG
>JAJRSS010000103.1 GCA_024278615.1 Alphaproteobacteria bacterium
GGATAACGCAGGCCCTTGCGCTCGTACAGGCCTCGGTTCTTGCCAGTCCACATAGCCACCTCCCGAAAAACGAATCAGTGGCCACAACAGAATCATAAATGATTCACCCAAAGCAACTTTTTCCCGGACAGACACTTAGAGGGATTCTGATCGCCGCCGTCGCCTCTCTTGTCCTCGCGCCATCGTTGTCCAAGGCCGAGCCCAAGGTGGAAGTCCTGCACTGGTGGACCTCGGGCGGCGAGTCAAAGGCCGTCAAGGCCCTGATGGATGAGTTCAGTTCCAACGGCGGCACCTGGACGGACATGCCCGTCGCCGGCGGCGGCGGCGACGCCGCCATGACCGCGTTGAAAGCGCGTGTCCTGTCGGGCAACCCGCCGACCGCGGTGCAACTCAAGGGGCCGAGTATCCAGGAGTGGGCCGAGGAAGGGGCGTTGGGCGACCTGGACGACGTCGGCAAGGCCGAAAATTGGGATGCGCTGCTGCCGCCGCAGATCGCCAACCACATGAAGTTAAAGGGGCGCTACGTGGCGGCGCCGGTCAACGTCCACCGGGTCGATTGGATCTGGGCCAACCCCGAGGTGCTGGCCAGGGCCGGCGTCAGCATGCCGGCCACCTGGGACGAGTTCAATGCCGCGGCCGACAAGATCAAGGCCATGGGCATCACGCCCCTGGCCCACGGCGGGCAGTCCTGGCAGGACGCCACCGTGTTCGAGACCGTCGTTCTCGGCATCGGCGGCAACGACTTCTATAAAAGGGCCCTGATCGATCTCGACATGAGCGCCCTTGACAGCCCGACCATGGTCAAGGTGTTCGACCAGATGCGGCGCATGCGTGGATACGTGGACGACAACTTCTCGGGCCGGGACTGGAACCTGGCGACGGCCATGGTCATGAATGGCGAAGCCGCCTTCCAGATCATGGGCGATTGGGCCAAGGGTGAATTCCTCGCCGCCGGCAAGAAACCGGGCACCGATTTCCTGTGTTCGCCCACCCCGGGCAAAGGTTACCTGTACAACGTGGACAGTTTCGCCATGTTCGATGTCAAGGGCGACGACAACGTAGCCGGCCAGAAGCTGCTCGCCAAGTTGATCGTCGGCGAAAACTTCCAAAAGGTGTTCAACCTCTACAAGGGCTCGATCCCGGCCCGTTTGGGTGTTGACATGAGCGAGTTCGAGTACTGCGCCCATCGTTCCGCCTATGACATGGAGGTGACCGCCAAGATCGGCGGCCTGTTGCCCAGCTATGCCCACGGCATGGCGCTTCGCGGCGCCCAGGCCGGCGCGATCACCGATGTGGTGACCAAGCACTTCAATTCCAACATGTCGTCGGCCGACGCGGCGAAGGCCCTGGCCAAAGCCGTCAAGCAATCGTTGTAAGGCCGGTTTTCGGATTCCGCCGTCCGCCCCGGGGCGCTCCCGCATGGGAGCCCTGGGGCGGCGGTGGAGCCGGATTTTAGTCGGCCGGATAGTGCTTTTGCCGTGAGTAGATGGTTCCAGGCCAACCTGCCCCGGATCGTCGTCGCGCCGTCCTTCGTCGCGGTGATGGTGTTCGTCTACGGCTTCATTGTCTGGACGGCATACATTTCGATGACCCGGTCGAAGCTCCTGCCGCGCTACGACTTCGAAGGGTTTTTCCAGTACGGCCGGCTGTGGAGCATGGACCGCTGGCAGGTGGCGCTGGAAAACCTGTTCGTCTTTTCCGGGCTGTTCATTTTTTTCTGCATGGCGCTGGGCCTGTTGCTGGCCATACTGCTGGACCAGAGGATTCGCGTCGAGGGGGCGTTGCGCACCATCTACCTGTATCCCATGGCGCTATCGTTCGTGGTCACCGGTACGGCCTGGAAGTGGATACTCAATCCCGGCCTGGGCATTGAAAAGGTCGTCCAGGACCTGGGGTTCACGGATTTCCAGTTCAACTGGCTGGTCGATCCGGACCTCGCCATCTACACCATTGTCATCGCCGGGGTCTGGCAATCGTCCGGGTTCGTCATGGCGATGTTTCTGGCCGGGCTCCGGTCCATCGACCAGGAAATCCTCAAGGCCGCCTATATGGACGGCGCCAGCCTGCCGAAAATCTATCTGAGGATCATCATTCCGTCCATGCGGCCGGTTTTCCTCAGCGCCTTCGTCGTCTTGGCGCACCTGGCGATCAAGAGCTTCGATTTGGTGATCGTCCTCACCCGGGGCGGCCCCGGATACGCCACCGACATGCCGGCCACCTTCATGTACGCCATGGCGTTCCAGCGCGGGCGCATAGGGCTGGCCGCCGCCAGCGCGACCATCATGCTGATGACGGTAATGGCGATCATGGTTCCTTATCTTTATTCGGAACTGCGGCGGAAACGGGACGAATGACATGAGCGCCATCCTGCACGACCGGTTCATCAATCGCATGACCCTCGGCCGCTGGGTGCTGTTCGCCGTGCTTGGGCTGTTTGTCCTTTATTACCTGACGCCGTTTTACGTCATGACGATCACGTCCTTGAAAAGCCTGGATGAAATTCGCGACGGCGCCTTCATGGGGTTGCCCCAATCGGTGACCTTCGATGCCTGGGGCAAGGCCTGGAATACGGCCTGCGTGGGAATCCAGTGCGACGGGTTGAAGGGATACTTCTGGAATTCCGTGCGGATGGCGATCCCGGCGGTCCTCATCTCGACGCTGATCGGGGCGATCAACGGGTATGCGCTGACCAAATGGCGTTTTCCCGGCGCCAATCTGATCTTCGCCCTCATGCTGTTCGGCTGTTTCATCCCCTTTCAGGTGGTGATCATGCCCATGGCGCGCCTTTTGGGGCTGATGGGGCTGGCCGGCTCCATTCCGGGCCTGGTGCTGGTTCACGTCGTCTACGGCATCGGTTTCACGACGCTGTTCTTCCGGAATTTCTTTATCACCGTGCCCGATGAACTGGTCAAGGCGGCGACCATGGACGGCGCCGGTTTCATGACCATCTTCTGGCGCATTCTTCTGCCCATATCGCTGCCGACCGTCGTGGTGACGGTGATCTGGCAATTCACCCAGATCTGGAACGATTTTCTTTTCGGCGTCTCGTTTTCCGCCGGCGGCGGGCAGCCGATTACGGTGGCGCTCAACAATATCGTCAACTCGTCCACCGGGGTGAAGGAATACAACCTGGACATGGCGGCGGCGATCATCGCCGGCCTGCCGACGTTGCTGGTCTATGTGGTCGCGGGGCGTTATTTCGTCCGCGGCCTGACCGCCGGTTCGGTGAAGGGGTAACAGGCCATGGCGTCACTCGAAATCCGCGCCCTGACGAAGAAATTCGGCGATGTCACGGTCCTCGACCATATTGGCCTGGTCATTCAGGACGGCGAATTCCTGGTGCTCGTCGGGCCTTCGGGATGCGGCAAGTCGACGCTCCTCAACATCATCGCCGGCCTGGAATCCGAAACCTGCGGGGAAATTCTGATCGATGGCCGGGCGGTCAACGACGTTCACCCCAAGGACCGGGACATCGCCATGGTGTTTCAGTCTTACGCGCTCTATCCCAACATGACCGTGCGCAAGAACATCACCTTCGGACTCAAGGTCCGCAATACGCCCGGCCCGAAGATCGAAGAGATGCTGGCGGCGGTTTCCGATTTGCTGAAGATCGGTTCCCTGCTCGACCGCAAGCCGGCCCAGTTGTCCGGCGGCCAGCGCCAGCGGGTCGCCATGGGCCGGGCGCTGGTTCGCGACCCGAGTATTTTCCTTTTCGACGAGCCGCTTTCCAACCTGGACGCCAAGCTTCGCGTCGAAATGCGGACCGAGATCAAGAAGCTGCACCACCGGCTGGGAACCACGATCGTCTATGTGACCCACGACCAGACCGAGGCGATGAACCTGGCGACCCGCATCGCGGTCCTTCACCAGGGCCGCATACAGCAGTTGGGGGCGCCCCAGCACCTGTACGACCATCCGGACAACCTGTTCGTCGCCGGTTTCATCGGCTCGCCGGCCATGAACCTTCTCCCCGGCTCCCTTTCGAGCAGCGATGGCGGCCTCTATTTCCGGCCCGGCGACGGCGAAGACCTCATCCGGGTGGACCACTACCCCTTCCGGGAGGCGCCCGCCGACGGCGCCCCGGTGGTCTTCGGCATCCGTCCCGAATGCGTGACCCTGCCCAGGGAAGTGGAAGGCCAAGCCCGGTTCGAAGTGGAACTGGTTGCCGAGGCGGTGGAAACCAATGGTTTCGACAAGCACGTCGCCTTCGCCTACGGCGCGTCGGAGCTGATCGGGCGCCTGCCGGCCAAAGCCGGACTGGTGGCCGGACAACCCATGCGGGTCGGCTTCGACCTCTCCGGCATCTCCATTTTCGACCGCCGGTCGGAACGGCGCCTTTGAGGTTTGAGCCCCCCGCGTTTTGGCCGGCGGGAGCGCGCCCTGAACGGGCGGCTCTCCCTTCATGGGACAGGTTCGGCGGCAATTTGGACAACGGTCCGGCCAATCCGTTGGTTCCTCTTGTTGTTCATTGGGGGCCGATTGCCTAGGTTAGCCCCATGCAGACTCTTCCTGCCGATTCCCAGGTAAATTTGGATGCCCGCCGTATCCTCGGCGAGGTATTTGGCTATTCCTCGTTCCGGCCCGGGCAGGAAGCGGTCATCGCCACGATCCTGGACGGGACCAGCGTGCTTACCGTCATGCCGACGGGCTCGGGCAAGTCCCTGTGCTATCAAATCCCGGCCCTGGTCCGGGGGGACAGCCTGACCCTGGTCGTCTCGCCGCTGGTCGCCCTGATGGAAGATCAGGTGGCGGCGCTCAGGCTCGACGGCGTCGCCGCCGAGACCATCAATTCGTCCCGCCGCCGCGAAACCAACGTCGCCGCCTGGCGGCGCGTCGCGGCGGGCGCCGTCCGCCTGCTCTATATTTCACCGGAACGGCTGATGACGGAACGCATGCTGGCGGCGCTGCAAGGCCTGGACGTGGCGCAGATCGCCATCGACGAGGCCCATTGCATTTCGCGCTGGGGGCCATCCTTCCGGCCCGACTACGAAGCCCTGACCCGGTTGGCGGAATTGTTTCCCGGCGTCCCCTTATCCGCGTTCACGGCCACCGCCGACGAGGCGACGCGCCGGGACATCGAGGCCAGGCTCTTCCATGGCAAGGGGCGCACCTTCGTTACCGGCTTCGACCGGCCCAATATCCGCCTGGCCGTGGAAACACGGCGCGACTGGAAGCGCCAGCTGGTGGATTTCGTCCGCGCCAGGCCCGGCGACAGCGGTATCGTCTATTGCCTGTCACGCAAGAAGACCGAAACGGCGGCGGACCTGCTGGCCGGCCACGGCTTTCGCGCGCTGCCCTACCACGCCGGGCTGGACAGCGCCCGGCGCGCCGCCAACCAGGACATCTTCATGACCGAGCCCGGCGTGGTGATGGTGGCCACCATCGCCTTCGGCATGGGCATCGACAAGCCTGACGTGCGCTACGTTTTCCACGCCAACCTGCCCGCCAACATGGAAGCCTATTACCAGGAACTGGGCCGCGCCGGACGCGATGGCGCGCCCGCCGATGCCTTCATGCTGTATGGCCTGGACGATATCCGCCAACGGCGCGTCTTTATCCAGGACGACGACGGCGACGACGGCCACAAGCGGCGCGAACACAAGCGGCTCGACGCCCTGATCGCTTATTGCGAGGCGCCCCAGTGCCGCCGCCGGACGCTGCTGTCCTATTTCAGCGAGCAATCGGACCCTTGCGGCAACTGCGACACCTGCCTCGACCCGCCGGTCCTGGAGGATGGCACGGTTCATGCCCGAAACGCCCTCGGCGCCATCGAGCAGACGGGCCAGAGGTTCGGCGCCGCCCATGTCATCGACGTTCTGCGCGGGGCCGATACGGAAAAAATCCGCGGCCTGAGGCACCACCGCCTTCCCGCCCACGGCCGCGGCCGCGATGAGGACAAGGAAACCTGGCGCTCGATCCTCCGCCAATTGGTCGCCGCCAGTTACCTGCGGCTGGATATCACCGGCCACGGCGGCCTCAGCCTGACCGCCGACGGCAGGGCGCTGCTGGATGGCGGCGCCGGGTTCCAGTTCCGCCGCGACCCCAGCCGCCTGAAAAGCACGCTCCCCCGGACGGCGCGGCCGCTGGCGGCCGCCGGCCTTTCCGCCGCCGGCGAGGACCTGTTCGCCGCCCTCAAGGAACTGCGGCTGGACTTGGCGCGGCAACGGGGCGTACCCGCCTATGTCATCTTCAGCGACCGCTCCCTGGCGGAGATGGCGCGCGACAAGCCGGCGAACGAGGCCGAATTCGCCCATGTCTTCGGTGTCGGCGAGGCCAAGCTCAGGGATTTCGCCCAGCCTTTCCTGGCCCTGATCGCCAAAGCCATGGCAAGCCCGGAACCCTGAAACGTTTCAGGACTTGGCGCCGCCGCCTTCGCCTTTGGCCGCCCCCGGACCCGATTCGGGGGTCAGCGGCTGGCCGTCGGCGGTCAGACCGTAGCGGGAAAGTTCCGCCCCGTGCCGGCCCGTGCCCAGAACATGGCGGTGATAGATGTCGATCACCGCGTTGGCGGTGCGGAACTGGAAAACCGGCGGAACGATGGCGTGGACGAGGCCCGCCAGCCCGGCCCCGATCAGGCCCAGGGAGCCGGAAAAGGCGACGCGAAAATGCCGCCCGTAGGTCTGTGGATTGTCGGTGTCGTAACAGTGGCGCGTAAACCAGTTCATGGCCATTTTTTTGGGGTGCTCCTGCGTCCGGTAGTTGCGGGAGATGCCTGCCTGAACCGTTGCGGCGGGATTCTACCCCGGGCCGGTTAACCGAAGCGACCGGCCTCACGGACTTGTGACGGACATTGACCCAGGACCCCGCCGTTCATTTCCGTGCGCTTTCGCCTGGCAGGCCGCTCCTATCGGTTACCACCACCGCTCCTTGGTATGTGGATCGAATCGATATTTGTTCCCTTTTCGGTTGCCCTGGGGTTTCCATCAACACGCTCCATCGCCGCCGTTGACATGGGCCGGCTAAGCCCTTAACTTCCGCCCCTCGCCAGCGCCAAAATCCGGGGACAGGGCCATGAAGGTCAGAAATTCGCTCAAATCGGCCAAAAACCGCGACAAGAACTGCGTCATCGTCCGCCGCAAGGGCCGGGTTTATGTGATCAACAAGAAAAACCCCCGCTTCAAGGCCCGCCAGGGGTAAGGGGTCTTTTCCGCACCGGCCATCCCATGGACCGCGCTTTAATCAGCGCGGTTTTGCTTTTTCCGGTCCTCCCGACCGTATAAATATTGCATACATAATAAGCGCCTCCCCAGCCAGGGACGAGCCAGGGAAGAACCAGGGAAGGGACCAGCCATGCAGATGCCGGAACCGGACGCCAGCGTCATCGCCCGACGGGCCGAAATCATCGCCCGCATGGGGGAAATCGTCGCCGGCGAAGGGGTGATCGCCGACGAGGACGAACTCAGCGCCTATGAATGCGACGGCCTTACCGCCTACCGGCAACTGCCGCTGATCGTCGTCCTGCCCGAAACCACGGAACAAGTCCGCCAAATTCTCAAGGCCTGCGGCCGGATGGGGGTCAAGGTGGTGCCCCGCGGCGCCGGCACTTCCTTGTCCGGCGGCGCCCTGCCCCTGGCCGACGGGGTGACCTTGGGCCTGGGCAAGTTCAACCGCATCCTGGAAATCGATTACCAAAACCGCTGCGTGACCGCCCAGCCCGGCGTCACCAACCTGGCCCTTACCCAGGCCGTCGAGCACAAGGGCTTTTATTACGCCCCCGACCCGTCCAGCCAGATCGCCTGTTCCATCGGCGGCAACGTGGCCGAGAACGCCGGCGGTGTCCATTGCCTCAAGTACGGGCTGACCACCAACAACCTTCTGGGGGTGGAAATGGTGCTGGTCACGGGCGAGGTCATCCGCCTGGGCGGCAAGCACCTGGACGCCGGCGGCTATGACCTTCTGGGCCTGATCACCGGCTCGGAAGGCCTGTTGGGGGTGATCACCGAAGTCACCGTGCGCATCCTGCAAAAACCGGAAACCGCCCGCGCCTTGCTGATCGGTTTCCCGTCCAGCGAAGCGGCGGGGGATTGCGTCGGCCGCATCATCGGCTCGGGCATCATCCCCGGCGGCATGGAGATGATGGACCGCCTGGCCATCCGCGCGGCGGAAGATTTCGTCCACGCCGGTTATCCCTTGGACGTGGAGGCGTTGCTGATCGTCGAGCTGGACGGGCCCGGGGCGGAAGTGACCCATCTGATCCAGCGGGTGGAGGAACTGGCCAGGCAGGCGGGCGCGGTCAACGTGCGGGTCAGCCAGGACGACGAAGAACGGCAAACCTTCTGGGCCGGGCGTAAGGCCGCCTTCCCGGCGATCGGCCGCATCTCGCCCGATTATTATTGCATGGACGGCACCATCCCCCGCCACAAGCTGCCCGAAGTGCTGAAACGCACGGGCGAGATGTCCGAACGCTATGGCCTTCGCGTCGCCAACGTCTTTCACGCCGGCGACGGCAACCTGCACCCGCTGATCCTGTACGACGCCAACCAACCGGGCGAATTGGAAAAGACCGAAGCGTTCGGCGCCGAGATCTTGAAACTGTGCGTCGAAGTCGGCGGCGTGCTGACCGGCGAACACGGCGTCGGCGTGGAAAAACGCGACCTGATGGGCGTGATGTTCACCGAGGAAGACCTGAAACAGCAGCAACGGGTCAAGTGCGCCTTCGATCCCGACGGCCTGCTCAATCCGGGCAAGGTGTATCCGACCCTGCACCGCTGCGCCGAGCTGGGCCGGGTACACGTGCACCGGGGCCAGACCCGTTTCCCCGACCTGCCCAGATTCTGAGAGATTCCAAGAGTTTCTGAAAGAAGCGCCGTGACCGATACCATCCAACCTCATCTCATCCAACCCGGCGACGCCGATGAAGTTCTCGAAGCCGTGCAATGGGCGGTGGCCGGGGAAACCCCCCTGGAGGTCACCGGCGGCGCCACCAAGCGCCACCTGGGCCGGCCCTGTCGGGCGGAAACCCGCCTCGACCTTTCGGCTCTTTCCGGCATCACCCTTTACGAGCCCGACGAACTGGTTTTGATCGCCGGCGCCGCCACGCCCATGGTGGAAATCGAAACGGCGCTGGAAAGCGCCAACCAGCAACTGGCGTTCGAGCCCATGGACCTGGGCGCCCTGCTGGATGGCGGCGACGATCCCCTGTCGGGGCATTCCGCCGTCGACGGCCTGGGCGCCACCCTGGGCGGCGCCGTCGCCTGCAACCTTTGCGGCCCCCGGCGAATCAAGGCCGGCTCGGCCCGCGATCACGTGTTGGGCTTCAGCGCCGTTTCCGGCCGGGGCGCGGCCTTCAAGTCCGGCGGCCGGGTGGTCAAGAACGTCACCGGGTTCGATCTCGGCAAGCTCATCGCCGGCTCTTACGGAACCCTCGCCGTCATCACCTCGATCACGGTGAAGGTGCTGCCGGCGCCGGAAAAGGCCCGCACCGTGCTGGTCATGGGCGCCGGCGACGAAGAGGCGGCGGGGATCATGGCGGCGGCGTTGAACAGCGCTTTCGAGGTCTCCGGCGCCGCCCATCTGCCCGTCGGCGTGGCGGCGGACTCGGGCGTCGGCGCCGTCGCCGATGCCCGCCATTCGGTGACCGCGCTGCGCCTGGAAGGACCGGGGCCGTCGGTGGAATACCGCTGCCAGGCCCTGCGCCAGATGTTTTCCGCCGCGCGGCATGAGGTGGAGGAACTCCATTCCGCCAACTCCGCCGTCCTGTGGCGGGAAATCCGCGACGCCGTTTACCTGGCCGCCGATCCGGAATCGCTGGTGTGGCGGATTTCCGTGCCGCCCATGGACGGCCCCAGGATAGCGGCGGAAGTGCGGGCGCTGGCCCCGGGCCGGGTATTTTACGATTGGGGCGGCGGGCTGGTATGGCTGGCCCTGGAGCCCCGGGACGACGCCGCCCAGGCCATCGTTCATGGCGCCGCCGGTGCTTCCGGCGGCCACGCCACCCTGATCCGGGCGCCGCTGGCGGTGCGCGCCGCCGTACCGGTGTTCCAGCCCCAGGCGCCGGCCGTGGCGGCGCTTTCGGCGCGGGTCAAGAACGCCTTCGACCCCGAGGGCATCCTCAACCCGGGCCGCATGACGGCCGACCCAGCGGGATCGTAGTCATGCAAACCACCTTCACCGCCACCCAACTGGAAGAACCGGGCATCGCCGTCGCCAACGACATATTGCGCAAGTGCGTCCATTGCGGCTTTTGCACCGCCACCTGTCCCACCTATGTGCTGTTGGGCGACGAGCTGGACAGCCCCCGGGGGCGCATCTACCTGATCAAGGAGATGCTGGAATCCGGCAAGCCGGCATCGGCCAAGGTGGTCAAGCACCTGGACCGCTGCCTGTCGTGCCTGTCGTGCATGACCACCTGCCCGTCGGGGGTCAACTACATGCACCTAGTGGACGAGGCCCGGGTGCGCATCGAGAAAACCTATACCCGGCCCCTGGCCGAGCGGCTGTTGCGGCGGCTGCTGGCGATGGTGATTCCCCACCCGGGGCGGTTCCGGCTGTCCCTGCTGGGCTCGCGCCTGGCCAGGCCCCTGGCCGGCCTGCTGCCCGGGCGCTTGAAGGGCTTGGCGGCCATGGCGCCGGCCAGCCTCGCCGCGTCGTCCCCGGTCGACGTCCCCCAGGTCTTCGCCGCCCAGGGTTCCCGCCGCAAACGGCTGGCGCTGATGACCGGCTGCGCCCAGAAGGTCCTGCGCCCGTCGATCAACGAGGCGACGGTGCGGCTGCTGACCCGCCACGGCTGCGACGTGGTGGTCGCCGAAGGCGCCGGATGCTGCGGCGCCCTGGTCCATCACATGGGCCGGGAAGGCGACGCCCTGGCCTCGGCCCGGGCCAACGTTGACGCCTGGCACCGGGTGGCGGAAGACGGCGGCCTGGACGCCATCGTCATCAACACGTCGGGATGCGGCGCTACGGTCAAGGACTATGGGTTCATGCTGCGCAACGATCCCGCCTATGCGGAAAAGGCGGCGCGGATTTCGGCCCTGGCCCGGGACGTGACCGAGGTGATGGCGGAACTGGGCCTGAACGAGCCGGCCCTATCCTCCCCGCCGGTGGTCGCCTATCACGCCGCCTGTTCCCTGCAACACGGCCAGCAGGTGCGCGACCAGCCCAAACGCCTGCTCGCCGCCGCCGGGTTCGAGGTGCGGGAGCCGGCGGAAGGGCACCTGTGTTGCGGCTCGGCCGGCACCTACAACCTTTTGCAACCGGAACTGGCCTCCCGGCTGCAGGCGCGCAAGGCGGAAAACCTGAATAAAATCCAAGCCGGCGTCATCGCCACCGGCAACATCGGCTGCATGGTGCAGATCGAAGGCGCGGCGAACGCCCCCGTGGTGCATACAGTGGAACTGCTGGACTGGGCCACCGGCGGCGCCAAGCCGCAAGGCGTGGGATAGGGCGCGACCGGGAGGCCGTTTTAAGCGTTATCCGCCGCCGTTTCCGGAGCATCGGTGATTTGCGCTTCCGCCGCTTGAAACAGGTCTTCGCCGGACAGCCACCGTTCCCCGGCGCCCTCCACGATGAAGGCGATCTTCAGCGCCAGGCGCAGTTCCAGCAGGTCGGGTGCCAGGCCCTGTTCGAGGATGCCCAGCCGCAATCCGTCCAGGGCCGCCAGGGTGATCTTCTGCGGATGGGCATAGCCGCCGATGGCCGACGACACGTCATACCTGATCTGCAACTCGCACTGGGTTGCGTTGTATGAATTGAAGCCGCGGCAGGTCAGCGGCCGCACGGCGTAGACGCTGCACGCCCCGCCGATCAACAGCGGGCAGGGGGACGTCGGGTGGCCATCCCCTTCCACCACCTGTTGCAGAACCTCTTTCTGCCGTTTCTCGGAAAATTCCTCCGCCACGTGCTGGACGATACGCAGCACTTCCACCGGTGTCGCACGGATATGGATATTGGCGCAGCAAAACGCACATCCCTTTTGGCAGGCCACGGGCCTGGGCGGTGGCTCCTTGCCGGCGATATCGTCGATGAACTGGATGACGAACTGAAGGGTGGAATCATAGAGCCGGCTGACGTCGGAAACCGATTTGGCTTCCCCCAGGGCCTGGGCGGCGATGCGGGCGGTACCGTCCCGGATGGCGTCTTCGTATGGAAATTGCCGGATCTGGTTGATCTGATTCATGACAGGGGCAGTCTCATGGCCGGGTTTCAACAGGGTTCAACAGGGAAGAATCGGGTGTTTCGGGAAAAGCACGGGCTCGGCGGTCTTGACGGAATCCTTATCGGTTCCCATGGTGGTTCGATTGTATTGAGAAAACCTTACCGGAAGCCCGCCCATGTCGGCCGCCCCTGGCCTGCCCCCCCCGCCGTACCGGCCCAGGCGGCCCGGGCGGAAAGCGCCCGATTTTGAAAATGACGCCTTTTATCAGTTGCTTGAATACGTTCCGTGGAGGTTATATCGTCTCCACCGCAATAAAGGACGGGAGGTAACGTGGCGACATCGGTCGAAGCGGCGGCGGTAAATGACGACTTGATCGAGGCCCTGCGAGCCATCGTCGCCGGCCGGCTGTCCACCGCCCGGTCCGTCCTCGACCAGCACGGGCGGGATGAATCCTACCACCGGGCCTTTCCGCCCGACGTGGTGGTGTTCCCCGAAACGACAGAAGAAGTCAGCCGGATCGTCAAGGTCTGCGCCGGCCGCCAGGTCCCCATCATTCCCTACGGCACCGGGACTTCCCTGGAAGGCCACATCGCCGCGTTACGGGGCGGCGTGTGCATCGACCTGGGCCGCATGAACAACATCATCGCGGTCAATGACGAAGACCTGGACGTCATCGTCGAGGCCGGCGTCACCCGCGAACAGCTCAACCGGCATCTTTCCGATAGGGGACTCTTTTTCCCCATTGATCCCGGCGCCGACGCTTCCCTCGGCGGCATGGCGGCGACCCGGGCTTCGGGCACCAACGCCGTGCGCTACGGCACCATGCGCGAAGGCGTCCTGGCGCTGTGCGTGGTGATGGCCGACGGCCGCGTCATCCGCACCAGCCGCCGGGCCCGCAAATCAGCGGCCGGATATGACCTGACCCGCCTGTTCGTCGGTTCAGAGGGAACCCTCGGGGTGATTACCGAAGTCACGCTCCGCCTGCACGGCATTCCCGACGCCATCTCCTCGGCGGTGGTTTCCTTTCCCACCATGGAAGGCGCCGTCGCCACGGTCATCGCCACCATCCAGATGGGCGTTCCCATTGCCCGCATCGAACTCCTGGACGATGTGCAGATGGACGCCATCAACAAGTATTCGGGCCTGGACTATCCGGTGCAGTCGACCTTGTTCCTTGAATTCCACGGCACCCAGGCCGGGGTCGCCGAGCAGGCGGAACAGGTGGAGGAAATCTGCCAAGACCAGGGCGGCGGCGATTTCAAATGGGCGGTCAAGGTGGAAGACCGTAACAAATTGTGGAAGGCCCGCCACATGGCCCTTTACGCCGCCCTGGCCATGCGGCCCGGCGCCCGGGCCTGGACCACCGATGTCTGCGTGCCCATTTCCCGCCTCGCCGAGTGCATCGCCGAAACCAAGAAGGACCTGGCGGAAAGTCCGCTGATGGCGCCGCTGGTCGGTCACGCCGGTGATGGCAACTTCCATCTGGTCTTTCTCATCAACCCCGAAAAGGAAGATGAAATGGCCGAGGCCAGGCGTCTGAACGAACGGCTGGTCATGCGGGCGCTGGCCATGGAAGGCACCTGCGCTGGCGAACATGGCATCGGCTACGGCAAGATGGATTTCCTCACCGCCGAACACGGCGAGGCGATGACCGTCATGCGCGCCGTCAAGCAGGCGCTGGACCCGGACAACATCATGAACCCGGGCAAGATCATCAAGATTTAGCAGGCGGCCCGGCTCGGGGTGAGGCCATTGCCGCGCCTTGGCATAAGGCGCGTTTCGTTCAGGGCGATTCAACCGCGCGCACCAGGACCAGGTCGGTCTGGGCGTCCGAGCCCAGTTGGAAAATGTGCTCTCCCGCCGCTTCGAATCCCCACTTGCGATAGAACGCCATGGCCTGCCGATTGCACTCCCACACCCCCAGCCACAGGGTTCGATATCCCGCCGCCGCCGCTTGATCAAGACAGGCCGCCATCAGCGCCCCGCCGGCGCCGTTTCCCATCGCCTTGCGCTCGACGTAGATTCGCTCAAGCTCCACCGGCATTGGCCCCCTGACGCAGGGGTCGGCTTCGCCCGCCCGCAGCTTGGCGTAACCGGTGGGCGCCGGGTCTGGACCCGCGAAGGCAAGCAGGAAGGTGCTGGCCCGATCTTCGATTTCGGCCCGGATGCGCGCCGGGGTGAAAGCCTGTTCGATATAGGCCGTCAGGTCGGCCGAGGAATTGCCATCGGCGAAGGCTTCATGGAAGGTGCGGGCGCCAAGCTCGGCGATGACGGTGGCGTCTTCGGTCGTGGCGGGGCGGATGCGCGGGGGATCGTTCATGACGGGGAAGAATATACTCCAATCTCCTCCTTCCCAATCGCCGCGAACTTTTCACACCTTCACTCCCTCTGCCCACCGAGATGACCGGCTAAGGGTCGCGGACGACAAAAAACCGGGCCGAATGGGCTATCGGACGGCGGCGCAAGGAACCTTTTCCAACGGCGGCGCGAATTGGCTACCATCGCCATGAATTTGAAAGGTGTCCGGGAAAGGCCGGTTTTATCCATGACCTTAGGCAGTAGTGATTTTCCGACGGATCGGCACGGCTGGGCGGAACTGCTGCCGGAACGGCACGCCAGCCCGCCTTTAAGCGGGACCCACCGGGTTGCCTGGGCGGTGATCGGGGCCGGGGTGACCGGCCTCGCCTGCGCCCGCCGTCTGGCCCGGCTGCATCCCGACCGGGAAATCGTGCTGCTGGAAGCGCGGTTGGTCGGCGAGGGCGCCTCGGGGCGCAATTCCGGTTTCGCCGTCGCCGTCAGTCATTTCGATGGCGCGCTCAAGGCCGGTGAGATGGAGAACTATCGCCGGATCAACCGCATCAACCAGGCCGGCCTGGATCTGTTGCGGGGCCAGGTCGCGGAGTCGGCCATTGACTGTCAATGGCGGGAAGACGGCTTCTACCATGCCGCCGCCGATCGGCTGGCGATTCGGGAATGCGGCTATTTCCTGCGCTATCTCGAGGCGTTGGAGATCGCCCATACGCCGCTCGACGGGCCGGCCTTGAAGGCGCGCCTGGGCACAACCCTTTACCAAACAGGCATTCACGTCCACCAGGGGGCGCTCGTGCAACCGGCGGCCCTGGTGCGCGGACTGGCGGATACCTTGCCCGCCAATGTCACGCTCCACGAGGCAAGCCCGGTGCTCGGCATCGGCGATGGCGCGCCGCTGACCCTCAGCCTTCCGAATGGCCAAGTACGGGCCGACAAACTCGTTTTGGCGGCCAACCACGAGGCGGTGAAACTTGGCTATCTCGGCCGCTATCTGGTCGGCAGCACCTTGTCGGGCAGTTTCACCCGCGTCCTGAACGATGAAGAGCTCGCCGGCCTGGGCAGCCGGAAAGAATGGGGGGTTCTGTCGTTGCATCACGGCGGCGCCACCGTGCGCCTGACGGCTGACCGGCGAATATGCCTGCGCAACGCGGCGGAATATAATGGCGCCGCCTTGTTGTCCGATGCGCAATTGGCGCGCCGGCAATCCATCCACCGGGCCGGGTTCGACAAGCGCTTTCCCGCATTGGCGCATGTGCCGTTCGAATATGCCTGGTCCGGCGTCGAAGGGATCAGCCGTAATGGCACCAATTTTTTCGGCCGCCAAGGGGACAATATTTATCTCGCCGGCGGCTACAACGGTTCCGGCGTCAGCCGGGGCACGGCCTTCGGCACGGCGCTGGCGGACTATGCCAGTGGCGGCCATTCACCGCTGGTCGACGATTGTCTGGCCTCGGCGCCCGGCGCCTGGATTCCGCCCCGGCCTTTTCTCGACCTCGGCGCCTTTTTTACTGTCCGCTCGCGGTTCCGGGGCGTTGGCCTGGATCGATAGCCTTGCCGCAGGACCCGGGTCTTGCAGTTTCATCACTGCCGCCAGTCCGGGGGTATAGATGGCGCCCACCAGCAGCGCCGAGCATCGAGCGAGGGCGCCCCAGACGTAGGGGTTGACAGTGAAGTAATTCCGGATGCCCGGTCGGATTCATTGATGCCGATCATTGGACGGAAAGGTCGTCTCTGACAGTATCGTTTATTCCGACTGTTGGAGGGCCTGTAATGTGTTGGATGTCTCGGACTTCAAGAGCTTCCGGATCAACCCTTCCAAACTCTTTGCGGACAAGCGGAACCACATCACCGGCATTGAGAATTTTTCGAATCAGGTGAAGCGTCACATGTGGAAATTCAATGGGGTTCCCAAAGAGCATTTCCCGCTGTTTTTTAAGCAATGTGAGTGGCGTTTTAAGAACCCTAAACCGCAGGTTCAATTGAGGTTTATATAACAGCGGGTTAAAGAATATTTGACTTAATTGTCTGGGACAGCCCCAAAGATTGTTACGGGTGGCGCAAGCCGGATGGGATGAGTAAGAACACCTCAAAAAATGAACGAATGGCGGGCCTAAATCAACGGAATGGGCCGGCGGAATGGCATTCGCGGCCGGTCGAAGAGGTCTTCAAAGAGCTCGGCACCAATGAGGCGGGGCTGAGCCTGGAAGAGGCACATAATCGGCTAGCGGTTTATGGCCCCAATCTCCTCGAGCCGCCAAAACGACGCGGCCCAATCCAGCGCTTCCTGGAGCAGTTCAACAACGTCCTGCTCTACATCCTGGTCGGTGCAGCCGTTGTAACGGCGCTTCTCGGCCATTGGATCGATACCGGTGTCATCGCCGGCGTGGTGCTCATCAACGCCATTATCGGATTTATCCAGGAGGGCAAAGCAGAGAAGGCGCTGGAGGCCATTCAAGCCATGCTATCGCCGCGGGCCGGCGCGCGGCGCGGCGGCCGACCCCTTACTGTTATGGCGGAAACACTGGTGCCGGGTGATATCGTGCTGCTTCAATCCGGCGACCGAGTGCCTGCCGACCTGCGCCTGTTGGAGACGAAAAGTATTCAAATTCAGGAATCGGTCTTGACCGGTGAATCCGAGGCCGTGGAAAAAGCACCCGAGCCGGCAGCCCCGAAAACCGAGCTCGGAGACCGCACCTCGATGGCGTTTGCGGGAACCCTTGTAACCTACGGTACGGGAATCGGAGTCGTCGTCGAGACCGCCGACCGTACCGAGATCGGCCGGATCAGCTCAATGCTAACCGAGGTGCAAACACTTACGACACCCCTGCTGCGTCAGATAGCCGTGTTCAGCCGGTGGCTGACTCTGGCGATCCTGGTCATTACCGCCGCCATTTTCGTATTCGGCTTGTTGGTTCACGACTATTCGCTCAACGACATGTTCATGGCGGCCGTTGGCCTCGCTGTTGCTGCGATTCCCGAAGGCCTGCCACCCGTCATGACGATCACCCTGGCTATCGGCGTCACCCGCATGGCGCGGCGCAATGCCATTGTTCGTAGACTTCCAGCGGTCGAAACGCTGGGCGCTGTAACCGTCATCTGTTCCGACAAGACCGGCACGTTGACGCGTAACGAATTGATGGTGCAGACAGTCCTTACCGCGGAGCATGTCTATACCGTCACGGGCAGCGGGTATGAACCAATCGGAGAATTTCGGATCAATGACGAACCGGTTGCCGCCAGCCAATATCCTGATCTCCTCGTAGCTGCTCAAGCCGCGGTGCTATGCAATGACGGGGAACTGACCGAAGTGGAGGGTGAATGGCATTTGTATGGAAACCCCACCGATGGCGCCCTGCTGGCGGCTGGCATAAAGGCGAAACTTGATGTGGCCGTTGAACGACAGTCTCAGCCGCGTACCGACCTCATCCCTTTTGAATCCGTTCACAAGTTCATGGCGACCCTTCATCACGACCATGAAGGTCACGGGTGCGTCTACGTCAAAGGTGCCCCGGAACGCATTCTCGAGATGTGCGCGTTTCAGCGCGGCGATAGCCGCGATGTGCCGCTCGACGCTGACTATTGGCTTGAACATATCGAGACGTTGGCGTCACGGGCGCAGCGGGTGCTTGCGATCGCTTGCCGCTCAACCGAAACCGCGCCTCTTCACCTGCGTTTCAAGGACGTCGAGGCCGGGCTGACCCTGATCGCTCTGTTTGGCTTGATTGACCCGCCACGGAAGGAAGCAGTCGAAGCAGTCGCGAGGTGCCGGAATGCGGGCATTCAGGTTAAAATGATTACCGGAGACCATGCTACGACAGCCGGGGCGATTGCTGCCCGCTTCGACCTTGGTCAAGATCATCGTGTCTTGACGGGCAAAGACCTGGATGCGTTGTCAGAGGACGAACTGGTTGTAGTCGCCAGAGATGCCGACGTATTTGCGCGAACCACGCCGGAGCACAAATTGCGGCTTGTTCGCGCTCTCCAAGCCGGCGGCCAGATTGTTGCGATGACCGGAGACGGCGTTAACGACGCGCCGGCCCTCAAGCGCGCCGAAATCGGAATCGCCATGGGCCGCAAGGGCACGGAGGCAGCCAAGGAAGCGGCGGAGATGGTGCTCGCGGACGACAATTTTACTTCCATCATGCATGCCGTGGAAGAGGGACGTACCGTTTACGACAACCTGAGAAAGAGCATTCTGTTCCTTCTCCCGACAAGTGGCGGCGAGGCATTGACCATTCTTGTCGCGATCCTGTTTGCCCAGGCACTTCCGATCACCCCAGTGCAAATACTATGGGTCAACATGATTACGGCGGTTACGCTGGGTTTGGCTCTCGCCTTCGAACCCGCGGAAGCAGGTATCCTGAAACGCCCGCCCCGTCCGCCCGATGCGCCGATCCTGTCAGCGTTTCTCACATGGCGGATCGTGTTCGTGTCGGTCCTGCTCCTGGCCGGAACGTTTGGGCTCTTCAA
This sequence comes from Alphaproteobacteria bacterium, assembly GCA_024278615.1. Lineage (GTDB taxonomy): Bacteria > Pseudomonadota > Alphaproteobacteria > Rhodospirillales > 2-02-FULL-58-16 > JAJRSS01. Next base: position 18,875 of record JAJRSS010000103.1, read on the forward strand.
ATGGGAGCAGGCCTTCGGCGCCAGCCTGGATGCTGCCCGCACGGTGGCGGTCAACGCGCTCGTCGCCGGCGAGATCGTCTACCTGTTCAATTGCCGTCGGATCACTGAAAGATCGTGGGCCCGCAATGGTCTGTTTGGCAATCGTCCGGTCTTGATCGCCGTTGCCCTTGTTATCGGGTTTCAGCTCCTCTTCACTTACCTGCCGGTGATGCAAATGCTTTTCCACACCACGCCAATTGATCTCGGAGCTTGGTTTCGGATTATCCTGTTCGCGCTTTGCCTCTTTGTACTTGTGGAATTAGAAAAGACGGCGGCCCGTCGCTACCGATCTTTCGCATCAATATGAGCGGCGCCAAGGCGGAGACAAAACCGATGTGGCCAGCGGGCGCGAAACAAACACCGGGGTAAGGGCTGTGCCGCCATCAACGGTTTCCTACCGTCCGTTCACCCGTCGGGAGGTTATCCAATGTTGAACCTTCGTAAGAATTTGGACCTCGACTCATTGACAGGCATCCTGATCACCCTGGTTCTGTTCATTGTCGTCCTCTTTGAGAAGGGCCTCACCCACGATCCGTTACTGGAAGCAGCTATTTCTCTGGTTTCGGTCAAGCTGATCCTCCTCGGCTATAAAAACAGCCAGGGCATCCAGTTAAGCCGTAGCTAGCTAAGCGGGTTATCGCGGAAGCGCAGGTTTTCGAGAGGCCTAGAAATTGTGCATTTGATCCCAATGGGTAGAGATGAGTTAGCTGCCGCCCTTAAAGCTGACCGTGATCGAAGGCCGGCTACGGGCTTTGGTCCGGCCCTCTGGCCGGGCTGTCCAGGGTCATCTTAGGATAGTACAATTCATTACCGCAGGCCCCTGACCTGCCGCCATGAACGCCGTCAAGGGGCCGGTTTTAACCGTGCAGCCGTTCCCGGATTGCTCTATACCCTTCCAGCCGGTGTGATAGGATCACCGGTCAACGCGGCGCTTTTCGCCGCGCACCGGCTGTAAGCCTGGCCATTACTCAATACGGGTAGTTATCGTGAAAGTTTTTTTTCTGGGCCTGTTGGGGCTGGTTGTCCTTGTGGTCCTGGCGGTTCTGATCGTCCCCGGTTACCTCGACTGGAACCAGTACAAGGCCGAAATATCGGCCCGCGCTTCGGCGGTCACGGGGCGCGCGGTGACCATCGGCGGCGATATCGGGCTGACCCTGTTGCCGGCGCCGGCGTTCACCGCCAGCGACGTGGTGATCGCCAACGCCAAGGGCGCATCGTCGCCGCGGATGATTTCGTTGAAATCCATCCAGGTGCGCATCGCCCTGGCCCCCCTGTTGGGCGGCGAGGTGCAGGTGCGCACGGTGCGGCTGGTGGAACCGGTCATCGAACTGGAAGTGCTGGCCGACGGGCGGCGCAACTGGGACCTGTTCGGCGCGGCGTCGCCCGCCACTACTCCAACCGGCCAAACCACCCAAACCGAAGCGCCCTCGTCCGCGCCGTCTTCCGGCGGCGGCGGTGCCGGTATTCCGGTGCGCCTGGACAGCTTCACCATCGAAAACGGCACCCTTATCTACCGGGATGCAACATCGGGCCTTAGCGAACGTATCGGGGGAATCCAGGCGGAAATTGCCGCCGGCTCCCTGACCGGGCCCTTTGAAATCGCCGGCCGCCTGGCTGTCCGTGGCCTGCCCCTGACCATCGATGCGTCTTTTGGCCGCATCATCGAAGGCCGCACCATGCCCATGACCCTGATCCTGGGCGTGGAAGGGGACGACGCCCGCGTTCAGGCCCAGGGCACCTTGCTCAACCTGTCGGCAAAGCCCAAGTTCAAGGGCAAGGTGACGGCCAAGGGCGGCGACCTGGCCGGTCTGATTGGCCGCCTGGCCGGAATCCTGCCCGGCGCTCAGGCCCTGCCGGGCGCGCTGGCCCAGGCGTTTACCCTTGAAAGCGAGGTGGTGGCCGGGGCGGAAGGCGGCGAGGCCAAGGGCATCGCCTTCGACGTCGGCAAGACCAGCATCGGCGGCGAATTGGAGGTGATGCTGCCCGACGGAGTAAAGGTCAAGGAGATAACGCTCAACGGCCACATCGCGGCGGCCAAGATCGACCTGGATGAATGGCTGGCGCCGGCTGCGGGCAATGGCGGGAACGAAAGCAAGGAGGCGGCGCCCTCCGGGCAGGCGGCGGCGCCGCGAGACGGTGGAAGCAAGGCGGCGGAAAGCGGCGCCTTGGGTATTCCCACGGGCATTGCCGGTTCCATCGGTTTTGCCGCCGATACCCTGGTCTATCGGGGCGGCGTCATCCGCCAGGCTCGGGCCCGGGTGGAACTTGCCGCCGGCCGCATCACGCTCAGTGAGATGGTGGCCCAGCTTCCCGGCGGCACGGACATTGCCCTTTCCGGCGTCTTCACCCAGCCCAAAGGCCAGTCAAAAAGCATGGCCCGCTTCGAGGGCAGGATCAAGGCCTCGACCGGCAACGCCCGGGCGGTTCTCGAATGGCTGGGCATCGAGGCGCCGGACGTGCCCGCCGACCGGCTGCGCCGCCTCTCCGTCAAGAGCAAAATCACGGCGACCGAAAAGCAGGTCCAGATCATCGGCCTGGACGTTAAATTCGATTCCTCCCGCCTGACCGGCAGCGCCACGGTGGCGCTCAGGAAACGGCTTGCCTTCGGCGCCAGCATGGTCCTCGACCGCATAAACCTGGACGCCTACCTGCCGCGGCGGTCGGCGGCAAAACCGGGCAGCCGGCAGGCGGAAAACGTCCTCGCCGGCAGTGGGGCCGGCAATGGCGCCGGCAAGGGGTCCGCCGGCGGCCCGGTCATGCCGGCGCTGGCGGTTTTCGATGCCTTCGACGCCAACCTGAAGGCCCACGTCAAATCCCTGACCTACAAGGGAACGCCGGTCCAGGACCTGGTGCTGGACGCCACCCTGCGTTCGGGCAACCTGACCCTGCGCCGGTTGAGTGTCGGCGGGCTGGCCGGCGCGTCGGCCAACATCACCGGCACCCTCGACCGGCTGGCCGGGGCGGTGGAGGCGAAAAACCTCAACATCGACGCCCGCGCCCCCGACATGGGCCCCTTGTTCCGGCTGGCCGGCATGGCGCCGCCCGTCGATACCGATACTTTGGCCAAAACTTTGGGGAAGGTATCGTTCAAGGGCCGCTTGGACGGCTCCCTGGCCAAGCTCAAGCTGGACCTGGCCCTCAAGGCCGCCGGGGCGTCGGTGAAAATTGACGGTACCGTCAAGCGGCTGACCGGCGTTGGCGTTATCGAAGCGGAAAACCTGAACATCGGCCTCAAAACGTCCAACGCCGCCCCCTTGTTCCAATTGGCCGGCGTGACGCCGCCGGTCGATGTGAAAAAGCTGGGGCCGGTGGCGTTCATGGGCCGCATCAATGGCTCCATGCTCAAATCCAGCCTCGCCCTCAACCTGAAGGCCGCCGGGGCGGAGGTGGATATCGACGGCGACGCCACCATCCTGGGCAAGTTCAGCGGCGCGGTGAAAATCAAGCACGGCGACCTGGCCAAATTTGTCGATAACCTGGGCGTGCCCTACCGTCCGGCGGGCAAGCTGGGCGGCCTGGACCTGCAGGCGGTGGTCAAGGGCTCGCCCCAGGGGATAACCCTGGACGCCCTGGCCGGCCAGGTGGGGCCGGTGGCGGTGGATGGCCGGGTGGAGGTCTCCCTGCAAGGTCCCGTCCCCCGCATCATCGCCGATCTCAGCACCGGGGAAATCATCGTCGATCTGTTCTTGCCGGTCCAGCGGGCGGCGGACGCTGGCCCGTGGATTCCCCCTAAGGGCTTTCCGGCATTTCCGGCGGGTGGTTCGCGGCTGATCCCCGCCGCCTTCACCGCCGCCCCCGGTCTGGGAATCGCTCCCGCCCTTTACCGTTTTGGCCCACGCCCCGGCCTGCGCCTCGCCGCCGCCGACTGGCGATGGTCTACCGACGCCATCGATCTCGCCTTCCTCAACGGCTTCGGCGGCAAACTGAACCTCAAGACCCCGGCCATCGCCTATGGCCGTTACCGGGTGGAAAACGCCGACCTTGGCGCCACCCTGACCGGCGGCGTGCTCATCGCCCAGCGTCTCAGCGGCGACATCTTCGGTGGCCGCCTCACCGGCAACGCCCGCATCGACGCCAACCGGGGGCCAAGCCTGGATACGGCCATCACCTTGGAAAACCTGGACGTCGCCCGGGCCGCCCGCGCCATCGGCGATACGGGGGCGGCATCGGGGCGCATGGGCATGAACATGACCCTGGGCACCGCCGGCGGCAGCGTCGCCAACATGGTTTCGGCCCTCAACGGCAGCGGTTCCTTCGCCCTTCGCGACCTGGACGTGAAGTCGGGGGCCAAGGGCACCGCCCTGGCCGGGCCGCTGAACCTGATTTCCGGCCTCGGGGCATTGGGCGGCGGCGCCCGGCCCGGCAAATTGGCGACCATCACCGGCAGCTTCGTCATGGACCGCGGCGTCGCCCGCTCGCAAGACCTGGCGCTGGATTCCGGCTATGGCACCGGCGCCGCTAACGGCGTATTCGACCTTCCCAACTGGCGGATGGAAGTCAAGGGCCAGATCGACCTGGCCCAGGGGCTGCACACGGCGCTGGCCTCCAGAATCCGGGAAATCCCTTCGTCCCTGCCCCTGTTGCTGCGCGGCCCCCTGGACAATCCCAAGGTCATCGAACCCGACGTCAAAACCATCCTCGGCCGCCAGGTGGTTATCCCCGGGGTGCAGAAGCTGATCCAGAAAAAGCTGCTGAAGGGCGACAAGGGCAATGTGTTGCAGCAACTGCTGCCCGGGCTGCTGGGCGCGCCGCCGGTTCCGCAACAGCCCCAGCCCCAGCCGCCGTCCCAACCCCAATCATCGGGTGGGCTGTTGCCGCCACCGCCGCCGCCGGCGACCACCCCGCAGCCCCAACAACAGCAAAAGGCGCCCAGCCCCCAGGACCTGCTCAGGCAATTGCTGAAAATCAAATAGGCCAACGCCCGGCGGCGGAATTCCCGGCCGCGCATGACCCCGGTCATGATATCGGCCCGCCGTGATAGGGTACGCTGGCCGACCGGGATCAGAGAGGGGGCATCATGCGGACACACACTATCGCCGGCGGCGGGGACTTGAGGCTGCACGTGCGTGAATGGGGAGAGCCGGACGCGCCGCCGGTCCTGTTCATCCACGGCTGGTCGCAAAACCACTTGTGCTGGTCCAGGCAATTCAACGGTTCCCTGGCCGATGAATTTCGCCTGGTCGCCATGGACATTCGCGGCCACGGCCAGTCCGATGCGCCCTTGGACGCTTCGAGCTATACCACCGGCGCCCTGTGGGCGGACGATGTCGGCAAGGTGATCGAAGCCCTCGACCTCGACAGGCCGGTTCTTGTCGGCTGGTCTTATGGGGGAACGATCGTTTGCGACTACCTTCGCCTCTACGGCGACGCCGCCATCGCCGGCGTCAATTTCGTCGGCGCGGCCATCGGCATCGGCAAGCAATGGCTTGGCACTCACATCGGTCCGGGATTCCTCGACTACGCGCCGCTGGCCTGTTCGGCGGACCAGACGGTGGCACTGACGGCGATCCGCGATTTTCTGCATGTCTGCTTCGTCAAGTCGGTCGCCGCCGCCGACAGGGAGTTGGCCATGGGATGGAACATGCTGGTCCACCCCCAGGTGCGGGCCAACCTGCTCGGGCGGGAAGAAGACTTCACCCCCGACCTGGCAAGGATGAAGGTCCAGGTACTGGTAACCTGCGGCGACGCCGACACGGTGATCCTGCCGTCAATGGCAAGGGTGATCCAGGACCACGCGCCCGATTGCCGAATATCCGAATATCCCGGCGTCGGTCACGCGCCATTCATCGAAGCACCGGCCCGCTTCAACGCCGAACTGGCGGCTTTTACGCGTCAATGCCGTTAACCGCCATGTGCGGACGGCCCCCGCGCCGCAAGGGTTTTCCGGGATGGTTCGTCCCGGCCGGCACGCCTCGTACCGGATTGAATACCGGATTGAATATAAGTGTGATCCTCCGGCGAAGAGGCCTTCTTTTGGCCCCCGGTTTGAGGCTATTCTTCGATCAAACCAGCGGGAGACCAAGATGAATTCGGCAAGCGGGGGCGGCGATTCCAACCCAGGCGATTTTCAACCGACGGAACGGACAAGAATCAAACGGCTTCACCAGCGCGCCGTTTACGACCGGGCGGGCGTTTACGCCATCCTGGACGCCGGGCTTGTCTGCCATGTGGGCTATGTGATCGATGGCCAGCCCTTCGTCACGCCGACGGCCTATTGGCGGGACGGCGACCGGGTCTATTGGCACGGATCGTCGGCCAGCAGGATGCTTCGCCACCTTGGCCGGGGCGCGCCGGTATGTTTTACCGTTTCCATGCTGGACGGGCTGGTGCTGGCCCGTTCGGGTTTCCATTCGTCGATCAACTACCGCTCGGTGATAGCCTACGGCAAGGCCCGCCTGGTCGAGGGCGAAGCCGAAAAACTGGCCGCCCTGGAAGCGTTTTCCGAACGCCTTACCCCCGGCCGCTGGGCCCGGTTGAGGCCGCCCACCGAACAGGAATTGAAGGCGACGACGATGGTTTCCCTGGACCTGAAGGAAGTGGCCGCCAAGGTGCGGACCGGCCCGCCGGCCGACGACGAGCAAGATTACGATCTGGACGTGTGGGCGGGCGTGGTGCCGGTGACCTGCGTCACCGGCCCGCCGGAAGACGACTCCCGCCTGAAACCAGGCGTCGAACGGCCCGCCTACCTGAATAACATGGTTGTCGGGTAAGGTTGGGCGCCGAACGAGAACCAAGGGGATGAAACCCGACAACAGGTGAAGGCATGGAAAAAGAACTGGAAACGGTAACCAAACTGGTCGATACCCTGGTCGAATTCGCCGTCGCCTACGGGTTTCAAATCCTCGGCGCGCTGGTTTTCCTGGTCATCGGCCTCAAGGCCGCCGGCTGGTCGGGGGGCAAGATATCCGGCCTGGTCCAGGCCAAGAACGTCGACCAGACGCTGGCCAAGCTGATCGGCGGCATGGTGAAGGTGGTGGTCGTGGGTTTCGTCATCATCATTACCCTGGGCAATTTCGGCATCAGCATCGCGCCGTTGATCGCCCTTGCCGGCGCCGGCGCCTTCGGCGCCACCATGGCCATCCAGGGACCGCTGTCCAACTATGGCGCCGGCCTGTCGATCATCCTCAGCCGCCCGTTCGTGGTCGGCAACACCATCACCGTTCGCGGAATCAGCGGCGTGGTCGAGGAAGTTGCCATGGCGGTAACGGTGCTGGTGGGGGAAGACGGGGAACGAATCACCGTCCCCAACAAGGAAATCGTCGGCGAGGTGATCGTCAATTCCCGGGAAAACCGGGTGGTGGAAACCCGCATCGCCATCGGCGCCGATCAGGATACCGAGGGCGCCATCGAAACCCTGGGCCGGACACTCGCCGGCGTCGACCATGTGGCGACGGACCCGGCGCCCCAGGTGGGCATCCACGAATTCACCTATGGCGGCGTTGTCCTGGGCCTGCGCTTCTGGGTGCCCAGCAAGCGGTATTTCCAGGCCCGTTACGCCGCCAACCGGGCCCTCTTCGCCGCCCTTGGGGATGCGGGCGTATCCCTGCTGCCGGTGGGATCGGCGGCCATGCCCACCCTGTCCGGCGACGGCGACGGGACGGCGGCAATCTGATACCCGCCCGGCCCGGTCATCGGGTGTGCGGCGGGCAAACCCATCAAACCGGTCCACGGGCTTTCTCTCCAGCGATTTTCGTGCAATGGGGTGGTAGTTTCTAACGGATTGTATTTGGCTATTCCTGCCTCTAGTCTACTGTAATGGACGAGCGTAAATCGTCGGCAGTCCCGGAATGGCGAGCATTTGAGGAACTAGTTGCCCGAATAGAAAGGGCGGCCGCGCCAACAGATGCGATTGTCACGTCGCCAGATCACATTCCCGACGTCAACTCTGGCCCAAAGCGCGAAGTCGATGCGTCAATCCGCTTCAGAGTTGGAACAGCACCTGTCTTGATTACGATTGAATGCAGAAAGCGCAAATCTACTCAGGACGTTACCTGGATAGAACAACTGGTGACGAAACGTGACAACATTGGGGCGTCGAAAACCATCGCAGTGGTATCAAAAGGTTTTTCCCGGGAGGCAATGGAACTGGCTGGCCGAAAGGGAATTGAATTGCGCAAGATCGAAGATGTCAGTCGTGAAGATATTGAGGACTGGCTCACGCCGCAATTTATTTTCCACATATTTAAACAATCTCGGCTTGTTGAACAGCCGGGACTAGAATATGTGAAAACTGATAGTGACGGGCGCCATGGAGCGTCGCCACCTGAGATAGAAAATAGTGACTTCAACGCAAAGATATTTGTGACAAAAGAAGGCGAAGCGATCAGTCTCAACGATATTTGGTTGCGCCTACAGTCCCAGAATGATCCTTTTGATATAATTCCGAGACTGGAAGCTGAAGGTGCGCCGGACGGCAAGGGTCCGCCTTGTCCAAACGTCAAAATGAAGACACGAATCGAACTATCAATTTCTCGAGGGGATCTGCAAGTGCAGACCACTCAGGGTTTGAGGGATGTTGGCAAAATTATTTTGCCGATGGAGATTTGGTACGAACAGGAATAAGAACTGATCGGCCAAACGGATTACTATCGGTACACCGGGCCGGATGGTGTCGAGGTGCAACGATCCGAAATGTCATTAACCGCGAGAAATTTGGATATAAAGTTGGCATTCCAAGGAGAAAAAGACGGAAATGATGTAACCGTTGAGGGTGCGGTCCGATTAAACCGACCTAGCCCAAGCTGACGATAGTAGAAAATTTTCGCTATTCGGACTTCACGCATGAATTTTCCTATATGGCCTATATAGCTTTGCCTTTCTGAATTTACGTGTTGGGCAACAACAGGGCGTGTCAGCCTACTGGCTGAGGCTGTTGAAAAACAATTTTCGGGCCGCTGGCACGCAAGATTGATTCACGCGGGGACGGCGTGCCTAGCAGGTTTTCCCTCCCTCGCCATTCCCGCCAAAGAGCCTATGAAGGAATTGGTTCTGGCCGCTGGCGGGCCGTGGAATACCGAGAAAGGATGCGAAGGAGTGATATGATATGCCCCCCTTTCCGGAGCCGCGATGTTCAATCGACGGCATGGGCGGGAAACAGGCGGATGATGACAAATGCGAACGAAGGATTACATTTTCCCAGGCAGTTTCGGCGTGATTTGTTCTAAGTCAATGACTTACGGTCGATTTTCCTGTTTTGACCGGGGGAGCAACCGCCCTTCAACCGCCCCTGACCGCGTTTTGGGGGCTTTTGACGTGTTTGACTGCCGCATTTTCATTATGCGGCCCGAGGGAGGCAGCCGATGAAAAACCTGTGGTCGGACAGGCAAGCCAAGGCCATGGTCCGCCGCTACGCCCGTCTTGGCGTCGGCCGGCATCTGGCCCTTCGCGTCTATACGTCGCGCCTGTTGGGCGGCGATCCCCGCCTGGTGCTGCACGGCGGCGGCAACACCTCGGTCAAGACCGCCATGACCGAGATCACCGGCGATGAGGTGCCGGTGCTGTGCGTCAAGGGCTCCGGCTGGGACATGGGCAACATCGAGCCCGCCGGCCTGCCCGCCGTGCGGCTGGAACCCCTGCGCCGGCTGGCCGGTCTCGACGCCCTCGCCGACGAAGACATGGTCAACGCCCTCAGGGCCAACCTTTTGGACAGCGCCGCCCCCAACCCGTCGGTGGAAACTTTGCTGCATGCCTTCCTGCCCCACCGCTATGTGGACCACACCCATTCCAACGCCGTGCTGGCGCTGACCAACCTGCCCGATGGCGACGCCATCTGCCGGCGGGTATTCGGCCCAACCATGGCATTCGTGCCCTACATCATGCCCGGCTTCGCCCTCGCCAAGGCGGCGTCCACTATTTTCCAGGCGGAGCCCTCGGTCGAAGGCATGATCCTTTTGAAACACGGCATCTTCACCTTCGGCGACACGGCAAAAGAAGCTTACGGCCGCATGATCGCAATGGTCACCCGGGCGGAAAGATACCTGAAGCAAAAATCACGCGGGATACCAGCGGCGGCGCGGCAGCCGAAATCGGTTGCTTCCGTCGCCGAAGTGGCGACCGTGCTGCGCGGCCTGACCGCCATGGACGAAGGCGGCGGGGCGTGGAAACGCATGATCCTGGAGTTCCGCGGCGGCAAGGACGTGCTCGCCTATGTCAACGGGCGGGATGTGGGCCGCTACAGCCAGCAGGGCACGGCGACCCCCGATCACGTCATCCGCGTCAAACCCAAACCGCTGATCGCACCCCGGCCGGACAAAGGCGCGATGGACGTTTTCGCCAAGGGCGCGGCCAAGGCGGTCAAGGCGTATCAAAAAGACTACCGGGCCTATTTCGCCCGCAACAACAAGCGCCAGGAAATA